>JBBRMT010000154.1:0-11410 GCA_038230695.1 Chloroflexia bacterium
ACCGTAGTGGGTGGCATCGAGGCCGTTGACTACGCCACGGCAGTTGAGGTAGTGGATGGCTCCGTAGAAGATGTTGCCAGTGACATCCACGAACACATTGGGGCAATCAGTCGGGGTGGCCGTGACCATCGGTGTGCTGGTGGCAGTCATAGTTGCGGTTGCCACTGGCGTGTTGGTCGAGGTCATCGTGGCGGTGGCGGTGGGCGGCACTGGCGTGTCGGTGGGCGGCACTGGCGTGTTGGTCGCGGTCTCGGTCGGGGAGGCGCAGCTAACTACCGCCGCCATCGAAACATCGTCAACGTACATGGAAGTGGGGTCGGTGAAGCCATCCTGGTGAACGAGGAAGACGATACGCACTGTCTGACCCGCGTAAGGGGTCATGTCGAAGGTCATGTTGGTCCAGGTCGAGGTGTTCTGGTCAACGTGCATGATGGTGGCGAGGATGGTGCCGCTGGCGTTCTCGACATAGGCATCCTGCCAGTCGAAGGTGATGGTATCGGCGCTCGCGGGATAGTACCAGTAGGAGAGCATCCCGCCGCCCGCAGGTACAGCCACGTTCTGATAGATGGTGCTGTTGCCGGTTGGCTCTGGCGTAGTAAGGCTGCCCAGCAGCGCGGAGTACGTGCCACTGTGCGCCTGGGTGTTCACCACCGTTGGCGTGTTGTTGGTGTCGCTGATTACCCACGGGGCGAACGTGCCGGTCTCGAACCCGCCATTGACGATCGGATCGGGGCCGAGGCAGGGGGTGGGGGTCAGAGTCGGGGTAGAGGTCTCAGTGCTGGTGGGCGTGTTGGTGGGTGGGGTGCCAGTCACCGTCGGGGTGGGCGTGCCTACCGTTACGTCTACCTTGTCGAAGAACACATCCTGCTGGCTGTTGCTGCTGATGATGACGCGGCCATCTACCCAGGTGGTGTAAGCCGTGTTGCCATCCGCGCTTGCGTAGTTGTAGTCGCCTACATACAGCGGCTGGATTGCGCTGTCCGGCTGCGCCGGCAGTGGGCTGATTACGTCGCTAACCGGCTGGTCGCTCTGCCAGGTCGCGCCGTTGTCCAGCGACAGGCGGCCATAATACTGATAGCAGGGAGTATTCACCCCAGGAGCGGCGCAGGCGGTCTGCCCGTTGTTGCGCTCGTCGAACCAGGTTGCGAATACCGCGCCGCTGGTAGTGGCCGATAGGCTCGGCATCCACTGCGCCTTGGTCGCGTCGGTGTCAGTGTTCAACTGCACTGGCGCTGACCAGGTTGCGCCGTTGTCGGTCGAGCGAATGTACTCGATGTTGCCAGGGTCGCCACCGCTCACGCCAGCGGTGTAAACGTAGTGCCACACGTTCTGACCGCCGATTTGCGGGCCGGAGGCAGGCTCACCCCAGCTCATGTAGCGCCAGTACCCGCCAGTATACATACCAGCGAAGTAGCCGGAAGCCGAGCGTCCCGCGCCGTAGAAGGTGGGGCCGGTGTAAACCAGCGTGAAGGTCGCGCCACCATCGCTAGAGCGATAGAAGGCATTGGTACGCATCCCCAGACCACCGCCATGCTCATCCATGCTCGCCAGCAGCACGGTGCCGTCCTGTGCGCCAGTAATCTGCACATCGCGCATGAAGGTGCCGCCATTGCTCACCACGGTCGGGGTAGACCAGGTGGCGCCACCATCGGTGGAGTGCGAAACTTCGAGCGCACCACTGCCCACTGCAAAGTCGTTGAAGGAGCTATAAACGTTGCCATAGTTGGGGCTGGAAGGGTTGTTGTCAACCCAGCTGGAGTTGCGGTCGCCGCTGGCGCTGCTAAGAGCGCAGCCGCCCGCAGTCCAGGCGATGCCGTTGGTGGAGTACCACGCGCCGACACCCTGACCACCGCAGCCGGTGGCGAGGTCGGTAGCCACCCACTTGCTGTGGGAATTATCCCACACCACAGTGGGGTCGCCGAAGTTGGTGCCGTGGCCGGTGCAGAGCGGGCCGCCCGCAATGAAGGTCGCGCCACCATCAATGGAATAGGATAGGCCGCTGTAGCAGGAGCCATTGGTGCGACTATCATTGTAGTTGACGACCACGGTGCTGCCATGACCCCAGACGAAGGTCTCCGACTGGGTAACATGGGGGTAGACACCATCGGGGAGGATGACATTGACATCAGTGCCACCATAGTTAGCGGGCAGGGCCATGTTACCGCCAGTGAGGGGCTGGTGATTGGCGGTGCCGACCACGGCGGGGTTGAGGCCGCAGGCCGCGAGGATGAGGCTGGCATGGATGTTCATCTGCTTGTTGATGCCCATCTTGTAGACATCACTGCAGGCCACGCCGTCTACTACCTTGTTGGGGGTCTTCGATGCAGGCTGGCTGACGACCGCCGCCTGCTGGCTGGTGTTGTTGCTACTGGGAACGCTGGCTGCAGCAGCCGTAGGGGAACTAACTGGGCTAGCTGCCACAGTGCCAAACACCCCGGCAAGCAAACTGGCTACCAAAGCCAGCGTCAATACCGGGAAAAACAACTTGTACTTCCGCATACCCGAGTCCACCTTTCTTGGTTCTACTTCTTTCTTTTGCCTCTCTCCAGCCTGGCTAGCCTATCAACTGCCGCTAACCTAATAGCGAAGATTGAGCTTATATTAGCAGAACAGCGCCAGATTGTCAAATATGTGCGATTCGTAACAATCTATTTTGCCCAGCTTTACAAACTTAGGATTTACGCAGTTACTCCAAAATGAGTCCATTTGTGTAGGGGGTGAATCCTTGTTCGTCCTGCTGAACTGCCTTAAATCATAACACTATCTTTGTACTGTTAAACAGCATAAGGGTGCATAATTTGGACTGGCGGCAACACATACCAATGCTTGCTCTGCAAGAACGTGACGCACCCCAGGGCCGCGCAAAAACAGCAACCCCACCGCGATTAGGTGGTGGGGTTGCTGGGCTTTAACTCAGTGTGCGGACATCAGTCCTCAGCCCTAATTGCGGGCGGTTGATGATGCCGGTGTAGACGATCTGAGCCATCTCGTCGCGGCGGATGTTGGCGTTGGGCAGGTAGAGGCGACCAGGGTAGCCATGAACGATGCCGTTGTGGTAGGCAGTCTCGATGCTTACATAGAAGACGTTGGTGGGCGGCACGTCAATAAAGTCCTGGGTGCCACCGACTGGCGTAATCAGGGTGTAGCCGCCCGCATTGACGACCAGCTTGGTAAGCTGACCGCGAGTGATGGGCAGGTTGGGCAGGTAACAGGGGTTGCCCAGGCCGTGCGCGGTGCAGGTGGCCGTGTCGTAGCCGCTGAGGATACCAGCGTGGAAGCCGCTTTCGATGTAGACATAAGCGAAGTAGCTAGGCGGCACGTCCACGAAGTCCTGCCCACTGGAGGGCGTGAACAGCGGGGTGCCGAAGCCGAGTACGACCACCTTGGCGAACTGGCCGCGAGTAGAGGTGCCAGCCGGACCGTAGTGGGTGGAGTCGAGGCCGTTAATCACGCCACGGCAGTTCAGATAGTGGATGGCGATGTAGAAGGTGTTGCCATTGATGTCCACGAACGGGTTGGGGCAATCAGTTGGCGTGGCCGTGACCATCGGCGTAGCAGTGCCACCGCCAGGTGTTTGGGTTGCCATTGGTGTAGCAGTTGCCCCACCCGGCGTTTGGGTTGCCAGCGGCGTGCCAGTGGTAGTAATGGTGACGGTTGGCAGTGGCGTGCCAGTGGTGGTAAGGGTAATGGTTGGCAACGGTAGGGTCACGGTTGGCAGCGGCAGAGTTGCAGTCGGCTGCGGCGTGTTAGTTGCCGCCACAGTTGCGGTGGCAGTCGCCGTATCGGTCGGCAGCACTGCAGTGCTGGTTGCGGTCGGGCTGGGGGTGCCGCAGGTGAGGGGAGCATCAGTGATCTGGATGTCATCCACATTCCAGCCGGTGGAACCAACCGAGCTGTCGCTGCCCATGCGGAAGCGGAACTTGATGGTCTGCCCCGCCAGGCTGCTGAGGTTAACCACAGTCTGGACATAGGTTGGATTGCCTGGGCTGGCTGCAACCCAAGCGTTGCGGCCTCCCAGCGGATTGTTGAAGGCGCTGCTAATCACCCCCCCGTAGCCGTTCTGGGTGATCAGGCTGCCCGCATCAATCCAGGTGGCGCCGCCATCGGTGCTGTACTCCAGCACACCGCCGTCGTAGTAGCTAGTGCCACCGAATTCGAAGCTCCAGATGTGCCAGAAGCTGAGGCTGATGTTGCTGGAGCCAGCAGGCAGGGAGATAGTGGGTGTGAGCGTGAGTTGCTGATCGCTGACGGTAGGCGGCTCGGCGACGAACCAGGAGTGGGTGGGGCTGTGCGAACTGGTAGTAGTCTGCACCCACGTAGCGGTGATGGAGTTGCTGAAGAAGGGGTCGGGTACGATTTCCACCGTATCGGTGAGCAGAGTAACCGCCGAGCAACCGATCGGGGTGAGCGTCGCCGTAGGTGTATTGAGCAGCGGCGTGCCGGTCACGGTCGGAGTGCCGCCAATTGCCGGGCTATCCACAGTCAACACATAGCTGGGACAGCCTGCATTAGCCGTCACTTCGGCGACTACCACCTCCATAGTCGCGCCCGCAGGTACGTTTACGCCATAGCTGCCAGTGGGATTGGGAGAGATACCCATATCGCCTTGCAGGTTGGTGAGGATGTTGTTGGGGTCGAATGCGCCAACGTAGGAGCCAGCGAAGATGAAATTGTTGCCTGTGCAAGCGGTGTTGAGGCTCACTGTATAGCAGGCAGTGCTGCCCGTAGAGTTGGTGAAGGTGTAAATGCTGTAGTGGTAGCTACCAGCAAGGGTACTCTCCGTATTCGGTGCGCCACAGGTGGAGGCAACACCGCCACGGAAGAGGCGGCCATTCTGAACCGGGTTGGTCATGCCGATCGAGCCAGTAATCACTATAGAGTCGGCGGGGTTGGCTGGCTGTACTTCTGGCTGGGTGATGGGGGCGGGAGCATCGCTGGGCTTGCTGGGGTCGCCAACCTTGTTGGTCTGGCTAGCCGCGAGATTGGGGTTCGCCGCTGCGCTATTGGCGGCCACACTGCTGTTTCCCGCTGATGGGTAAAGCGCAGTGGATGCCGCTGCCTGCCCTTGAAGCATAAGGGCAACGCTGTAAACCAGCAGCGCCATCACCAGCGCTACTGTCAGCTTGCTACCGAGATTGCCAGTTTTAGTCATTCTGTTTCTCCTTTGTCTCTATTCTTCTACCAAATAGACGAGCAGATGAAGTGTTTTCTGTAGGGGCGGTTGGCTGTCCGCCCTGGTTCAATTTACACTCTCTGCTCGTCTATTTGGTATTAGCTTTTAAGTGCCAGTTGTGGCTAAGATTGCCACCTTCTCCATAGTCGCATCACGCTCTGTCAACGTTTGCGATAATGGGATATTATATCATAACACAAGATACGCCATTTGTCAACAACTAATACTGTCATAATAACGGGTAATCCCATTGTCACATATGACCGAACGGCGCAGGAATTAGTCTTTTATTAGAAGCCAGCGGTCAATTGCCCAGATCCGAAACCCTGGCAACCTTTACATTGTCTGTCCGTATAGTATAATAGAGGTATCACACGCAACCCTCGCGTTGCCGTCACTCAACCTGATTTCACCTTGCAAGGAGGTAGATAGTGCAGAATATGCAGATGGGCTATAGCCCGCCCGGCGCCCAGCCACCCGCTGGCGGCATCACCCTCGATTGGTACGTCGAACAAGAGCAGTACACCGGCCAGCCGGGCTTCTTCGATCGCATCGGCCCTGAAGCCGACTATACCGTGGGGGTTGGGCCAGCGGGCGCGGAAGAGTACCTGTTCACCATCACCCGCATGGATTTGGAAGACACGGTGGAGAACATTCTGCGTCGCTACGTCATCGAGATGAACCCCAACCGCATCTCCAGCGCCGAGGATGAGGACAATCGCGCCCTGTTCCTCAGCGTGCGCGATAAGCTGGTGACCCGCGATGGTCGCCTGCGCCCGCCACTGACCAGTGGCCGCGAACAGGATGGCCTCGTCTATGCCATGTGTCCCATCGTCGGCGGCCAGGCTCCCACCCAGCGCACCCTCACCGGCTACACCAACGTGCGGACCATGCCGATCACCAACCTGCGTGCGCCGATCAAGAATTACTTCCTGCATGTAGTGCTAACCAACAAGCGCAGCGGCGAACAGCGCCAGATGTATCTCTGCCACGTAGAGTTCGCCGAACAGGAAAAGGGTGGATAGTTGCAATACCCTGTTGCCCATCGCCTGGCCCTGCCGCGCACCTACTTCGAGAGCATGGTCGAGGCCGACATTCTGGTAGTATATCGTGGGCGGATGTACACGCCCATTGTCGCGCCCTCACCGGAGCAGGCGACACAATATGCTGCGGCCAGTTTGCGGCTGGTGGGCAACGAGTTCGTGCTTGAGCCGCTGGAGAAGCTGACCATCATCGAAGACCGCTACCTGAATGGCCGTTCGATGCACGCCGCCTTGCAGCAGTACCAGCAGGACTATCTTGCCTCAGTTGGCAACTCGGCGATCAGCGCAGATTTGCAGGACGAGATGCTGGAGACTGCGCTGCTGCGATTCGTCACCGACGAGGTATTCCCCAGCTTCGCCACCAGCGAACGCACGTTGGGGCGGTTGCTCGACCGCAAGTTCGCGCAGCATAGCGGCAACGACGAGCTACACCAGGCCCGCGAGGAACACGCCCAGCGCCGTCAACGTCACGGCTGGGACGACGGCAGCTACGACTTCCACGGCAACCGCAGCAATGCCAACCAGCCGCCCGCAGCGGAGGACAGCCGCGCCCGCTTGCAACCGGGTGATACCCGCTTCGTCCGCGCCCTGCTGAACAACAACGCCGAGCAGATGGATGGCAGCAGCGTAGCCGAGCAGATGGACAGCAACGGCCAGACCGCGAGAACCGCATCGCGCAACCACGACCATCAGCCCGATGATCTGCCGCCCACCCTCGTTGCCGCGCACGCCCAGATCAGTCAACAGAGCAGCAGTCTGCCCCATCCGCAAGCGGTGCCGATCGTCGTTCCCAACCCACCCCAGGAGCCGCTGCCCGATCAGCCGGGGTTGGAGAGCAACTTTTCGCGCCTGCTACGCTACTCTACCACCACGCGCACTGCGCCCCCGCCGCCCCCGCCCGCCACACCTGCGCCAACGCAACCAGCGCGAGCCGCTAATAGCGGCGCGACCACCGTACTGCCAATGCAGCAATCGGTTGAGGCTGAACCCGCCCGCGTTGCCGCTCCTGTCTCAGCGACGCAACGCCCGCCCGCTAGCAACGGCAATGGCGCTGCCACGCACAATCGCCAGTCGCAGCGTGGCCTGACCCAGCCCCGTCTGGTCGCGCCACCAGCGCCCCCGCCGCGCCAGTTCAGTATGGTGGAGCAACTGCTGGGCCTGACCAACTTCGCGGTCATCGAGGGTATCATCTACACGATGCAGCCCGCCCGCGCTGGCGATCGCCCCGATGTGCGGATGGGCAACCACGAGTTCAGCCTGCGCCCCTATATGCTGCTGGGCGACTTGTTGGCCCACTACAACAACACCGTTGCCGAGATGTTGCGTAACGAGGCCAAAGCCAACCAGCCCGCCGTGCAACAGGTGCGCCAGGATCGCCGCTACGTGGAGGAGAAGCTGCAGCGCAACTACGGCGCGGCGGGCCTCAGCCTGGAGCGCATCAACGCCCGCTCCTACTTCCTCTGCCTCGGCATCCAGCCATTTGCCAATCGTGGCAGCGACGGCAAGTTCTACGTCTTCAGCGCCGCGCTGATGAAGGAGATGGCCCGCCGTGCGGGCATGGACATCAACACGGTGCGCGACCCGATGAAAGTGGCGATTCAGGTGACAATCAACTGGTCGGCGCGGGGCTTCGAGAAGATCACCGCTGGTGAGCCGATCATGCTCGGCCCCTCCAAAGGCCCGTTCATCACCTGGGCGCGGGAGCTAGCCTACCGCGACGGCTTCGTGGTAGACCGCGACGTTTGCACCGACAACTATCAGCCGCCACCCAACCTCAGCTTTGGCGCGGGCATCGCCAACAAGCTGGAGACCTCGCGGCGCATCATCATGTCGGGCTACATCCTCGGCGCGGTGCGCCCGCGCAGCCTGCTCACCGCCGACGGCTTCGGCGGCTTCCAGGTCACGCCGGAATGGCTGCGGGATCACCATGTGCCGGTTACCAATGTGGCGGGTTAATCAAGGAGATGCGACAAGTGCCGAGACTACAACCAATGCCGCCGGTAAAGATCGAATCCGCTGACCTGCTTGCGATGGGCGCAAAGTGGAGCGGCGGCAGCAATCTAAACAAGAAGGATGCAATGGACTTCGGTAAGGTGTTCGATCGCGCTGTGGGCGAGGCTTTGGCAGCGATGCTCGGCGGCATCCCAATCGTGGCTCCAACCAACCTCAATGCGCTTACCCCACCGCTACCCGATTGTGTCGAGGTTGGTGGAACACGAATTATCGGCGGAGTGCGACCGCAGAACTTCGATGTATGCTACCGTCCTGATGGCGTGCGCTTTGCCTTTGATAGCAAGACTTTGAATGACGCACAGAGCATAGGCAAGAACTGGCAGAATATGGTCAACGATTTGGCGACCGAGGCGACGACGGTGCATAGCCGTTTTCCTCATGCACTGGTGGCTTTTATGGTCGTCATTCCTGCACCAGCGTTTACTGCAGCACGGCAGCGGGCAATGGTGGAAACCCTGGAACGCCTGGCCCGCAGGCACGGCGTGGATGGACCGCCTTACATGGCAGAAGCAATTGCGCTGGTGGTTTGGGATCCGACTACCGGGGCTATTAATACGAACATTCCTGATCCAGCCTCACCGCTGCGACTGGATGGGTTCTCCCAACGCATCTACGAAATCTACAGCGTGCGGTACAAGGGCTTGCCGCCGCATGAATTATGGTAGAATTGCACAAAGTTCGCATTGAGGATGGTGCATTAGGTGAAACTCCCCGCCACATATCAGAAGCTACGCGGTGGCTACTATACGCCTGGGCCGATTGCCGACTTTCTGGCACGGTGGGCGATACTGTCACCTGCTGCCCAGGTGCTGGAGCCGAGTTGCGGCGACGGCGCAGTGCTTGAAGCGGCGGCGGCGGCATTGCTTCGATGTGGCGTGCATCCAGCCGACATTGCGGCGCAGTTGCATGGTATCGAGCTTGACCCAGATGAGGCGCAGAAGGCGATAGAACGAACTGAGGCCATCACTGGCGGCATCGCTGTGCCAGTGCATATAGGCGACTTCTTCGCCTACTGCAAAGCGCACCTGACCGACAAGCGGCTGTTCGATGCGATAATTGGCAATCCACCCTTCATCCGCTATCAGGATTTCGCCGAGGAGCAGCGCCAGATCGCCTTCTACCTGATGCAATCGGCGGGCTTGCATCCCAACCGCCTGACTAATGCCTGGGTGCCGTTCCTCGTTGCCGCTACCATGCTGCTGAACGAAAACGGGAGGATGGCGATGGTCATCCCCGCCGAGCTGCTTCAGGTCAACTACGCTGCCGAATTGCGCTACTTCCTCAGCCGTTATTACAGTTCGCTGACTCTGATAACCTTCAAAAAGCTGGTGTTTGCGGGCATCCAGCAGGAAGTCGTATTGCTGCTAGGCGAACGGGGCCGCAGTGAACACGCAGGCATCCGCGTGGCCGAGCTTGACAACCTCGATGATCTTGTCCGCTATGAACATTCTGTGCTGATGGATAGTCGCGCGAAGGAAATGGATCACTCTACCCAGAAGTGGACGATGTACTTTCTGGACGAGGACGAGATCGCACTGCTGCGTCACCTGCGCGATGACCCTCGCCTCACCCCCAGCGGCCACGCCATATCGGTAGATGTGGGCATCGTCACTGGCATGAACGAGTTCTTCGTGCTTACCGAGCAGCAGGTGAACGAGCATCGGCTGGCAGACTACACCCGCCGCATCGTGGGCCGCTCCGCCCAGCTACCGGGGATACAATTTGGCGAGGCCGATTGGCTGGCTAGCGTGCAGAGTCAGGCCCCTGCATTCCTGCTCGACTCTCCCGATGTGTCATTCGACCGCTTGCCAGATGCAGTGCGTAGTTATGTCCGTCAGGGCCAGGAGCAGGGGTTGCATACCGGCTACAAGTGTCGCATCCGCAATCGCTGGTACGTAGTTCCCTCCGTCTGGGAGCCGTCCGCGTTCATGTTGCGCCAGATTCATAACTATCCCAAGATTATCCTCAACCACGCCGCCGCCACTTCGACCGACACTATTCATCGAGTCAGGCTACGCAACGGAGTGCCTGCACCAACAGTAGCCGCCGCCTTTCTGAACTCGCTTACCTTCGCTTTCGCCGAGGTGGTTGGCCGCAGTTACGGCGGCGGTGAACTAGAACTGGAGCCAAACGAGGAGGAGCAGTTGCCACTACCACACAAAGGTGCAGAGGCGCTCAATCTTGATGAACTCGACCTTTTGATGCGGCGAGGTGACATCAACGCCGTGCTAGATATTACCGATGCAATGCTGCTACGGGACGGGCTGGGTATGAGCGAGAAAGAGACGCAGATGTTGCGCGGTATCTGGCAGAAGCTACGTGATAGGCGGGTAAACAGGAAGCACAATTCTTTGGAGCGGAGGTAGGATAATATGAAACTAAGCCGACTACTGGAAGCCACCAGCCCGGAGGCGAGCAGCACCCAGCTAACCACTGCCGCCAGCACGGTCGAGCAGATGCTGATCAGCCCCGGCGCAGTGCGCATCTTCTACCACATCGTCTACTCCTACTTCCGTATGTTGGAGGAGCATGGCATTGCGCGGGGCGATTACAGCCGCGAGATATACACCATCCAATTGCGCGGCAAGGATGACCCGCTGGCCGTCACCCGCAACTTCTACATCCCCTACCAGCCTGAGAACACCCGCATCTATACCGCTGTGGATACCCTCAGCGAGATGCTCGAAGGCTCGATCTCGCAGATACCCGAAAGCTTCGTTGCCTACTCCTGGGCGCACCTGCACCCCGGCTTCTCCCCTCTGCCGTCCAGCACCGATGCCAACAACAACTATGTAGTGCTGGATCGGCTGGGCAGCAACAACAAGCTGACCGGCTACGACAAGCTGACCATCACCGCGCCGCAGGTACACGTTAGCGGCGACAACCTTTACCTCTACGACTCGCGCAGCAAGAAGCGGGTCAGCCTAAAGTTCAATGCACCGGTAGGGGCGGGATTTATCCCACCCTCGACTTCGGCCAACAATGCGGCCACCCCCGCCGATGGCAACCCTGCGCCGCAGCCGGTCGCCGAGTGGGTGGATGAGACACCCGTGACCATCCACTGGACCAAGAGCCTGATCTTCAACGGGCGCGACCTCGACGGCTTCCTCGCCGCCTTCAGCGGATCGCAGGGCGGGCACGACACCCGCTACGCCTATAGTGAAATATCGGTCGCCACCAT
>JBBRMT010000155.1:0-11377 GCA_038230695.1 Chloroflexia bacterium
AATGGCGGTGGCGCGATCGTCAACAACTCTTCCATCCTCGGCGTAGTCGGCTTCGAGACTGCGGCCGCCTATGTGGCGACCAAGCACGGGGTTATCGGCCTGACCCAGACGGCGGCCAATGAGTACGCCGCCCAGGGCATCCGCATCAACGCAGGCTGCCCCGGCTTCATCAAGAACCCGATGCTGGAGAACGCAGGGCTAATCGAGAACAAGCCGATGTACGATACGCTCGTTGCCCTGCACTCCATCCACCGGCTGGGCGAACCCAACGAGATTGACGCGCCGGTGCTGTGGCTCTGCTCCGCTGAGGCATCGTTCGTCACCGGCATCGCCATGCTGGTTGACGGTGGCTACACCACCCAGTAGCAAGTGGCTTAAGCGCGCAAGCAAAGCCGGGGCAGGCCACCACCTACCCCGGCTTTATTGTGTGCTACCAAACGGCTACTGGACTGCGGCAACCGGCTGGCGGTTACGTACCATGAAATACACAACCGCCAGGCAGACGAGCGCGAACACTGCGAGGAAGATGAAGCCGAGCGCGAAGCTGCCGGTGTTGTCGCGCACCAGGCCCATAATTATCGGCGGGAAGAAGCCGCCCAGCCCACCGGCGCACCCCGCGATGCCAGTGACCAGCCCGGTATCACTGGGGAAGTATTGAGCGACCAGCTTGAAGACTGCGCCGTTGCCCAGACCCAGCCCGACGGCGGTGAAGAGGAATAGGATAGTAGCAATCACGATGTCGGGGCCGGTCGCCTGCCAGGCAAGCAGCAACGCCCCAATCGGTCCCAGGGTGAATACCCAGGTCAGCACCCTGCCGCCCCCTACTTTGTCGGCCAGCCAGCCGCCGAGGGGACGTGCCAGGGTCGCCGCTACGGTGAAGCCCGCCGCCCGCAGGCCAGCATCAGCCGGGGTTAGATGGAACCAATCCACCAGCAGCTTGGGCAGGTAGTTGGCGAAGGCGACAAAGCCGCCGAAGGTGAGGAAATAGAAAAGACTGAGCAGCCAGGCCATCGGTTCGCTGCGTAGCACCGCGAAGCTATCGCCCAGTGATTTGGGCTTGACTAGCCCCGGCGCGTCGCGGGCGAACAACCAAAAGATGATCGCCATCAGCGTCACCGGGATGAGATAGAACCAGAACGCGCCGCTCCGTCCGCCGAAGGCGCTAGTCAGCGCGGGCATCGAGAAGGCCGCGACCGCGGTGCCGATGTTACCAATCCCGTAGATACCGAGCGCCATACCTTGCTTGTCGGGGCTGAACCAGCGGTTGACGAACGGCACACCCACTGCGAAGCTAGCCCCCGCCGTGCCGAGAAAGAAGCCGCCCAGCACATAGGTCCAGAACGAGTTGGCGAGACCCATGAACGCTACTGGCAGCAGGGTAAACAGCAGCAGCGCGGTGAACACCTTGCGTCCGCCGAAGCGGTCGGTGAGGATACCCATGGGGATGCGCACCAGGCTGCCCAGCAGCACCGGCACGGCGATTAGCACGCTGGTCGCGGTGTTGTCCAGCTTGAAGTCTTTCTGAATCTGGCTGGCAAGCGGCGAGATTAGACTCCATGAGGCGAACGCCACTGCGAAGGCCACCGTCGCCAGCGCCAGATTGATATAGGATTGACGCGAGTTCTGCATTTTGAATATTACCCCCCTCAAGTGGTGAGAAGTTGCCGTACTTTGATGTTTCTACTAGCGAACAGCGCCAGCTCTGTAAGCAGCAGCAGCAATACCACATACTGCCCATAAGCAACGATGAAACCCTGCACCAATGCCAGCGATGCGCTTTCACCCGCGGTCACTCCCAGACTGCGGTATAGGCTCAGGGTGAAGACATAAAACATCCCGAAGGTAAAGTTACGCGCCCATTGCGATACTGAATACCCGAACACCCCGAGCTGCCAGCCGAAGGCCCGCACCCTGGCGTAGAGGCGGGCCAGCTCTACCGCCTCGATGACCACGAAGACGGCAGCGGCCCAGACCCAGGTCGCTACAATCAGGCTGGCCGGTATCACCCGGCATTCCAGCGCGGCCAGCCCGCTGATCGACATTGCGCCGTGAAGGATGCAGTTGGTGTTGTCCCAGTCGTCGGCTAGCCGCCAGCCTTTTTGTTCCCCATAGCGCCGGATGATCAGGATTAGGCCAGCTATGTAGAAAGCGTATCCCAAGCTGATCAGCAGCGGCACCAACCAGCCAGGCGCTTGCAGGGGAAACAACTGCTCGATCATCAATACCACCGACTGGGTGCTGACCACTGCCAGCAGGATGATGCCAGTCACTTTCAAGTCGGCTGGGCGCGATAGGATCAGCGGCAGCTTACCGCCAATCAGCGCCAGGAACCACAACCAGATCAGCGCAGCGAGCATCGCCAGCGCCAGAGTGAGCGGCCGCCACTGCGGCAGCACTATGTCGGTCAGGCGGCAAAGCACTGCCGTGCCAGCTACCCAGGTGCCAACCGCGAAGCAGCCAACCGGGTTATCGGTATGCAGGTGAAAGGCGCCGCGCCGGTAAGAGCCTACATATGATACCACGATAAAGGCCCAGACGATCAGCCCCTCGATGGTGAGCAACTGGGTAAGTTGCTGGGTCGAAAAGGGTAGTTGTTGCAGCGCACCCAGCACGAATATGCCGATTGCCATGGCAATCGCCCCTGAAGCGGTAGGCGAACTCCCCTCGCGCATGAACAAGGCGCGGGTTGCCGCCGAGAGTATAGCCAGTATAATTAGCTGGGTTATCGGTGAGCCGAACACCTCGCTCATTTGCTCGGACTCCTGTTCTGGCGAAGGGCGCTGCGGCTGGGTAAGACAGAATCGTAGCGCCGCCCTGCATTGCCCATTCTAATCAAACCGGGTGAACAACCTGGTATACAATGGTAAATACTTTGTAAAAAACAGGTGCCTCCCGCTGGCTGAAGCCATAGCTATGGCGCACATTAACACGGGAGTCGGGGATTTTTATGATTGTTTACCGAACGTACACCTTTGTTCACTTGCCTTGAGTAGATATTCTGCTATAATTAGCACACAGCCAGGCGCATCAGCCGTCCAGATCAGCCTGGTTCAGAGGAGGTAGACAAGCGTGCAGGACACAAGACCCACGATAAACGTGCCACGCTACTCGCCGCGCCAGACCACTATCCGCGCCTCACTGATTGGCTTCGCAGGGATGGCGCTGCTGGCGCTGCTGATCATGCTCGGTTCGCGGATGCTCGCCTTCTTCGACCCCGCGCTAACCGGCTACGCCATCGCCAGCCTGTTCGCCGCCTTCGCGGTCGCTTTCCACTACGGCACCTGGCTGATGCGCCCCAGCACGCGGGTTATGTGGCGCAGAAGCTGGCAGTTCTTCCTCTCCTGGCCCAACTTCCGTCGCTACTTCTGGGTCATCCCCGTCACCTTCGTGCGTAACCTGCTGTTCCAGACCTTCATCCGCCAGCGCAGCCTGCTGCGCTGGATCATGCACCAGTGCCTCTTCTGGGGCGTGATCCTCAGCTTCGCAGTTACCTTCCCGCTCACCTTCGGCTGGATCCACTTCGAGGCGCTCGGTACGCACACCTACCAGGTCTTCATCTTCGGCTTCCAGGTGGGGCAGATGAACGCGCTGGGGCCGATTGGCTTCAACACCTTCCACGCGCTCGACTACTTCGCGGTGCTGCTGATCATCGGTTGCAGCATCGCCTACTCGCGACGCTGGCAGGATCGCTCGCTCAGGTCAGTGCAGCGCGTGCTGTTCGATTTGCTCCCCCTGCACCTGCTGATGAGCATCGCGGTCACTGGCCTGATGCTAACGGTGGTGGACATCTGGTTCGACGGCGCATGGCATTGGCCGATCACCTTGACCCACCAGTTCCTGGTTATCATGATGCTCCTGTATCTGCCCTTCGGCAAGCTATTCCACATCATCCAGCGGCCCGCCAGCCTGGGGGTGGAACTATACTACAAGATCGGCAGCGAACAGGGGATGAAACACTGCGCCCGCTGTGGCCGACCTTACGGCCTGCAGCTACACGTCGAGGATGTGAAAACCGCGCTTAACGGGGTGGGCTACAACTTCTGGCTGCCCGAGGAAGGCCACCACTGGCAGGACTACTGCGCCCGCTGCAAGCGGGTCATCCGCGCTGGGGCATACGTGGGCCTGGCGGGGCGGAGTTGGGTCAACCCCGGCGGCTTGCAGCAGACCCAGTATGCTAAACCCACCAGTCCGGTAAGCGAGAATGAGGTGAAACCCAATGGCAACTGAACGTAGGCCCACCGACATCGGCAGCGGCGATGCGGCAATGCAGCCGATCTACTCGCCCTCCGGCGGTTGGTCCACCACCGATGATGCGGTCAAGCTGGTGCCAACCCACTGCCCCTTCTGCGGGATGCAGTGCGGCATGAACCTGAAGGTGGATAGCGAGGGCCACGTCTTCGGCGTGGAGCCGCGAGACTTTCCGGTGAACAAGGGGCGGATGTGTCCCAAAGGGGTGGTCGCCTACCAGCAGATCAACCACCCCCAGCGGCTCACCTACCCGATGATGCGGCGCGGTGGCAAGGGTAGCGAGCTTACCCGCTGCACCTGGGATGAGGCGCTCGACTTCATCGCCCGCCGCTTCCGCGAGATCCAAGCGCAGCATGGCCCCAACGCCGTCTCCGTTTACTCTGGCAGTTCGATGACCACCGAGAAGTCGTACCTGATGGGCAAGTTCGCCCGCATCGCGGTCGGCACTGGCAACATTGATTACAATGGCCGCCTCTGCATGGTCGCGGCGGCGGCGGGCAACAACAAGGCATTCGGCGTGGACCGCGCCGCCAACCCCTGGAGCGACATTGCCCTCGCCGATGCCATCCTCCTCGCTGGCTCGAACACCGCCGAGTGCCATCCGCTCACCATGCCCTACCTGTGGGAAGCCCGCGATCGCGGCGCGAAGCTGATCGTGGTTGACCCCCGCGTTACCCCCAGCGCCCGCACCGCCGACCTGCACCTGCAGATCCGCCCCGGCACCGATGCGGCGCTCGCCAACGCCATCCTTTATGAGATGATCCGCCACGATTGGCTGGATCACGATTTCATCAACGCCCGTACCGTCGGCTGGGAGGAGACCGCCGCCATCGCCGCACGCTACGCGCCGAAGCAGGTGGCAACCCTCTGCGGCATCCCCGCCGCCCGCATCGAGGAGGCAGCTGAAATCTGGGGAACAGCCAAAACCAGCTTCCTCGGTCATGCACGGGGCATCGAACACCAGACCCACGGCAGCAACAATGTGATGGCCTACATCAACCTGGTGCTTGCCAGCGGGCGCATCGGGCGGCCCGGCTGCGGCTACGGCACGCTCACCGGCCAGGGCAACGGCCAGGGTGGGCGCGAACACGGCCAGAAGGTTGACCAACTGCCCGGCCAGCGCAAGCTTGACGACCCCGCTGCCCGCCAGTATATCGCCGCAGTGTGGGGCATCAACGAAGCCGACTTCCCCCAGCCGGGCTACACCATCACCGACCAGATTGAGCCGATGCTGCGCGGCGAGATTCGCGCCATGCTCAACATCTGCAGCAACCCGATGGTCTCGCTGCCCGACCAGGATGCCATCCGCCGCGCCCTTACCAACCTGGAACTGTATGTGGTGATTGACTTCTTCATGTCGGAGAGCGCCGAGCTAGCCGATGTGGTGCTGCCCGGCAGCGTGTGGGTCGAGGATGAAGGCACCACCACCAACATCGAGGGGCGAGTCATCCGTATCAACAAAGCGACCAACCCACCCGGCGAAGCGCGGGTGGACTGGGAGATTATCTGCGACCTGGCCGCCCGCCTCGGCCACGGCGACAAGTTCAACTATCACTCGGCGGGTGAGATCTGGGACGAACTGCGGGTCGCCTCCAAGGGCGGCAAGGCTGACTATTACGGCATAACCTACGAGAAGATTGACGCGCAGGACGGTGTGTTCTGGCCCTGCCCCACGCTGGAGAGCAAAGGCACGCCCCGCCTGTTCGAAGAGCGCTTCTACTTCCCTGATGGCAAGGCCCGCTTCAACGCCATTGAGTATGGACACCCCGCCGAGATGCCCGATGCCGAGTACCCGTTCTTCTACACCACCGGGCGGGTTATATTCCACTACCTGAGCGGCAACCAGACGCGGCGCATCGGCGCGCTGGTGGAGAACGCGCCGGAGCCATACGTCGAGGTCCACCCACTACTGGCCCAGAAGCTGGGGCTGGAGCGCGGCGACATTGCCCGGCTACGCAGCAGACGTGGCGAGATGTATCTGCCAGTCAAGGTGACGCGGGCAATCCGCCCCGACACCGTGTTCGTCCCCTACCACTGGGGCGGCAGGCAGGCGGCCAACAACCTGACCATCCGCGCCTACGACCCGATCAGCCGCATCCCCGAGTACAAGGTTTGCGCCGTCGCCATCGAACGCGCCCCCGACGATGCAATCATCACCATGAACGCGATGCGCGAGATCCCGGTCGCCAAAGCATCGCCTGGCGAACAGTTCGCCTGACCCAAAACCCCTCCCCAAAGGGGGAGGCTGGGTGGGGGAGTGCGAGGTACAATCAATGAACCAGACCATTAAGCTGCGCCACCAGATAACCGGCGAAACCCGCCTGAACGTCGCGCTGGATAATATCCCTGGCGCGGTGGAGTATATAGTCTCGCTCAACCCGCACGACTTTGCGCGGCTGAACAACCCGCTAATGCGTAAGCTGATGTCGCCGCGCATCAGCCTGCGGCGGGTCGCGGCGATGGCGGGGATGAGTGAGGCGGAGCTGCTCGAGCATCTGGCGGCGCTGGGCGGTGATGTGGAAGTACGCACCACTGCGCCAGTGGGTCTGACTGCCCCGCTCACCTCGCCGCAGTCGCCCACCGCACCGCCCGCGTGGATGGCCGAGGTTACCGACGATCGCATCCCTTGGGTAGACCTGTTGCCGATTGACGATACCCAGGGCGACCCTTTCGCGCCAGTCAGCATCGCGGTCAAGGAGATGGCTGCTGGTACGGTAGTCGGCGTGCGCCACCGCTGGCAGCCGCAGCCATTCTATGACGTTTGGGCAAGGATGGGTATCGCATGGTTCGCCCGCCAGGTTACCGCTGATGAATGGCATATCTACGTCTACAAGCCGCCGACCTTTAGCCGCAAATACGTCCAGTAACGAATAGAAAGGAGACACCAAATGGATCAGGGCAAGGAAACGCGCCATCGCCCCCGTCCGGCGGAGCGCTTCGCCGCCCCCGAGCATTTGCTAGACTTGCACAAGATAGCCGAGCAGCTACGCAAAGAGCCGCTGCCCGCCCGCCATGGGCATCGCCAGATGACGATTTACCAGCACGACGCTATGACCGTGGTGCTGTTCGTCTTCGCGCCGGGCGGTCAATTGAAAGACCACCAGGCCAACGGGGTGGTGACAATCCACCTGCTCGAGGGTGAAGTGCAGGTCATGACCGCCGCGCATACCTACGAGTTGTCGGCGGCAAGCATGGTCGCGCTTGCCCCTGGGGTACAGCACAGCGTGCTGGCGAAGCAACCCAGCACAATTCTACTGACCGTCTGCCTTGAGCCTGGGGAGGATGCTAATGGTTAAAAAGTACTTCATGGACCCGCAGCGCTGCATCGGCTGCCGCGCCTGCATGGTCGCCTGCCAGGAGTGCGACACCCATCGCGGAACCTCGATGATCTACATTGATACGCTGGATACAGAGTGGTCACCGCAAACCAGCCCCACCGTCTGTATGCACTGCGTCAATCCACCCTGCGCCAACGTCTGCCCCGCCGACGCAATCAAGCAGGATGAGAACGGCATCGTGCTGCAAGCATCGGTTGACCGCTGCATCTACTGCCGCAACTGCCTGATCGCCTGCCCGTTTGGCGTGCCAAAGTATCAGGCCAAGCAGGCGCTGATGATCAAGTGCGACCAGTGCTACGACCGCACCAGCGTGGGCAAGAAGCCCTGGTGCGCTACCGCCTGCCCGACCAAGGCGCTCGATTACGGTGAGTACGACGAGATCATCCAGCAGCACCCCGGCCAGGCGGTCAATCAGTGGCAGTTTGGCGACCAGCAGCTTGAGACCAACGTCTACGTCTTCGCGCCCAGGGAGACCAAGAAGTTTCAGGTGCTGCGCCTGTTCGACTACCGCGAGCAGGCCGGTTACTCTACCGATGCCGGGCTAGCCGGTGGGCAGCAGGAGTTAAAGGGCGAGAGCGATACCGATGTCTGGGCTGGCTGGGAGACCCGCGACTGGACCGGCTGGAGCGCGCTGGCGAACGAGAAGGAGAGTGAGTAGCATGGCCGAGCCGACTGCGATTCAACAGAAGGACGGCGACCCGCTATGGCAACAGGATTTCCCCATCAACCGCGCTGCGGAGTTGGATAACAGTCGCCGCCAGTTCCTCAAGTTCCTCGGCCTGAGCTCGGCGGCGTTCTTCACCGGCACGCTGGCAATGGCGCTGAAGGCGGTATTCGAGGAGGATCGCACCGCTGGCCTACCCGCGCTGCGTATCGCGGCTGTGGCTGATGTGGCGGAGGGCCGCTCGATCAACTTCCACTACCCCGACCCCAGCTACCCTGCCATCCTCATCCACCTGCCCGACAACCAGTTCGTCGCCTACGAGCAGCGCTGCACCCACCTGCTCTGCCCGGTGCTGTACCAGGGCGATAACCACCGCATCTTCTGCCCCTGCCACGATGGCGTGTTCGACCCTGGCACCGGCCAGAATCTTGCTGGCCCACCGCCCCGCCCGCTGAACCGTATCAAGGTCGAGGTGAGGGGCAGCGACATCTACGCCGTAGGGAGGGAAGCCTGATGCTCGGACGCACCCCGCGCCTGCCGCACGTCGCGATGCGCTGGCTGATCATCGCGTTGATGCTGCTCAATGGCTTCCAGCTAGTGCTGCTGCAACTGGCGATCAACAGTAGTGCGCTCCGCGATGTGGGGGCTACTTGGGTATATGTCGCCCTCTCCGGCGCAGTCTTGCTGATATCCCTCGCTCTCATCGCCTGGGCCTTTGCCCGCAGTCGGAGATTAAAGCCTAAAGATTAAAGCCTAAAGATGAACATCGCAGCATCCGCTTGTCTTTAATCTCTAATCTCTAATCTTTTATCTCGCCAAGGAGAACCAATGAACCAACCAACGCCCTTTATCGCCGCCTACCACCTGAGCGAAGCGGAATGGGAGGTGCTGTACCTGCTCGACGACGCGCTCGACCAGTTGCGGAAGATGACCCTCAGCTTTAGCGAACTGCGCTACCTGGCGGTGGAGCATAGCGAGGAGCAGATTCGCGCCGCCGTCGAATCACTGCTCAGCCCTGCAGCGCACAACCGGCCACCTACGCCGCTGCTCGTCACCATCCCCAACCTCACCAACCTGCCGATTTACCGCATCGCCCCGGCGGGCCGCAAACTGGTGGAGATGCAGAAGCAATCGGTGCGTTCCTAGAATGGCGATTAAGTAACCCGGCAGCTACGGGCCGAGGAGTGCTGATGAAACGATTTGAATATTATTTGCGACGTATCTGACACCATGTGAGGAGCGAACATGAACGATCATCCAACCCCCGATTGGGATCCAAGAGATATTTCCGTCCTCGCCGATCAGCGGCGTGCGTACGATGAGATGCGCGAGCGTTGCCCTGTCGCCTACAGCGACTTCCTGGACTGGTCGCTATTTCGCCACCAGGACATTATCAGCGTCCTCGCCGATGCAGAGACCTACAGCAGCGCTTCCAAGCACCTCGCCGTTCCCAACGGCATGGACCCCCCCGAACACACGCGGTACCGCAACGTTCTGGAGCCGTATTTCCGGCCTGAACAGATGATGGCGCTCGAGCCGCGCTGCCGACGCATCGCGGTTGACCTGTTGCAGGCGCTCCTCGCCCGTGATGAAGTGGAGTTCATCTCCGAATTCGCCCAGCCCTTCCTCTTCAAGACGCTCTGCACATTCCTCGGCTTGTCATCTGAGACTTGGGAGAATCTCCGTGGCTGGACGCACGGCAATCAGGAAGCGGCATTCTCGCAGGACCGAGAGGCGGGGGCGGCACTGGCTCGTGAGTTCGCCGGATACGTCACGGAGGCGCTTCGGGTTCGGCGGGAAGCGGGGGTGGATGCGAGCAATGACCTGATCAGCAGCCTCATGGTGACAACGGCCGAGGGTGCGGCACTGAGCGACGAGGAAATCGTCAGCCTCCTACGTAACTGGACCGCCGGTCAAGGCACTGTGGCGGCTGCGCTCGGCATCCTCGTGTACTACCTCGCGGAACACGCAGACGTGCAACAGCAGCTACGCCGCGAGCCGACACTGCTGCCCGCTGCTATTGATGAAATTTTGCGGGCCGACGGCCCCCTGATCGCCAATCGGCGGACCACGACGCACGACGTGGAGATCGGGGGTCGCAAGATCGGCGCGGGCGAGAAGCTCTCGCTCAATTGGATCGCCGCGAACCGTGATGGACGTGCGTTTGACGATCCCGACGCGGTCCGCTTCGAGCGTGACCCAGGGGGTAACCTCTTGTTCGGCGCGGGTATTCACTACTGCCTCGGCGCTCCTTTGGCCCGCCTTGAGATGCGGATTGCTATGGAAGAACTCCTGACGCGCACGACCACGATCGAGCCTGGTGCCAAGGAGCCGCTGCGGCGGGATGTCTATCCGAGCAATGGATTCCAGGCGCTGCCGGTGCGACTGCGCTGACCGTCGTACGGGCATCGCTGGATACAATACTAAAACGGCGGTGGTTCAGCTACCTGTGGGGGCATGGTTGCCAGATACGGGTAATTTTAGGGGCCAGCTGAATACAGCGACAACAACGGTGACGCTGTATACCAGAGTTGAGCGAGATGCAAGCGGCAGTGGCGTTCTGGTTACTTTTACTGCAAGCTGGTTACTCATGGATGGTAGCAAAGCCAGTCACAGCTGGCAGTTTCATGTGGACAGTGCGAGGAAAGCCAGCTTTGTCAGTGAAGCGGGCAATGACCTGACCCAGCTAATTCAGGTGATGTTCTTAGGTGGATAGCAGACCTTCGCGCACCTGCGCCACCCTGCGACCTCACCTCGCCACAGCAATCGCCCGCAGATACCCCTCGATGGTAATCGCCAGTTCCTCCACATCGTGCGCGAACCACAGGCTGAGGTCAGCCAGCGCCCGCCAGGGCAGCCCCCGCAGCAGCCGCATCCCCGCCCGGTAGTCCAGGTCGAAAGTATAGAGCGTGCCAACCTGTCTGGGAGAGAGCCAGTATACGTCCAACTCTGCACCATCGAGCGGAATGACCCAGGCGCGGTAGCCGTATGCACGCCGCACCTTCCTCGCGCCAGGGATAGTCCATGGCGAGTACGTCGCCTGCCCCCAGCTGGGCAGACCGAGCCGGGGTCGAAGGTGCTGATAGAGCGGGTAAGCATAGGTATCCGCCACCATACCCAGCAGCCG
>JBBRMT010000156.1:0-11359 GCA_038230695.1 Chloroflexia bacterium
ATCAGCGTGCCGGTGAGCAGGTAGTAGCAGGTAGCGGCCAGCGCGTAGATGTCGGTGTACGGCCCTTTGCGGCCAAAGGCAACCATCTGCTCCGGCGGGGTGAAACCCCTGGTGGTGAACGCAGTTTGCATCACCGTCTGGTCAGCGGCAAACTCGCGGGCCGAGCCGAAGTCAATCAGCACCACCTGCCCGTTGCTGGCCCGCATGATGTTGCTCGGCTTGATGTCGCGGTGTAGCAGGTTGACGGCGTGCAGCGTCGCCAACGCCTGCCCCACCTGCACGGTGCAGGCGACTGCCTCCGCCTCCGATAGCCGCCCGCCCGCCATGGCTACGTACTTGTCCAGGGTGATGCCATTGATAAACTTCATCACCATGTAGGCGGTGTTGTTCTCGTTGAAGTAGTCGTAGACCGACACGATGCTGGGATTGTCGAGGTGGCCGAGGGTGGTGGCCTCGCGCACGAAGCTGGCAATCGCCTTCTCCCAGGTGGCAGGCAGCATCCCCGGCGGAATGACCACCTGCCCGCCATTGCGCTGGCTGCCGGCGGGGTAGAGTTCCTTGATCGCTACGCGGCGGTTGAGCAGATTGTCATGCCCCTCATAGGCGATGCCAAAGTTGCTCACCCCCAGCACCGGCCCAACGGTGTAGTGTCCGTCGCGCAGGGGGGTATCTACCGTCAGTTCGGCCATTGCGTATCCTCTCGATGTCGAGGGGCATAACTGCACCCCTGATCAGGCTGCATTATATACGGTTACGCTCGGCGCGTCAACCAATCTGCCGCCGCCGCCCACGCAATAGCAGGCCGAGACCACTCAGCAGCAATGCGGCAATGAGCAGCAGCAGCGGCAGGCTGGCCGCGCTGGCGTTGCCGGTTTGCGGCAGGCCGGGCGGCGAACCGATGGTGATGCTCACGATTAGCCCCTGGATCTCGTTGCTGTTGACGTAGACGATGTTCTGCACCCCGCTGCCGAGGTCGGCTCGCACCGTGGTGGCGATGCGGGTGGTCACGCTTTCGCCGGGCAGCAGCGTCCCCAGCTTCAACACCACCACCTGGCCGTTGACGCTGACATCGGTGGGACGGCTGGTCATTACTGAGTCGATCGCCAGTTGCAGCGGCACCGTGTCGATAACGACCACGTTGGTAAGGGTGACGGTACGGCTGCGGTTGCGCGTCTTGATCGTGAAGTTGATATTGCTACCCACCGCCGCGCCGTTGACATCGGCGGACTTGCTGGCCTCCAGCGGCCCGGCAAGCTGGGTGCTGCTCACCGCGGCGGAGGTTTCGCTAATCGCGCCGACGCTGATTGGCACCGCGCTGGTGGGGGTAGCGGGCGCAACGGTCGGCGCAGCCAGGGTGGGCAGGGCGGTCGCCGTTGGCAGCAGCGCGACGGTTGCGCTCGGCGCGGCGGTTGTCGTCGCGGCTACGGTTGGCGAGGCAGTCGCGGTAAGGGCGGGCGGCGTGCTGGTTGTGGCTAGCGGCGTGTTGGTCGAGGGGGGCGTGTTGGTTGCCCCCGGCACACGAGTGCCGCCACCAGGTGGCGGGGTGAAGGTGCTAGTCGGAGTGTTCGTCGGCGTGTTGGTCGGCGTGTCGGTGGGGATGCTAGTCGCTGTGTTGGCGAGAGTATCAGTCGGCGTAATCGTCGGGCTAGCCGTCGGCGTGGGCGTGTCGGTCGGGGTGAGGGTGCTGGTTGCCGTCGGTGTGTTTGTATTACAGATGCGGCCGATGCAAGGGGTGGGCGTGACTGTTGGGCAGATTTGGAGGCTGCAGGGGGTTTCTGTTGCTGTCGGGCTGGGGGTCGCAACCTGTGCCAGGTTGACGGCACCAAGCGAGGCGGCCGGGCTGTTCAGCCCACTTGCCTGCGCGACCGACGGAACGAGCATAACGCCCAGTATCAGCAGCGCCAAGAGCAAGCCGCGTTGCTGTATGTTGCGGTTTGATTTCATGCTATCTTTCCTTTCTTTTGAACCTAATCTGCTGGCAGCTTTTCTTATAACTTGATGTTGGGGCTGACCTGGGCGATGAGCGCGACCAGCCACTGCCAAAGTAGGCTGCCGACGAGTAGCGCCACGACGAACTGCAAGGTGAAGAAGACGAGCAGCATCACGCTGATCGCCTGGCCGCGCTTTGCGCCAACGCTGCGTAGCGCGAGATAGACCAGCGCCAATGTCCAGGGAACGAGCAGCAGCTTGAAGCTGGTTTCGATGGCATAAAGTACGCCACCATCCAGCAGCAGCAGGAAGGGCAGCAGCGCCGCCTCGGCCAGTATCGGCATCGCGGCGAAGGCGAGAACCACTGCGACGTTGCGGAAGCCAGAGGACACCGCCACGCCTATCGCCCGTAGGTAGGCGTAGGTCAGCAGGCTGATCAGCAGCCAGAGCAGCACGCCTGCTGCGGTAATGAGCAGCACCAGCGTGGCGGGCGCAAGGCGGCCAATCGTCAGCAGGGGGTCGAGCAGATATTGCACTCCCGGCAGACCCAGGCGGGGATTCTGCTGCGCGATGTTGTTGAGGGTAGCGACGAACAGCGCGTTGCGGCTGTAGATGGTCGCGGCCTGTACCAGCGCGGCCAGCAACACCACTACCGTGGCGTTGAGCAGGGGGGCGGCCCCGCTCTCCTTCAGGCGGGCAAGGGCGAGGCGGGGCTGCACCAGCATCAGCCAGAGTAGCCAGGGGATATTGACATCCTGGCGGCGGGCCTCCGCCCGCGCTGCCACGAGCGCACGGTAATTGGGCCAACTGGGGCCACCGCGCGGCGGGGGCGCGCTTGCTGGTCGCTTGCTCATCGTGTCTTTGGCTCACTGGCGATGATGGACACCGTAGTGGTATTGTCGGCAGCAACCGCGAACTGAATCGCTACCTCCGGAGTGCCGATTACATCCTTTGCCTCGTTACGAGTGAAATCCATACGCAAGGCGTTCTCCTGTTTGCTGAACAGCCGCCAGCCGTATTTAGGTAGCTCGGTCTCGTAGTAGGCGGATACCTGCTTCAGCGGGTCGGCGCTGGCATAAATGAGGTTGAACGATTTGCCTTTGCTCGTATCCTGCTCCACGTAATAGAGGCGGCGGCTGCCGGGATAGCGCGGCACGGTGTTGAGGTCGCGCCCAGCGTAGTCGCCGCTACCCCCCGCATAGTTGGCGATCGCCGCAGGCAAGGTGGTTTCGGGCAGGCTGGCAACTTGAGCGCCGCGCTGGTTGATCAGGTAGAGGGTAACTACCGCCAGAGCCACAATGATCACCAGTCCTATCGCATCGGTGCGGGAGAGGCGGCGGCGGTGAAGGCGGGGTGAGCTACTCATTGCATCGCTCCTGCTACAGTCCGCCCAACTCGAATACCGAGCCAGGCTGCCAGAGGTTGAAAGTGGCGTGCGATTCGACGTGGAGCGAGGCGCGGCCCAGGAAGGTCTGGCCGATGATCAGCAAGGGAACTTCACAAGTGACCCTCACCACGCGGCTCTGGTTGGTCCACAGCAGCAGACTCGGACCCTGCGTCGGAGGGTCAATCGTGCCAGTGCAGGTTGCCCCGGTCATGGTTTTATTGTCGGCCAGCATCTGGTCGAGCAACTGCTGCGCCTCAACATCACCGTCGTAGTTGAAGATAGCGCGACGGCCCGCCTCGCGCACCGCATTGTCGGCCACCGCCTTCATGTGGATGGCATCCGCCAGCGAGAGGAAGATGACCATCAGCGTGACGAGCAGGGTTGCCACCAGCGCGAACTCGACCACTGCCTGCCCCTTGCGCCTGCTTTTAATCCGTTTACGCATCGTGCCACTCTCCTTGCCGCTTAGAAGAAGCTATCGGGGTTGCTGGGGTCGAACTGGCCAAAGGTGCCGGTGATAGGGATGGTGGCAGGCGCATCCAGGCCGGTAGCCGAGGCAGCGGCGTGCCAGGTGTTGATCAGAGTATCGGCAGTGTGCAGCGCGTCGCTGAGTTCGTTGGCGACGGCGTAGGGATCGCTGCCATCCACCCGCGCCGCGCTGCTCATGAAGCCTGCGTCTACCTTGATTAGACGCGGGCGCACATCGTGCATATCAGGAGCCTCCACCTGGAAGATGGGTAGACCCTCGATCTCCCCAATCACGAAGTCGCAGATCGCGCCGCTGCATAGGCCATTGAGCGCCGCTCTGACACTGTCTACCCCGTTGGCATCAGCCTGCGCCAGTTTGGTAAGCGCATCAACGAACCAACCGAAGACCCCGCCAAGTGCGCCCAGCACCCCCCCGCCAGTGCTGCCATTGGCCTGTGTAAACAGGCTGGTATCGCTGCTGTGGGAGTAGAGCGGTTCGCTGCTACTCACAGTGAAGCCGAAAGCCGAGGCCCAGGTCTGGCCGGGGTCACTGCCACCAAAGTTGAGCAGCGGGGTTGGCCCCTTCTTCACTACTATCACCATCACCCCTTCCAGACCTGGTATGCCCATGCTCACATCGTGGCGACGTAGATCGCCCGCGTCAACTGCGTTGGCATTTTCGCGATTCTGTTCGATGGTGTTCTGGTTATTGGTGATGTCAGTCTGATCGTTATCCCGTTGCGTCTTGGCATCATTTATCTGCGATTGGTAGCCGTCAGCCTGTTGCATCGCGGCATCGCGGGTAGCAACATCCTGGTTGTAGACGTGCTGGGCATTGTCAATCGCGGTCTGCAAGTCGCCGCAGTTCGGGGCTGGGCCGGGTGCAGGTGTAGGTGTGGGGTTGTCCTTGCAGCCCGCCGCGTCGAAAGCCTGCTGCGCCGCTTGTACCGTCTGCGTGTCAGTGCTGCCAGCGGCGAGTTGCGCCTGCGATGCCTGGATCGCTTCAGTGATCTGGGGGCATGGTATCTTCGACGGATTCTCCTGGCAGAGGGGGGTCGCGTCGGTAGAGGGCGGCTGCGGTTGCTGCGGTTGAACGAGCGCCTCCTGCGCCACTAGATAGCCATGTGCTGCGCCTTGCCCGTCGGTAAGCTGCTGGGTGCCGTCAATCTTGATTGATAGCACATCAACCGTCTTCTCTGTCACCCAGTAGTTCGTTTCCAAACCGGGGATGATGTTATTGTTGATGTTGTCAATGTCGGCCTGATCGGCTTTGATCTTGGCTGCATAAGTCGAGTCGTCGGGCAATTTCTGGCCCTGATAGCCACTGCCGATCTGGCCGGGAACGCCGATCGGCATTGCCAGCGGGATGGTAAAGTCCGCACCATTGGCCTGACCATATTCGTATGCGTTGTACATAGCAATGAAAGGGCCAACCAGGGCGGTTGCTTTCTCAAAACCCTGCAGTACCGGTTTGAAGCCGGATGTTAGCGAGTCTACCTCATCGGCCACGTTCTGGATGATTTGGGCTATATTTTCTATGGCATCGGCAATGGGAAATGCCCAATCGCCCGCACAGAAGCAGGGGGGGATGGCATCGAGACCGATGCCGACCGCGATGAAGCCGTAGCCGATGTCGCGCACCACGATTGCCGCCGACTGGATCAGGGCGACAATTTCGTCGCGCAGGAATTGCAGGATCTCGAAGGTCTTGATTAGCTCTTTGGCCTGGGCCTGTACATTGGCCCCAGCCAGGGCGGCGCTATCGGCGGCGGTTTGCACGTCGGCGCGACTGTTGACCAGTTGCTGCACGTTAAGCGTAAGTGCCAGGATCGCGAAGATCATCAGCAGCGAGAGGGCAACCAGGATCAGCGACTGGCCCTTGCGCTTGTGGGGGGCGCGGTGCAGCAGACGCTGCAGGAGGTTCGGTTGCTTTGCTACGATCACGGCTACACTCCTTGCTAGTGCGGATAAAATGGCAGGTACAGGCGGAAGGGATTGCCGCTGTTACAATCGCTGGCGGTAAGATCCACCTCGGCATATGCCTGTTCGTTTCCCGCTGAGGCGGCGGTCGGTCCGCTACACGAGTAACTATCGCTGCCATTACACGACGTGTCGCTGCTGTTCGATCCCATGTGCCAGTGAACCTCGGCGCTGCTGTCCAGCGGCACGGTACTCTGATTATTGTCCTCGGTAGTGGAGTGGATATTGACGCTGAGGTTATCCGTGCCGATGGTGGGGCGGGCAGGCACCACCTCCGCGCCCAGATTGCAGGATTGTAGGGGATACCAGGCCAGCGGAGTAGCATCCACCCAGTCGGCGCGAAATGCGCGGCCCACGGCCCGCAGGGTAATCTTGGTAAAGGGGAGTAGCGGCAGCGCCGTCACGTCGGCTTCCAGGGTGACAACATCCTCATGGCCCTCGCTACTGAGGGTCGCTTTGGTGTCGGCCAACATGGGCAGCACCTTGCGGGCGCGCACGTTAATGATGGTCTCCACCGCCTGTTCGCGGGTGCGCGAACCAAAATCCATACCGTCGAGGACGGTATTGACGTAGGTAAGGTCGTTATGCACCGAGGCGGAGCGGGCCGCTTCGGAGGCCGCGCTGGATAGGATTGACTGGGCAATGCCGATCTGCAGCAATTGCAGGATGCTGAAGATGAGCAGCAGCACCAACGGCAGCACCAGCGCGAACTCTACCACCGCCTGGCCGCGTAGCTTATTCTTGATGCGCTGGAACATTTGCCTAGCTCCCATCTAACCGCGAGGGGCGGAACTGACTATTGATAAACAGCGGCAGCGCCGTCGGGGTGGGTTGCCCAGGGATGGCGATCTGGCCGACGACATCGAGGGTAATGTTGGTCGGGTTGCCCTGTCCGCCCACCGGCAAATCGAAGCTTTGCGAGATGGCGAAGAGGATAATCGAGCCAGCGTTGCGCGCGTCATCGTAGGCAAGATAGTAGCCATGCACATCGTCGTTGAACTGGTAATTGTAGCGCAGGCGCATCCCCAACTTCTTGCTGGCATAGTTGGTGTAGAAAGCGGAAACGGCGGCAGGGTTGTCGGTGGTAATATAGTGAAGCTCGTGAACCACATCGGTGTTGATGCGCTTCACCAACACTGCGCCGGGATAGCGGATTATATCCTGGTCGTCGCCCACCCCCGGCGCATCCTGGACGGGCAGCGGCGTGCCATTACCCACCACCGCAAACGGCGACACCCCCTGGCTGGCGGCGATGAATTGGGGCAGCGGCGTGCCGCCACCTGAAAGGAGGTTGGTCGGGGTCGCAGAGGGCGCAGGCTTCTGCACCGTAATGCCCAGTACCAGCAGCACGATGATGAATGTCACCACGAACATGATTATACTTGAGCGCAATTGCTGCCTTGACATTGCCAACCCCTCTGTCTGATAGCGTAGCCTACTGCTACGTCCTGACTTTGCACCAAAGCCTTTGGCCTCAGCATAACCGCAATCGCTGCGGTTGGCGATAAAGTGCTTTACACTGCTAATGTAAAGTTGGTTACTCCTGGCTACATCCTTGCCAGCAATGCACACGCGCTAGAAGAAGGTCAGCACCCCGTGCCAGTGCTGGCCGAGTTGAAAGACCAGCTGGTGAACCAGCAGCTCGCCCAGGTCGGCAGGCAGGCTGGCAAAACGCAGTATCGTCGCGGAGATAACGACCAGCAGGAAGACGCAAATCAGCGCGTATTCCACGGTGGACTGGCCGCGCCGCTGGCGTTTAAGCATAGGCGATGGACGAAGCCGCCACCGGGCGAACAACGGTTCGCCCCTACGAGCGTTTGGCACAAGGTGGTGCCGCCGCAGGGCGAACAACGGTTCGCCCCTACGAGCGTTTGGCGATGGATGAAACATCGGCGACCTCCTTGCTAGCCATTGATCAGCTTGACCGCGATTGGCCCCATCAGCACCACCATCAGCGAGGGCAGCAGCAGGAAGACCAGCGGGATGATCATCTTGATGGGGGCGCGAGCGGCGGCGGCCTGGAACAACTGGCGGCGGCGGGTACGCAGTTCGCGGGCTTGGCCGCGCAGGGTGTTCTCGATTGGCGTGCCGAGCGCCAGCGCCTGGGCGATCGAGTTGGCGAAGCGGGCCAGTTCGTCAACCGAGCCAGTGTTGCGCTCGGCAGTATCCAGCCAGGCATCGCGGCTGCTGCGGCCCACGTTGATCGCGTCAATGGTGCGGTTCAACTCGTCACTGAGCGGGTTCTGGAACAGGCTGCAGTATTCGGTAACTGCCTTCTCGATGGGGATACCGGCGCTGACCGACATGGCGATCACGTCGGCGGCGCGGGAGAGCGCGCCCCGGATCGCCATCGCTCGCTTGGTGATCGCCTCGCGCAGCAGGTAGGTGGGCATATAGAAGCCCATGTACAGAATGAACAGGAAGATGAAAATGCGGCTCAGGCTGGTGGGGTAGATGCCCAGCACCAGTGCGATGATCAGGGTGAGCAGCAGCCCGCTGAACTTGGCGACCACCACATCGCGGGGGGTGATGCCCTTGCCGCTCAACCCGGCATTGTCAATCAGGCGGGGCAGGTTGGCGAGGCCGAGGATCTGGTTGAGGCGGCTGCGCGGCTCGTCGAGGCCCATTTGCGCCAGGCCATCGGCCAGCTTGCCCAGGCCGGGGATAACCTCCAGCGCGTGACCGAGGCTGACGAACTGGGTCAGCGTGTCGCTGCGCCCCTTGCGCCGCTTGTCCTCAGCATCGAGGCGGGCGACTACCCCGCTGCCGCCCGCGCTGACCAGCGCCTGGCGGGCGCGGCGGGCCAGCGCGGCGCGTTGCAGGTTGACAATACCGTAAGCCACCGCCACCATCACCGCCAGGGCGAACAACACCGCCGCCGCCCAGGGTAGTGTGGTAATCACGAAATCGGAGTTGCCCATAATCGCTTGCTCCTACTGTACTAATTAACCATGGTGACGTTGTATTTCCGTAGGGCGAACTGCGGTTCGCCCTTTTGCGCCACCGACTAACATCCTAACGATGCCCATTCGCCGCGCCATGTAGAAGCCGCCCGCCCATAGCAGGAAGGCAAAGCCCAGCACAGAGTAACCCAGGGTGCCGCTGAACAGCGGGGCGATGTAATCAGGGTTGGTGAAAACCAGAAAGAAGAATACTGCTACCGGCAGCAGGGCTACCACGATGCTGGACAGCGAAGCCTGGGCGGTGATGCTACTCAGTTCGCCCCGCAGCGCGGCTTCCTGGCGCAGGTTCTCGGCGGTCTCGCGCAGCAGGTTGGCGAGGTCGCCCCCGTAGCGATCCGCGATCTGCACCGCGACAATGAACTCGCGCAATTCGTCGGATGGCACCCGCAGGTAGAGCAGATCCAACGCATCGCGCAGGCTGCCGCCCAGCCGATACTGGTCGAGGACGAACTGGAACTCGTCGCGCAGCGGGGGGCGGGAATCCTCCCCCACCCGTTCAAGGGCGCGGGGGATGGAGCCGATCGACAACAAGCTGTTGCTCATCGTCTGCAAGGCATCGGGCAACTGGGCGATGAAGCGCGTCCCCCGCTGCCGCGAGCGGAACGATATGTAGAAGATAATCACCACCGGAGTGAGCAGCATCGCAATCAGGGCGAGGAACGCGCTGGCGCTGAATATCAGGGTGACGAGGAAGACGGCGGGCATCGCCACTAGGCTAGCGCCAATCAGCCGATTGAGCGGCAGGCCGACCTCCGCCTTGCTGAGGGTGCGCTCCATGCGCTGGCCGATGATGGTGCCTTCACTGCGGTTCGCCACCCAACTGCCCAGGCTGTCAATCGTGCTGCCGGTGTCGTAGGCGGAGCTGATGGTGTCGCGCCCAAACTGGCGCACCTGACGCAGCGCACTCTGGCGGCGCAGCCACACCAGGGTCGCGCCGTACAGCCACCACAGCCCCACGCCGACGCACACCGCCCACAGCGCGGCAATTGCCCAGGGCAGATATTGCTGAAGTTCGGTACTCATAAGCAACCCCCTTCGGGGAGATTAAAGATTATAGACTAAAGATTAAAGAGCATGCGAATATCTTGCCGCATTTATCTCTAATCTCTAATCTCTAATCTTTAATCTCAAATCTATCGCTGTAGGCGAAGGATATCGTCGAGCAGTTCCTCGCCCGCGTTGTCGTAACGGGGCATTTCCTTCCAGAGCAGGCGCAGCTTGTAGTTGTCCGGTTCTACGGGTCGCCCGCGCCGATCGGTGGTCAGACGGGTGAGCCGCCCGATCAGCTTGCCGTTTTCGTCAAGCTGCTGGCCGCGTGGCTCGAAGGCGAACAACTCCTGCATCTTGATGTTGACCCCGTTCTCGGTCTCCTCCGTCCCCTGCACCTCGGCGATGGTGACCACCTTGCGCGACTTGTCCTTCATACGGCTCTGCTGCACCACCAGGTTGACCGCGCTGCTCACCTGCTGGCGGATGGCGGGCAGGGGGAAGTGCATATCCGACATCTGGAACATCGTCTCCAGGCGGAACAGCGCTTCCTCGGCTTCGTTGGCGTGGACAGTGGTCATGCTACCGTCGTGGCCGGTGTTCATCGCTTGCAGCATATCTACGGTCTCGTCGGCGCGGCACTCGCCCACCACGATGCGATCGGGTCTCATTCTTAGCGAGTTGATCACCAGGTGGCGGATGGTGATCGCCCCTTTGCCCTCGGTGTTGGCCGCCTTCGACTCCATGCTGAGGACGTGGCGCTTGCCCAGTTGCAGCTCGGCGGTATCCTCGATGGTGATGATGCGCTCATCGCTGGGGATGAAGCTGGACATCACGTTCAGCAAGGTGGTTTTGCCGCTGCCAGTACCACCGCTGATGATCACGTTGAGGCGCAGGTCGTGGACGCAGCGGGCCACGAAGTAGGCGGCCTGGTAGGTGATGCTGCCCATATCCTGGATTAGTTCGGTGATGGTGTAAAGGTTGCGGCGCGGTTTGCGGATGGTGATGAAGGGACCGTTGAGGGCGATCGGCTTGATCACAATGTTGACGCGGGCGCGGTATTCGGGGATGCGGGTGTCCACCCGCGGGTTGCTCTCGTCAATGTGGCGGTCGGTGGCCCGCACTAGCTTATCCACCAGGTTCATCAGATCCTTCTCGTGGGGAAAGCGCAGGTTGGGCAATTCCTCCACCCGCCCCCCCCGCTCCACCCAGATGCTGCTAGGGCCATTGACCATAATTTCGTCCACGGTGGGGTCGTCGAGCAGCTCCTGCAGTGGGCCGTAGCCGGTGACGCGGTTGACGATGTATTCTTGGATCGCCCGCAGCCGCGAGGGGCTGATCACGCGGTTCTCGCGCAACGCCACCTCCTCCACCTTCTCGCGGATCTCGTCGCTGACCATCCATGAGCGGTTGCTGCTCAACTTGGCGGCAATGTCGCCGACATTGATCTCGCGCATCACTACGTCGTAGATGCTGTCGCGCAGCCGCTCGAACTCGCGGTCGGTGATTAGCTCACCCTGCGCCGCCGTGGTCGCGGTTGTCTCGCTCTGCACCAGATAATCTGATAGTTTGAACCCTGAAGGCATCGCTTTGTCCTCCAAACGTTGGATTGAAGAATGTAGAATGTAGAATGTTTTAGCGTAGG
>JBBRMT010000157.1:0-11311 GCA_038230695.1 Chloroflexia bacterium
TCAAGCCTGCCGTCCTTCCACATTCGCCAAGCCGTCTTGTAGCTAATGCCTTGCTTCTTTGCATATATGCTTAGTTTCATAGGTACATTATAACACATATGGCTATAATTGCCAATGCTTTACGTAATCTTATTTGATACCGAACAACTCCATTCTGCGTGGGCAGATGACCAAGCTAATTGCCGTAGCTGGGGGTTTCAACAGCGACGTAACTGGGAGACAGACTTTTACCGACGTGCCATCTAGCGATCCATTCTATGTATCCATTGAGCAAAACGCTATACGTGGGACGATTTGGGGTTTTGATTCAAACAACCAAATATGTACATCTCGCCAACAGGCACCTTGCTACTTTGGGACCAACAATCCCGCTACTCGGGGGCAGATTGCTTATGCGCTCTATGTTGGATCGAACGGCTTTATGAATGGTATGTTCAATCACTGCTGCCTAGATCCTAACACTTACCACGGTCAGTATCCTGGTACGAACAACATGAACTACAACAATGGCAACCCTAACATTGTAGACGTTACTATACCCGGGGGATTCATGTTCGGTAACAACGATGGCTATGGCTCATGGGGGGTAACGGATTCGGATATATGGTGGAATCCTAACGAGCATGATTGGCTTGTGGCCCACGAATATGATGGCGGGTACAACCGTGTACCAGCTATAGCTTTTCATGCCTACAACAGTTGGGGTAATGGCACTCAATGTACAAACGGTGCCTGGTCTTCCGGATCCATAGTTACAAACATACCCAACTTTGGCAGCACAGTAAAAAGCGCTTGTCTTATGGAGACGAATCCGGACGAGCTTAGGGTCTTCTTCACTGGGGATATCTCGTCGCCTTCTATCTTTTCAGCCAACACGAGGTATTTCATTCAAACCATATGGTATACCAGCGATCAAACGGGGCAGAAGCAAATAACTACCTCCAACTACTGGCTAGACCAAACTCCCCCCCGTAACTCACCCGGGTGGAGGGATGACCTGAACAAGTTCTGCTATGATGTAGGGAGTGGAGACATCAATTGGTGTCCATAGCAGACTCACTCATGTAATCGTTGTCATACAAAGGAGACTAAGATGAAATCATTTTCCTCGCTACGTATGCTGGTTGCTGCCGCCGTGGTGATAGTTGCGGCTCTACTAGTTGTACCCTTTGTTACATCCATGCCTGCAGCCCAGACCAATCCTGCCCAAACGCAGCCGGTACCTGAGTCTAGGCCGATGCTTGCAGCTACAACTCAGCCCTCAACCCAAGCGCACACCGATGCTACGCCTGCTGGCTTGATTGTTGTACATCAAGCCAACTTTGGTGCCTGGCGCTATATTGCGGTCAAGGGAGCTGACAATGCGGGGATGTCTAGCACAGGCGTTAGGATTGGACCTGATGATACCTCTGCAACCGTGACATTTGATGAGAACTCTCTTAATGGCAGCCGTAGCTACGTGGATGCTAACAGAAAGCTATTGTCGAAGGTAACGGCATACGGAGGTCAAACTGACGTTTCAGTGGTCTTCCGCACGTATATGCCAGTGGCTGACTTCCGCAACTTTTATCAAAAATACGGCATGAAGCCTGATCAGACTCGTATCCGCATCATTGACGAAGACCCTCATACAAGCAAGACACCTACGAACGAGGTTTATCAGCCATATTATACAATGTCAATCGGTCCGACACCTGGTACTGCTGACCCGCTATCCGAGACAGAAATAGAGAGGAACTTCCTTCAGCTGAAGACGCGCTTTCCTCTGATCAGCCTTAAAGGAGTGTTCTATACTCACGCATTGGTTGATGCGAAGCAGTTGCCCGCCATCGCTGCTGATCCACAGGTACTCTTTGTTGATGTCACCCCAGCCATCGTGCGTAACGACCTAGCTATTGCTGGCGTACAGGGGGCAGATAAGGTTGTTGTGGAAACTCACGCATACAGTGTGTTTTGGCAGATAGAACACAACGGCTTCGACACGATACAGTAGATGTAGAAAGGAGCGCTGCTAACGCTCCTTTCTTGATCTTATCTCATTGTTGGAGCCTGCTGCCTTAGCCGCCTGCTGGAAGGTTGCCTACGCGCTGGCTGGATGGCAAGAGTGCTGCCCCTAGCGCCCCTGATTGCCCGGCCCGCCTAGTGGCGGATAGGGCGGTTGGCCCGCTTGCTGCGGCGGATACTGTGCTTGGCCCGGCTGCGGTGGATACTGCGGCGGGATGCCCAGCCGCTGCGAATAAGGCGGCGCGGGAGTCGGCGCGGGCGGGTTGGGGTTGCGGAACGGCTCGGCCAACGGCTGTTCGCTGGTGTTGGCAGTCGGCATCGCAGGTGGGGGTGGTTTGCCTCCGGCAGCCGCGCCGGTCATAAGCGTGGCGAGGGCGGGGCCGGTTACATCAGCGGGCAGGGAGCTAGGCTTCGGCACACTGCCGTTGCTGCTGTGCTGGTTTGCGCCGCCCGACATTAGGCTGAGGAACTCAATCGGCACCGGAAAGATAATCGTGCTGTTGCGCTCGGAGGCGATCTCGGTCAGGGTTTGCAGGTAGCGCAGTTGCAGGGTGGCCGACTCGCGGCCAATGATCTCCGCTGCCGCGCTAAGTTGCTTGCTAGCCTGGAACTCGCCCTCGGCATGGATGATCTTGGCCCGCTTCTCGCGCTCGGCCTCGGCCTGCTTTGCCATCGCCCGCTGCATACTCTGCGGCAACTCCAGATCTTTCACCTCGACCACGCTGACCTTGATGCCCCACGGTTCGGTCTGCTGGTCTATGATGAACTGCAACTGCTGGTTGATGCGCTCACGGTGGGCAAGCAACTCGTCAAGCTCCGACTGGCCCAGCACGCTACGCAGGGTGGTCTGGGCAATCTGCAAGGTTGCCTGCATGAAGTTCAGCACATTCACCACCGCCAGCGCGGGGTCGAACACGCGGAAGTACAGCACCGCGTTGACGCGGATGGTCACGTTGTCGCGGGTGATCACCTCCTGCGCGGGAATGTCGATGGTGACGGTACGCAGGTCCATCCGCCGGATACGGTCGAGGATGGGGATGAGGAAGATCACCCCCGGCCCGCGCACCCCAGCCAGCCGCCCAAGGCGGAACACCACTGCCCGCTCGTACTCCTGGGTGATCTTCATGCTGGAGCTGAGGATCCAGAGGAAGAACACGACGATGATGGCGATTATGATCCAGCCAGTGGGGAAACCTTCGGGTATCAGCCCCTGGGCAAAAACTTGCATCTGCTTCTCTCCTTTACGACCGGGTGTGTGCAACCTGCCCTATATTCTACCTTCTACATTCTACATTCTACCCTCAGCGTGGCATACTGGCGGTGGGTAGGTCCGCTTGTGACTGCGCGGTAAGCGCCACGGTAAGGGTTAGCCCGTTGATGGCAACCACGCGCACAATACTGCCAGCGGGAGCCGCGCCCTCATAACAAACCGCGCTCCAAAGTTGGCCGTCAAGGAAGATCATGCCGCCAGGCTTAAGCGACACCCGCACCTCGGCGAGTTGCCCGATTAGCCGTTCGCGGCCAGTGACTGGCGGCCTGCGGCGCACCTGAATCGCCTTTGTCACCCCGAAAGCGAAGAAGCCGCCCACCAGCAGGGCAACGGTGATCAATACCCAGGGGTCAACCCCAACGTATATCCCGCCAGTATTGATCAGCATCGCCCCACCAAGCATCAGCGAAACGATGCCCCCGATAGTGAGGATGCCATGGGTGGGCCAGAACAGGTCGGCAATTAGCAGCACGAAGGCGAAGCCGATGAAAGCCACTCCCATGTAGTTGACCGGCAACGAGGCTAGCGCAAAGAAGGCGAGGATGATAAACAATCCACCTAGCACTGCGGGTAGGATTGCACCGGGGTGAGCTAGCTCGAAGAACAGGCCCATCCCGCCCATAGTGAGTAGCAAGAAGGCAATGTCGGGGCTGCTGGTGAGTGGTTGCGCCTGTGCGAAGAAACCCATTGGGAGGTTGTTGACGTTTATCCCTGCGTGGATAGAGGCAGCGTCGCTGGGCGCAGATGTGGCGACTAGCGCCAAACCTGCAATTAGCGTCGCTAGATAAAGCCAGCGAAATTCGTTTCGCATATTACACCTTCCCGTATAGGCGAATTACCCGCCCGCTTTTGTCAGCTTAACGAACACTCTATATAATATACGCAATTTGCGGGGGAGAAGTTGCAGCGTGGGTTTGGTGAGGTTGTTACTCTTTCGCCTTGTCCTGTTCGGCGCTAATAGTGAGGTGGACGGGGACTTTGGATCCATCGGTCTCGTTGTAGTCGGTTACGCCGCCGATGGTGGTGAGACTGCCCTGCTTGAGTAGCTCCTGCGGTTTGCTGGTGGACGGCAATGCGCCGGGGCTGTCTTCATCGTCATCCTCATGGCGACGATAGAGCAGGGTGGTGTACGAACCAACCGCAATCACGATTACAGCCAGTATCGCCATAGTCCAGAGTGCGCCGATAAAGTCGGCCACCACGGCGGCGAATAGCAATGGGAAGATAAGCAGCACATTGAGCATGGTCTGATAGGCGCTGAACACGCGCCCACGAATCTCCTCCGGCGAGTGTTCCTGCAAGATAGTCTGGGATGGCACCTGGATGAACGAGTTCATCACGCCGAGGGCGAAGGTAAGTATGCCGAGAATGATAAGGAGGGTGGTGGTAGAGAAGCCATGACCGAGGACGGTGTTGCCCAGCAGGCCCAACCCGAAGTTGGCGATTGCCAGCAGCATCAGGGTGCCACCCGCCCCTAGCAGGCTGTAGTTGACCACTGCCTCGCGGTTGCGTTCCTTAGCGATACGGCTAACTGACAGCACACCCACCACCATGCCAACTGCGCCCGGCACGATCAGGTAGATGAGGTCGGCGCTTGCTTCCTTAGCCGCAGTGAGGGGGTTGGGGAACATTCCGCTGCCCGCAAAGAACTCGATAAGCAGCTTGGGGCCGATTACCGCCAGGATCATCAGCAGGGTGGCCGCGATGCTAAGATGCACGATCGCGGTAAACACCACCCGACTGCCACGGATGAAGTTCCAACCCTCTTTGACCTCCTCGACGATCTTGCCGACGTTCTGCTTGAAGCCGTCAGTCTTGCCCACAACGCGGGCTGGCTCATTCTTGGGCAGGAAGTAGACCAGCGCGGTGCAGATGATATACATGGCGAAGATGAGGAAGTAGAGCGGCTCGTAGCCGAACAGCCGCACCAGAATGGGGCCGAGTACCGCGAAACCGGCAAGCTGGGCGATAGTCAAGGTGAGGTTGAAGAAGGCATTGGCGGAGATCAGCTGTTCGCGCTTGACCAGCAGGGGGATGGTGGCCGCCTCTGCCGGAGTGAAGAACTGGCTGATGGTAGCGAAGATGAAGGTGGTAATATAGATGATCGGCAAGGTGGCAACCACCGGCAAGGCAAAGGGTATGCCTAGGGGATGCTGAATGGTAAGAATATAGCCAATAATCGAGACGGCGCGTAGCACATTGGTGATGACCAACATCCGCTGCTTGCTGGTGCGGTCTACAAACACGCCCGCAATGGCGGCGAAGATGATCGAGGGGACGGTGAAGCACAGAATCACGCCGCTGACCGCCACTGCCGACCCGTTGGTAATCGTGCCAACCTGGGCGATCAGCATATAGTTGATCATGTTCTGCGCCGACATCGAGAGCGCCTGGGCAATCCAGAGGCGCAGGAAATTGCGATTACGCAGTACGCTTTCCACCGGCTGTTCGGGCAGTTGGCCGGTGGCGCGGCTGGTCTTAATCGGCTGGGCGGGCCGCTCGGTTTTTACGAGGTCGGCACTGCCTTCGGCTACCTGATTTTGGCTACTCACTGGCAGGTTTCTCCGTCTTGATAAAGGATTTGACACGCCGCTCGAACTCGGCGCGGGGCAGCAGCACGCGCCGCTGGCAGCCGAGGCATTTGAGGCCTATATCTGCGCCCAGGCGCACCACCTGCCAGTCGCTGCTGCCGCAGGGGTGGGGCTTACGCAGACGAACCACGTCATCTATTTGCACATTGCGTACCAGCGTTTGCAGTTCGTTAGACATTTATCCCTCACCCCAGCCCTCTACCACAGGGGCGAGGGAGTTTCTATTGATACGCAAGCGGCACGGTTCGAGTTCAGTATTTCGCATATTATATCACTAGAATCAAGAATCTAAAATGCCCATAGCGGCACATTGATCGCGCAACTCACGCGCCGCCTCACCAGCAGCGGTGGCGTAGTCGGCCAGGCTACCGTCGCGGGCGGCGTAGGTGATGCTGCGCGATGCGCTAATCAGCGCAGGTCCATTGCCATTAGCCGCCAATGTGTCTGCCAGATCGCCGCCCTGAGCGCCAATGCCAGGGACGAGGATGGGCAGGTGGGGGGCGATTTGACGGATGGCAGCCAGTTCAGCAGGGTAGGTTGCGCCCACCACCAGGCCGACTATGCCGCGCCCGCCATCCCAATTGCGGGCAAGATGGGCAGTCTTTAGGTACAGCGGAATGCTGTCACCCTCATGCGCGATGATTAGATTCTGCATATCCGCGCCGCCAGCGTTTGAGGTGCGACATAGGATAAACACGCCACGTCCCTGTTCGCTATATTTCAGGAAAGGGGCAACGCTGTCGCCGCCCATATACGGATTAACTGTAACCGCATCGCAGCCCAGCCGCGTAAAAACAGCAGTGGCGTAAGCGGCAGCGGTGGTGCTGATGTCACCGCGCTTGGCATCGCCGAGTACGAGAGGGCCATTGGGAATGGCGGAGATAAGGGCAATGGTTTGCGCCAGCGCCTGCCAGCCATCCGCGCCCAAAGCCTCATAAAAGGCGAAGTTGGGTTTGAAGGCGGCGGCATAGGGCGCGGTCGCAGCGATGATCGCGGCGTTGAATAGCACCACCGCCTCGACGGGCGGCAGGTCGCGCAACTCAGCGGGGAAACGGGCTGGGTCGGGGTCGAGGCCGACGCAGACGATGCTGCGCTGGCGTTCAATCGCGTTTTGCAAGCGGGCGGCAAAGGTTTCGTTCATGCTGCTATTATACAACGTTGGTGGGGTTGGCAACAACTTGTCGGCCTCTTAATTTGCGGGTGAAGGTAATCGTCTTGAAGGCAACCGCCAGGGGGCGGAGTTGGGTTGCACTGGACGCGGCGAGATAGCTGGCACGGATGGTCATCTTATTGAGGCCAGTTATCCAATGGTCGCGGCTAATGCTTACACTCTGGGTTTGCCAGCTCGGGCTGCTCATCGTGATGGTGGCGGCGGGGTTGCTCTCGTCGTTGAGGTAGAGGCTAAGGGTCTGACTACCGCCTGATGGGAGCATGGGGCGCAGGGTGAAGCTAAGCGTGTAATCAGCAGGAGCGCGTACCGGCGTGAGTATCATTGACTGAGTGGCGGTCATCCAGGTGTAGCCCAGCGCATTGCCCGCCGTATCACGCTCGATGCGGTCGAAGCCCTTCATACGGAACACCGCCGAGGAATCGTCGCCCATCGCCACGCTATCCACTTGCACGGGTGGCAGTTGGTCGCGCAGCACTCGATAGACAACCGTGCCACCCACCGGCGGGCCGGCAGGGTAGAGTTGCTGCAAAGGCAGAGTGGTATTGATGAATTGCAATGCGCTGGGCGCAAGGGCAGGGGGATGAACCACCAGATAGCCAATGTTCAGATAGTAAAGTAGCCGCGCCCCCTCCTGACGGTAGAAGTTCATCAACAGGGGATCGGCGAGCGCGGCTTGCAGGTTCTGCTCCATCGGCTGCAAGGTGGGGGCGATCTGGGTAAGGATGTTGATGTAGCGTTCACGGATAAAGTAGGGCTTGAAGTCGAGCAGGGGGCGGGAGATACCAGCGAACAGCACCGGCTTGTTGTGCATGGTCTGCTCATACATGGTGTGTTCGTAGCTCATATCGAAGGCCAGGCCGGTATACTCCGGCAGGTTGAGTACAGCATAATCGTTCGGCTCGGCGGCGATAGCGGCATAGGTGGCGCGGGGTTCATCAAGCTGATGGCCGCCATCAGCGAGGAAGGGCAGCACGAAATGCTCGAACAGAGTGACGAAACTAATCAGGAAGAGCAGGGCGGTGGTGAGCAGGGCGGGGCGCAAATGCGGCCAGCGGCGGGGGATGAGCGCAAACAGATCGGCCAGCGCATAACCGACCATAATGCCCGCGCCCAGGGTGATCAGCATATCGAAGCGGGCGGGGATACGGGCGTTGTTAAGCACCGGAATGGCCGCCCATAGCGCGTAAGGTCCAGGCATCTGCGGGTTGCCCGCCCCATCCTGATGAACGAAGGGTAGCGCGTTCCAGAAGCTGGCATCACCTGGCAAAGTGATGGTATTGCCCGCAAAGTGGGGAGTAGGGCCGAGCGCGAACAGGTAGCAGATGACCACGAATACCACCCAGAAGCGGTACTCCGGCTGCCGCTTCCACAGCCGCACCGTGCCGATCGCCACCAGGATGAGGGTAAGATAGCCCGCGAACACCCACGACTCGGTGCCGTTGTAGAATGAGGCAATCGCCTGCTGCACCAGGCCGCTAGCCTGGATGGGATGCGCCGCCCAGTTGCCCATGCTATCCCACCAGTTCACCGCGCCTGGCTGCCAGCCGGAGAGCAGTGGGTTGGCGGGGACGAAGAAGGCTATTGCGTCAGCAAAGTAGGTATCCTCGCCCGGCCATTTTATATAGTAGCCATTGCGAATGGCAATGTAATCGGCGATAAGCAGCGGGGAGCCGATAATCACGAACACCACGCCGAGGATGGACATTAGCCAGCCAGTGGATAGCAGCACGCGGCGATCAGCGATGCGCCGTCTACGCCCCTCCCAGCGGGAGGGGTTGGGGGTGGGTTCTTGGGTACTCTCCTCCCGCTGGGAGGGGTTGGGGGTGGGTGTTCCGTCAGCCGCTGGCTCCCCATCCCCGCCTCCCCCTTTGGGAGAGAGGTTTATGCCAAGTAGGTAGTAGATGAGATAGCAGAGCGCAAAGAACATCGCGTAGACCGTCTGGTAATAGTCAATCAGGAAGATGAAGCCGAGACTGAGGCCAGCGAAGGCGGCGTTGCGACGGCGATGGTCAGTCTCGCGCAACATTCGGATGAAGAGCAGCAGGAAGATGGGAAAGAACTGGGTGCTGATTACGTGTATATGGCCGGTGGTCTGGTAGAACTTGAAGGTGGAGAACGCGAAGACGAGGCCGCCGACAAACGCGGCTCGCCGGTCGCGCACCAGACAGGTAACAAGCAGGTACATACTGAATGCGCTGAAGATGTAGGAAGCGAGGATGGCGAGGTTGAAGGCCACCTCCACGCCCCATACATCCTGCACCGGGATAGAAAGTGTGGTTACTAGAGGCGACCATGTGTGGAAGGCCAGTTCGGTGCCAAAGGGGTGATATAGCATATCGGTGTGGAACGGCCAGGTGTGCAGTGTGCCGAGCGCATAGTGCATCCACCAGAAGCCCCACATATACATATATTCGTCTACCCGCCCACGCAGAATGTGGCCGCTCAGGTCGGCGACCAGCGGCCAGGTCATCACCACCGCGATGATGCTGTAGAGCAACAACACGATTGAGTTTTGAGTGATGAGTTTTGAGTTTTGAGTTCGTAGGGTGTTGGTCATTAGTATAAGGCTGTAAGATTTATGCTACTCTTGTATGCTATATCCAAAACCAGCTGATATGCTTCAGTTCGCGGCTCATTATAACAAAGATTAGGGGTTGAGTGTAGGTGACGGATCCACATTCAGCTGGGTGATCACTATACACCAAATAGGCAGGCACCATCCTTGCACTCATGGCGTTGCAGCCTGAAGAGCAATCAAGGTGGGGCCGCGTTCAGCATCGGGAGTTCAGCCGCCAGTGGCTGAGAGGCATAAGTCACAACTCGCCTTTACAGCACGAATTAAGGTGTGCTATAATTCGATGCGGGACAACGATCTGCAGAATAGGGGCGCATTGATGAGCGAAAACGGGCGACAGAGAGGGCAGGCGGACAACTCCCAGATAGATGGGCTAGGCAGTCTACCGGACGATGCGCCGGTGGAGCGGATAATTAGCGATCATGATGCTGCCCGTGAGGTGGCTGCCGACGTTCCTGAAGACGATCCTGAGCTTGAGTATAAGCTGAGTGTCTACCGCTACGAGGAGCAGGCGGAAGACGCTTTCGCGCCGGTGGACTACAGCCGCAAGGGTGAAACACCTGCCCAAACCAAACGCGGACGCAGCGTGGGCGATTATCTAACCATCATCCTGCTGGTAGGCATCCCGATTGTGATTGCTGCCCTTCTACTGGCAGTCAACCATAGCAATCAGCAGGCGGCGCAGCAAAGCGCGGCAGCCTTGCCCACCCCCCGACCCGTCTTCTATGCCGACCAACTGGCGATTGTGGGGCAGAACGTCAATACTCTGGCCGACGGTAGCGTGACGGTGGACGTAACCCTGGCAAATAAGGGACAGAACAACGTACAAACGGTTAACCTTCTGGTGCGGCTGCTCGATGACAAGGGCAGGCAGGTGGGCAACAGCGGCATCATCACCATTCAGGGCATTGCGCCAGGGGCGATTGGCAAGGGGCAGGCCAGTATCAAGCCGCCCGCAACCTTCGCTAAAGCCGACATACTGATCAACAGCGTGCAAACCGACCATCAACCGACCATCGGCATTGCGCCAACACCAACCGCAGTGGGGCAATTAGCCAAATCACAGCGAATAGGAGTGAACAAGATCGTGAGTAATCCCCGCCTCAAACTGGAAGACGACCTGGACACCAGTACGCCGCTGATCACCCCCACCGATGCCGAGAGCGCGGCAATGGCTGGTCGCCCTTACCCACCGCCGCGCACCAGCGCATGGGTGCTGACGGGGTTGCTGGTCGGCTTCATGCTGGTGGTGTTTGCCTCTGCCACATTCTTCATCTACAACGGTAAGCAGAATGGCCTTACCGCTGCGTTCGCCGAAGCAAGCCCTACCCCCGCCGCCCCACCAGGCAGTGAACGATTGCAGATAATCAATGTCAGCGCATCGCCAGTGGTAAGCAGCGAAAACGTAGTTGTGCAAGTGACCGTCACGCCTGCGCCCGGTGTCACGCCCCAGCCAAGCGCCACACCTGTGCCACCGATGAACGTTACTGTCACCAACTACTATACCGGGGCGAATCTGACATTGACGGTGAAGGACGAACCTAATCGGCTGCCCACTCCCGCGCCTCAAATTGTGGGGCCAGGAACGCCAGCAGTTCCCGCCGCCGCTATGGCTCCTATCCAGATTGTGACCTTGAAGATCGTATTTTTCAACCATGATGGTAGCGCGGCGGGCAGTTGGGTGGCTAACGTAGGGCCAA
>JBBRMT010000158.1:0-11238 GCA_038230695.1 Chloroflexia bacterium
CTGTCTACCAACTCCTGCATATAATCGAAGGCAGCGGCATGGTTAGTCGTCTCGATGTACTCACGTAGCGGGTGGCCGCCAACAGTCAAACCCTCCTCCAGAATTAGCCTGGTCTCGTTGAGGTCAAGCGTGTTGCCCTCAATCGCGGTGGAGTGGTGGGTTAGCACCACCCGCAGGTCGCGGTGCAGGTAGCGCACCACATCGGGTCCCAGTGGGCGGTAATAATCCAGCCGTCGCCGCTTATCTTCAATGCGGCTAGCCAGCTGACGGGACATTCGCACGGTAATATGGTCAGCCATCACACCCTCCTCTGACACGTAATTAGACGATTAGGTGTATTTTATGCGAAATCGTCTAATTATGCCACTCAATGGTGCTTGAAGGGGTAGCTCCGCCTGTTCACCATGCAAGCGGGGCTAAATCTATGCGTACTTTGTGCAGTTACTATCGAGCAGGCGGCAGGATTTGAACCTGCGTTCTCCTGGATCGGCGCTCTGCCAACTGAGCTACACCTGCTGTGCTGCTATTAATTTGTTGCTATGCCGGATGGGGGCGAGCAGGAGGGCGGGTACGTCCCGCATGGCCTTCCCTTTCGACCCCATCCGGCGGGCGGATTTGCTGTGCTGGTTAGACCTGCGCCAGCGCCTGGCTGGTCTTCGCGGCGCGGGCCTTCGGGGCGGGCTGCGCGGTAACTGCCAGGGCGGGCTGCTCCGCCTGCGGCGCGGCGACCTTGGCGGCCTGCTGCTTCTGGCCGTGGTTGTCCAGCACCCTCGCGGTGATGTTGAAGCCCTGCTGGAAGATGCCCTGCCGGTCAGTGTAGCTGTTCGGGCTGAATTGGCCCAGCACCGTAATGCGGTCGCCTTCCTGCATCTCGGCATGGGCGAGGATCGCCTGATCGCCCCACATCGTCACCTTGTGGCGGCGGGTGGCTGGCGTGCCGCTGAAGTTGGTGTACTGCTCGCTCACGCTGAAGTTGAGCCGCGCCTGGCTGGTCTCAGTCGCCTTGGTCATCTGGATGTTCTGGGCAGTGCCGCGCAGCACGATGTTCGCCTTCTGAATGCTGTCTGGGGGAGCAACGACCGCGTACGCGACTTCGCCAAACTTCTCACTGGCCTGATAGTACAGGCCGTCGCTGGCGTGGTAGGTGATCGCATCCACCACAAGGTTAGCTGCGGTCTGATAGGCAGGCTTGGTCTCGCTGCTCTTCTCGTCGGTATAGGTGATCGGCTCACCATCCTTCAGTGCGGGCCACGAGCGGTAGCTGGCGTGTCCGCTCAGGGTGACCAGCATCCCAGTCTGGAGGACGTTAGCCATCGCCTCGGCCAGCGGGCCGAGGATGGCCGCCTTGAACCACTGGGTCTGCGGCACACGGGTGGTACCCTCCTGCTTGGGCGGGTTCAGCGCGACATCGAGGTTGAAGACTGGCGTGGTTACGCCGGTCGCTTCGCTTGTGGCGTAGTGGAAATCGCCGTCCTCGATGCTGCCGATGCGCCCGGTGATACTTGCCTGGTTGTTCTTGTTGCCGTTACTGCCATTCTGACTTGCCTTGATCTGGGTATCCATTGTTAAGATCCTTTCTCGCCCGCTTAGGGGCTACATTTATGGGTGATAGTTGTTCTCGTCGGACAAGCCGCGTTGCTATCCGACCTGGTTACTGCCCTACCCAGCGGCAAGGCGTGTGCCTTGCCGCTGGGTACGTGTCTTAGGCGACGTTTGGGTAAATCTTGACCGGGCCGTCGCGTCCCGGTCGGTCTTGACTACCTCGACTACATCCCGTCATCAGGCCAGGCGGCAGTTGGCCTGACCGTCGGGAAGCGTTCTGGCTACCGATGGCACCTTCGCATCCCCGGCCTTAGCCGTAGGCTGGGGCGAACTGGCGATCGCCGCCTTCTTGTCACTGCCTGCCGGTAGGGTGGCGATGCGTGTACTGGTTGCCATTGGTACACTCTCCTCTGTTATTTAGCCAGGGTCTGCTCTTGACCGGCTGGCTCCGCTGCTAAAGCCGAAGCCATCCAGCCATGGTGTAGAGATAGGGCGGCCCGCCGGTCGCGCCCGGTGGCTATCGCGGTGTTCCGTGCCTAATCCCAACGTTCGGAATAAGGGGAGACTTGCCGGTTCCCTACTTTCCAACATCCTCTTCGCGGCGGGCGGAAGGCAAGGCAGCTGCCTTGTCCCGCCTGCTCTCGCCATCTGCTAGCCTTCATCTAGCGGTGGGATGGGGCCGGTTGCCAGCGCCATGCCCGCTGCGGTCAGGCGGTAGGCGCGGGCGGTGACGAACCCACTGTGCATCACAGGCACACCTGCAATCGGCTCGATCAGCCCTCCCGCGATGAACTCGGCAGCCAGCCGCCGGTTTTCGGACCAGTCCTTCAGCCAGAAACCGTCGGCGGGTAGGGGCGGCGCACCCTCGATAGCCGCACTGAGGGTGCCAGCCGGGCCATCCTCGTCCCACAACTGCAGCTTTAGCTGGCCGTTATCCAACCTGGTCACCACGATTCGCATCGCTTCTCCTTTCGTCTTGTGCATACCTGCTCCCACCCCAGCCGACCGCTAAGGGCAAGGCCTCGAGCCTTGCCTGCGGTCGCTCTCAACCAGCGCGGCGGCGTAGCCTCGGCCGGGCTAGCTTCACCCTGGATGTCGGGTAAAAGCGGGGATTGTAGCTGCTGACAACCAACCCCGCTATTACTCGCTCGGCCAATCTTGCAATCTTTCGCATCTCGCCCCCCTCTCGACCGAGGCCGCTAGCTGGTCACTTATTGCCACCTGCTCGCTCTGCTCCATCCAGAGATCAAGCGCCCGCTTTGCATTCGTCTCACGCCCGGCGATGATACTCAGCCATGCTGGTTTTATCTGCCACACGCCCCCTGCCATAAAGCGCGGGCATAGTGGCGCGGTTATATTCTCTGCAAACAGCTCGTCGCTCTCAAAGAAGTAGCGGGTGCCGCTTGCCATCCCCCTGGTTAGCGCCCCGCAGTCGCGACAGGGCCGGGGTAGTGCTACCCTAAACTTTATGTGCTTCATCCAGGCGCTTCCTTTCGCTCCTGCCACCAGCGCAGCGCCGTAGAGGAAGCGCAGCGTGCGAGGTATACCAGCGTGGCGAAGGTCAGCCCACCAATTGCCGCGCCGCCTGGTGGGTTGCCGCTGGCGAGGAGCAGCGCGATTGCGACGAGTGTGGCAACCCTGATGATTATCGCTTTCACCTGATCCTCCTATTTGCCCAATGCCTGCGCGACATGGGCGATATGTTCCGCCGCCTGCATCAGGCGGGGCAGAATGACTACCCCACCCGCGAGTGCGGAGATGAGTAGCGCTGCGAAGAACAGCTTGATTTTGGACACCCTCCTGGCTCCTTCCCGGCAGGCGTTTGGCTTTGCCTGCTACAACTCTTTCACAAAAGCGGGCCGGGCAAGGCGATTAGCCTTGCCTCCCGCTTACGCCGCAGATGGGGAGCTAGCCCTGACCTTTGCCTCGGCTCTTCAACAGGGCGATAATCATCATGGTGGCCGTAGTCGCCAGCAGCAGGTAGGTCAGCAGCAGGCCGATGAGGCAGACGGCTACTGCCAGGGTGAGCATCAGCTTGATGATGCGCTCGATCATCAGTTTCATCTTCTCTAAACAGCAAAGGAGGAGCAGGTGTTGACCCGCTCCCCCTTTCTGTTAGTGTTATACCGCTTCGACCAGCAGGAGATGGAGCATATAAGGCACCGTAAATGTATAACTTCCGGCACGTCAGATCGGCTATACTGCTGCCAGCAATCTGAGGAAGTTATCTTATGGCTACCGTCACGCTCCCCGGCACCGCTGGCATAGCGAGTGGCATAGCGAGTGCGGGAGATTATATATTTACGGACCCTAAGGCACAGCAGCCCTGAGCAGCGCCCTGCGCTCACTGCGTTTCTGGCGATGGGCATGGACGAACCTGGCTGTTGCACTCACCCGATGCAATGGCCGAGAATGTCATTCAGTCATGGACGGAGCGTTTCCCACTGGTGCTGGAAGACCTGAGAACCTTGCCGCAGGATGAAGTGATTATTGCTGAAGGGCCGGGTTTGTTCCCCGAATGTGTCTACCCATACCTGGCTGGCCAACAGCAAGCGATGTGGCTGGTGCCGACCGATGCGGTGTGCCGTGGTTGCCGCACGAGCCGTCTCTTGAGCAGCTACAGCCAGACTAGCGACCCAGCGCAGGCGTTGCAGAAGCTGATCGAGCGTGGTATGTTGCTGGCGGCCTACGTCAAACATAAAGCGGCGGAACTGAACCTGCGCTGCTTCGAGGTGGATGGCAGCTTGCTGGTCGCGGAGGTAGGCGCGATAGTGGAGGCACATTTTATGTACGTTTTGAAAACACCAAATTGCTCACTTGACAAACCCGGCAGTGCATGATATTATTTTCCACACAAATAACTAGAATACTTACACATTACTGGTTGGAGATGCACCTATGCGTAATGCTCACCACCGAAAGTTCAGCTACTTCATAGCCATTGCGCTTATTGCTGCGATGGTACTTCCGATGGTGAATTCAGCACCACGTATAGCCCGTGCCACTGGGCTTGGGCAGCAAGGGGGTGCTTACAATCTGAATAGAGTCTACATGGTCTCAGCAGATGAAGGCTGGGCTGTAGGTGGCAGCCTACAACTAGGTGGCAGTAAACCGTTTATTATGCATTATAGCCAAGGTACATGGACAGAGGTAGCTATACCGGACTCCTACCCGGCGGCAGGTGAGTTGCTCGGTATCTATATGCTCTCAGCGAATGAAGGCTGGGCGGTTGGCAAAAGTAGCACGATTCTGCACTATAGTAACGGCAGTTGGAGCCGGGTGAACGTCTCCACTAGCATTGATCTGCAAAGCGTTTATATGGTTTCAGCAAACGAAGGATGGGCAGTGGGAGGAGGTTCAGGCACAACCATTTTGCATTACTTGAATGGCGAATGGACACAATCTTATGCTTACACCAATTACCTTCAGGATGTCTCTATGCTTTCAGCAAGCGAGGGCTGGGCAGTCAGCTCGCATAGTACCGTTCATTACTCTGATGGCAACTGGGTAGAGATGCAACTACCCGATAGGGCTTTCCCCAACAGTATAGCCATGACTTCAGCTAACGACGGATGGATTGTCGGCCTGGAGGGTAGCGTCTTCCACTACGATGGAAATCAATGGGTAAAGGTAAGTGTCCCTACTACCAATAATCTCTTTAGTGTGTATATGGTTTCGGCCAACGACGGCTGGGCTATAGGCAACGATAACAATGGTGTAACCAGCATTATCCATTACCAAGGTGGCAACTGGACAGAATACAACGCGCAGAACATACCTGCCCCAGATGCTGCCTGGCGCAGCCTCTATATGGTGTCGGCGGATGAAGGCTGGGCCGTCGGTGGCAGTATAATTCTACACTACCAGAATGGCACATGGAATGTATACAATGGCAGCACTTCAGGAGCAGCCAACCCTCCAGCGAATCCGCCTGCCCAACCAACCGAAGCGGGCGCTAGTAACACGAACCCCAATAACGCCGGGCTGCTGAAGCAAGCCGCAGCCAATATGAGGGCGGCGAGGAGCTACCACCTCGATGTAAGCGGCAGTTCGTCTGGCATTGCCAAGACCATGGTGGGCGATATTGATATTGCCAACAACAGTAGCAATCTGATCATCAGTGCCGCTGGTCAGAACGTCCAGGTTGTAAGTGTCGGAAATAATACCTATCTTAGTACCGATGGAGGTCAAACTTTTACCAACGCGGGCAGCTCCGGCGCAAGCATAAACAGTAGCTTGAGCCAGTTTACCGGGATGTGGAACACCTTCACCGATGCCGATGTGGACCAGGCTGCTTCCAGTCTGAGCGATGGCAGTCCAGCCAGCGAAAACATTAACGGGGTTGACTGTCATCACATAACCGCCAGCCAGAGCGCTCTATCCAATCTATACAATGGCGGTATCATCGGTGGCACGGTTGATCTTTGGGTGGCAAACGACGGCTCCCAGATTTGCCAGATGACAGTAACGACCCCCGACAACACTACCATTACCATCAAGTGGAGCAACGTCAATAGCACATTCAACATCACCGCTCCGACCAATGGGAATACGTCGCTGCCACCAACCCCAGCCCCGCCCATCGACACTCCACCCGATACACCTACTGACACACCGACAGATACGCCGACAGATACGCCGACCGCGCCCCCTATCGCGCCACTCAGCCCGAGTTTTATTGTGGATACTCCCCAATGGGATGGTCCTCCCATTGCCTACTTCCCAGCCACCTTGATTGTTCGGGGTACAGCGAAGGCACTCCCAGCTGGCTCCGGTTCGTTCAAGGTCAACGTCCTTATTGACACTGGTTTTCTCTCCCAACCGATCAACTCCTGGTCCAATAGCACCGATGCCGGGAGCGATATTAGTCCGGCGCATATTCAGAATGGCAACTTCGAGATTCGCATTTCCAACATCGAGATGCCACGTATCGTAAATGGTCGCCTCGCCGTCACAATCATCCTCAACGACAATCTAGATATCCGGTTCGCAGCCACAATCAACTCTCTTAACGTTGCATCGGGGTCGCAAAGCTTCCGCACCTGCATCGAACCGCTAAAGGTTGTCCTCAGCACCCTTCTTGACTTTGTGCCGAACAGTCCATATAAGAATGCTGTGGATTATGCTAATAAAGTTAGCGATGCTATTAAATTCGGCAAGCTCACCGTGGAAACAGGTAACAACCTTGAGAGCTGCAAGGGTGATCTGAACTGTGCTGCGGATGTAATGCAGCAGTGGGTGATTAGTCTGTATCAGAGTAAGCTCGACAAGGCCGTGGGCACATTCAAGCTTGGCAAAATCGCATTGGTGTTGCGTGACCTGATCCTCGCATCACCGGATCTGATCAACTGCGCGGTCTGGTGTCGAGATGAAATTATCGACCTAGCCAAACACTTTAACCAATACGGCGATGCTTCAAACGCGCTGACCACCGCCTCCCCAGTCTATCCGCTTGTCACCGACTCTAGTGGGAGGCGTGCTGGGTTCTTGCCTGATGGTACGCAGGTGAACGAGATCCCTAATGCACAGGTTCTACTCATAGGAGAGAAGAGAATAATCGTCTACCCGGGTCAGGATAGCAGCACGGTTACGATCGCGGGCTATGCGGCAGGTACAATGACCGTGAATGCGGTGTTTGCCCAGGGGCAGGATAATGCGGCTGCGGTTTCATACAATAACGTGCCGGTGACTCAGGGGATGAAGGCTACATTGGCTTCTACCGATAGCAGCCACGCCCTTGCGATTGACAATAGCCAAGCGGGTAATCTTGCACAAACACGTCTGCCGGATCAGACTGAGATAATCACTGCCGATAGCATTACCGCTCAGCAGCCCAGTAATCTACCTTCATCTGACCAGTCTCCGCTCACGCTTATTCTGATTATTTCGCTCGTGGCGCTCTTGCTGATAGTAGTTCTGTTTACAGTCTTCTTCTTGCGCCAGCAAAGGGCTAGATAAGCCTGCATCGCGCTAACCCTCTCCCCCAACACCAGCGCCAGCCAGCCAGCCAACCCGTACTGTGCTGTTATACCAAATAGCTAAGGAGATGGTGAGAATTCAGGCAGGCTGGCATAGCTAACCACTAGCCAACCCAGCCCGCCAGTCGCCGTATTCGCGCACTGTCCACCGCTAGCTCCTCAAGGTACTCGCTAATCGCCCCCTGCTTCGCAGCCAGGTTCTCATACACCCGCCCCTCCACCGCCCGCCGCACCTCTTCAAACATCCGCTCCGCTGGGTTCAACTCTGGGGAGTGTGCGGGCTGGATTAGCTGCTTGACCTCCACTGCTCTGGTCAGATGCGCGCTATGCCCAGCGCCCCATCCCATACTATCGCGCTCACTCCCGCATACTTATAGTGCGCTAGGATCTGAGCGCAACTTTCCTTCTTCATGTTCGTTTGCCATTGCCAGTACAGCTTACCCGCCCGCCCATCCACCGCTAGTGCCAGGTAGCCGCATTCGTATACCAGCTGCATGGGTGCCACCGGCTTGTGACCACGACTGGCCCACACGCGGCGGGCATGTCCCAGTAGCCCGAAGCGCATCTCGTCCGCCCAGGCGATTACGCTTGCGCCACTAACCTGCTGCGCGGCAAGCTGCGCGGTTAGCCCCTTTTTTCCAAGTCTCTTGGGCTTGGTCATCGGCTTTGACCGAATGAGGGCGTGGCACCTTCTTACCAATCTTCAGCCGCCGCAACAAACTGTAGACCCCGCTGCGGCGGTACTCGACCTGGTACTGAGTAGCAAGGTGCTGCTTAATCTGCGCCGCTGTATGGAACAGGGCTTGGTCAAGTTCATCGTGCAAGCGCAGTTGCTGCTCAGAGCTGAGTTTGGCGGGGCGACCTTGCCTGCCACCGTTACGATGCAAGCGTACTTCGGGCAGACCCGCCTTGCGGTACCAGGCGGCCCAGCGCAGCACGGTATTATAGTGAACGGCAAGTAGGGTGGCAACCTCAACCAAGCTATGCCCCTCGCGGGCGAGCCAGAGGGCGTGCAGGCGGGGGCGGATTTCCTGGTCAGTTTCTTGTTGGTACAAGTGCTTGAGGGTAGCAGCATCCTCGTGCCATTCAATGTTGAGTGGGCGACCGCGCATGGTACACCTCCTACTATGCTACCCCATTATACACCATAATTGGTATTACTAAGAGGCGCGGCGAGGGTGAGGCGGCGTTATGCCTTGCCCACCTTGCCGATGATCAGCGCCACTTTGGTCCGATGCGGCAGGCGCTTTTTCGTGCGTCTCATTCCTAGCGCCTCGCGAATGACTTTGCGCCATGAGGCGGCGGCTGACCTCATCTTCTTGGTGAAGCGTACTGGTCGCACGTTCACGATATCCCTGAGAATGCGCCGATTGAGTTTGGTGAGATGGGTAAGCTCATCAGCGTCCGGCCCCTGGTAGGCCTCGATCTTGCCCACAATGTAGCTGGATACCTCATTGGCGGCGCTTGCCAGATCCGCGTCGCCGCCGAACTTCTCCGCGACCCTCTTGTCCCAGGCGCGCATCGCCTGCTCCAGTTCGCGGTCAGCTTCGGCCGCCAGCGTCTGTTGGTGTTCGAGGTAGCAATCAGTCGAGCAGTAGTTGTATCTACCTGCCCTCAAGCTGAAGGCATCCTCATGTGGTTCGCCGCAGTTAAAGCAGATTGCCATTGCTATGACCTCCTGAAACACCAGTATTTTAGTGTCGTTTCGATACACCCTACACTTATTTGTCTGCGGCGATTAAGCAAGGCACGGCTTTTTGTGCCTTGCTTTCGCCGCTAGGCGCTTGCCTCGGTTCTATGCTGGTTGCTAGGACAGGTTTGTCCTGGCCCTCCGCTTGCATTATGCTCCACCGCTGCCCCAGCGAAGCGAAAAGCGAATCGACGACATGGCTACAATCCTCGCAGATGCGTTCGCAACTCGCTCGGCGTGGCAATCGCCTGCGCCCATCCTCTGGCGATGAACTGGTCGCACCCCGCCGAACCTGGCAGCGCGAATATGGGGCGGCCTTGCGCCTGCGCATATTCCACCGCCCGCATCGTGCCACCCCGCACATCGGCATCGATCACGATCACCAAAGCCGCGATGCCGGTGATGAGGCGGTTGCGAAGTGGGAAGTCGGGCGCTTGCGGCCGATAATATGGTGACCGTTCCGAGATGAGCGCACCTTGCCGCTCCATGCGTGGAGCGAGGCTGGATACTCCCTCAGCCACAATCCCCACCCCGCCCGCCAGCACCGCGACGGTGCGACCGCCCGCATCGAGCGCTGCCTGATGCGCCCAGCTGTCTACCCCCTGGGCAAGCCCGGCAATTACGCAGAAACCCTGTGCGACCGCCAGATATGCTACTCGCTCTGCCCGCACTTGAGCGGCAGAATGTAGCGGGCGGCGTGCGCCGATGATCGCAACCGCACGCCAATCGCTGGGCAGCAGTTCGCCGCGACAATATAGCTGGGTGGGCGGGTTGGCGATCCCGCGCAATTGGGCGGGGATTCGATCGGGAGATATTAGCATGAGCATGAGATACCCCTTTCATCAGATCTTGTACCCTGGCCACCGCCGCGCACCGGCAAGGGGCGGCGGCCACTTGACGGCGCGGCGACCCGCATCTCAGTTGGCTATGTTTGTGGTAATTGTCGCTATGCTTGCTCACCTCGCCACTTCGCTTCGCTGGTTTCCTGCCCGCTGGCCCGAATATCTTGTGTGACGGTCACCTGTACCCTCCGGCCACGTTTCGCTTTCGCTTCGCTTTTATATAAGGGGATGGCTCTTGGGTACGACAGCTAGCGTTTGATGTGTTGCCGCGTCGAAGCTCTCCTCGCTTGCCGTATACCTCGACCTTCCTGTAATCTCTCTCCTATGTTTAACCGATGTCTGGATGCCATCCCTCTCGCGCCTATCGTCTGACCTCGCTCCAATTCCATCACCAGACCCCGCTCTATCCCCCATCACTAGACTTTGCTCTACCCCTATCGCCTGGCCCAGCTCCATTCCCATTACCTGACCTCGCTCCATCCCCATTATCAGACCTCGCTTCAACCCCCATCACCTGACCTCGCCCTACCCCATCACCTGACCTCGCTCCATTCCCATTGCCACACTCTGCCTACCACTCCCATTTGGCTATATCGCCTTACCCTATAGTGTCTCTCCCCCTCTAAGCGATCTAACCTCCCGCTATCTCCCTGCCAACATTGTCACTTCCCTTTCCTCGCTCCCGTCGTTTCCCTATATCCAGTATCGCCCATCCCACCGCGCTATGCCTTTGCCGCGCTATGCCTTTGCCTCTCTGCGCCTCCCCTTCCCCATTGATGAACCTCTCCCCTGGCGCTACCTCTCCCTCCCTACCCTGGCACTTTCCTGCCCCCTCTTCCCGCACTTTCGCCCTTGCTGCCTATTCCACCTTTCCTTGACACTACCGCGCTCTCGCCCTCCCCCGCCCTTTCCTTGCCCTTTCCTGCCCCTCCCCTGCCACCTTCCACGCCGCGCCCTCTAGCACATCTCCGACGACAGATCACCAAAAGTTCGGAAATAAAACCTCTATATATGTGTCAATCCGATCGTGCCTGTTTTGCCTTATTTCACGAACGTGTCACGAATGTGTCACGAATGTGTCACGAAAGAGCTGTCCCTGTATTTGGTCCCTTTTTGGTAACGTTGGTCGTCCTTATTTGCTGATATTGTTGGTTCCCGTCCGCTGGTTCCGTGCCTTTCAACTGAA
>JBBRMT010000159.1:0-11139 GCA_038230695.1 Chloroflexia bacterium
ATTCGTCTATATGCCAGCATTTGCGCTGATGCCACCGTAAATCCGCTTCATCCGCTGGCTGGTTATCCCCTTTCCGCAGGCACAAACGAAGCCGCCGCTGCTAAGATGCAACGTCGGCTTTTTCTGCGTCCTCTGCGTCTGTGCCAATGAGCCAATCTACATACAATTGTAGAGCCGCGTCGAGCAGCGAGACAAGAGTATGGACAATGGCTAGGCACGTCTTTGGCAGACATAGATCATCGCGGGAGAAGTGGCGGTCAGAGGTTCTTGTTGCCAACTTCCGTAACACGTACGGATTTGAAACCTATTGTAGTAGAGCAAGGCTTCGACCTCCTGGGGAAAGACATACCGCAGCGCAGTGCAAAGCGTCTTCTCTACCCGCTGACCATCTGAATGGATCCACTGGTGGGGGCAGGTGTAGTGCTGGATTTGGGTCATGGGATCGTAGTATTGCTGTTCAGTGACCACCAGTTGCCCGCCATCAGGCATCGTGAAATGCTGTGGTTCTGGATGACGGACTTCCAGGAGATTTTGTGGCGAGGGATTGCGTGTTTCAAAGAGAAAACATCCCTGTGGCTGCAAATGTTCGCGGATGTGAGCCAGCATCGCTTCCTGATCCGCTCGCGTCAGAAAGAATTGAAAGGCGTTTTCCAGCATATAGATGAAGGGAAACTGCTTGTGGAGCTGGAACGTGCGTGCATCAGCCACCACCCACTCGATGAAGACAGCACGTTCCGCCGCCTTCTGGCGCGCTCGCGCAATCATCTCCGGCATAATATCCACACCAGAAATCTGATAGCCTTGCACCGCCAGGCGTAGGGCCATCCGCCCAGTGCCACATGCAAGGTCAAGAAGAGGCCCGCCCAGCAACCCCGCCCACTGCTCGATGAGAGGACGGTCTTCATCGAAGTCATCACATTCCACATCATATGTCAGCGGATCGCGAAACTCTTCAAGATTATCATGATCAATCATCTCTGCCTGCTCGTCATCTTCCTAGCCCTGCATTGCTTTCACCAGCAGCGTATGCCCATTGCTGCCATTGCTGCCATTCACGGTGGGCAGTGCGGTGAACTCGCCCTGCGAATTGCGGAACTGGCGCTCGTATAGCTGCGAGTACAGACCCTCGGCGGCGAGTAGCTGGGCGTGGCTGCCGCGCTCGGCGACGCGCCCATCCTGCACGAACAGGATCTGGTCGGCGGAAAGGATGGTGCTGAGGCGGTGGGCAATCACCAGGCTGGTGCGCCCCTGCATCAGGTTTGCCAGCGCGGCCTGCACCGCCGCCTCGCTGTGCGAGTCGAGCGCGGAGGTGGCCTCGTCCAGAATGAGGATGCGTGGATCCTTGAGGATGACGCGGGCGATGGCGATGCGCTGCTTCTCGCCACCGCTCAGTTTGTAGCCACGCTCACCGACGATGGTATCGTAGCCGTTGGGCATCGAGGCGATCAGGTCGTGGATCTGCGCCTGCCTGGCCGCCGCGATTAGCTCATCATCGTTCGCATCGGTCTTGCCGTAGCGCAGATTGTCGCGCACGCTGGCGTTGAACAGGAAGGTCTCCTGGGTGACAATGCCGATCTGGTCGCCCAGCCAGTTGAAGCTGAGGTCGCGCACATCGTGGCTGTCAATGGACACCTGTCCCACAGTCGCATCGTAGAGGCGGGGCAGCAAGTAGGTAATCGTGGTCTTGCCCGCGCCGCTCGGTCCTACCAGGGCGGTCACAGTGCCTGGCTCCATCGTGAAGCTGATGTCGGCCAGCGCGGGTCGGTTGCCGTCGGAGTAGCTGAAGCCCACATGATTGAACTCGGCGCGTTGCGCCGGTTGCGGCGGGGTAATCGGGATGGGCCGCTCCACGATGTCCGGCTTCTCATCCAGATACTCGAAGATGCGGTCAAACAGCGCCAGGCTGGATTGCACATCGGTGTTGACGTTGAGCAGGGTTGTTACTGGCATGAACAGGCGGGTCACCAGCGCGGTGAAGGCAAGGATGTCGCCAATGCTCATCCGCCCGCCAATCACCTCGTGGCCGCCAAACCAGTAGACTAGCGCAGGAGCCACTGCGGTGAACAGGCCAATCAGCATGAAGAACCAGCGCCCCACCATCCGCCCACGAATCTGCAAGCGCATCAGGTCGGCGTTCTCCTTGCTGAAGCGGGCCACCTCATAACCCTGGCGCATAAAGCTCTTGACCAGCACAATGCCGCTGATGCTCAAGGTCTCCTGCAAAACCTGGCTCATGGTGGCGAACTTGGCTTGGGTATCCTTGCTGATGCGGTAGCGGGCGCGGCCCACTAGCAGGGTGGGGTAGATAAGCAGCGGCAGGGTGCAGAGCGATAGCAGCGTCAGCCGCCAGTCAATCGTGAACATCGCCACAGCGGTGACAATCAGGGTCAAAGCATTGCTCAGGATCGAGGTGAACGTGCCAGTCACCACATCCTGCACCCCATTGACATCGTTGACCACGCGGCTAATTACCTCGCCCGTGCGCGTGCTGGTGAAGAAGCGCAGCGACAGCCGTTGCAGGTGGCTGTATAGCGTGTTGCGTAGGTCGAACATCACCTTCTGGCCCATTATCACGCCGAGGTAGTTTTGCCACACGCCAATCAGCCCGCTGATAATTGGCACGGCGACGAAGCCAATCACCAGCCAGTCGAGCAGGTTGCCATCAGGGTGAGCGGGGTTGAGCGCGTTGTCGAAGATGGCCCGCACGATATATGCGGGCAACACCCCCAGCGCGGCCATCACCACCACGGTCAGCAGCACGCCCCAGGCATAAAGAGAATAGGGCTTGAAGAAAGCGAGGATTCGCAGCAACGTTGCCCGCGTCAAAGGACGCTTGGGCTTCTGCTGATCCATGCCCATACCCATCATCATGTGCATATTTATCTCCTCAGCCTTCCATCAACCGATACCTTACCACTGCATTTGCCCCATTATTATACTCGTTGTCCGCTATTTGTGCTACGACTTGGGTGCATTTCATTGTTTTGCGGCCCTAACAAGATGACGTAGCTACGATTAGCATCAACACTTGGCAAAAGGGCGTATGCGATTCGCCCCTACCCCATATGTGCTTGCAATGGGCATTGATACTACGCGTGGGGACAAATCTCACCATCCTGCCCACCTATGCGCCACGCCAATTGAAACACGCAACATTGGAGTAGGGGCGAATCGCATACGCCCTGATTAAACACACCGATGCCCATCGAAAATTCATACCTCGTGCCTCGTGCCTCATTACTCTGCCCGCCAGTCGGCTTTCTGCCACCGCGAGCTCGCCTCCACTGCTCCGGCCGGTTCGGCAAGTCGCTGCCCGGCATCCGCTGCGTCGAGTAGCGCCGCGCCTGGTGCGATTGCCTCCGCAACCTGCTCCGCAACTATCTGCTCGGCATCGCCTGGCTTCAGGTTCTGCGGTAGGTAGCGTTCGGCGTGGCCCAGCGCGGTGAAAGCAAAGGCGACTGGGATGGCGGCTTGCAACAGCCCGACCACGGCGTAGACCAGCGCAATGTTGCCAGTATTCTGGATCACCAGGCCGCCAATAAAGGTGCCTACCGGGATGGCCGACCAGGCCAGCACGCCAGCAATGCTGCGTACCCGCCCCAGCATCTCGTTTGGCACAATCGCCTGGCGCAGACTGCTGGTGTTGATGTTGAACAGAATACCCAGGCCGGATATTACTGCCCATAGCGGCAATGCCAGCCAGTAGATATGCACGAAAGACAGCACGAATACCAGTAGCCCTTCCAACGCCAGCGCACTGAGCGCCACCTTGCTGAAGGGGAAACGCTTGCGTAGCGGTCCCGCCGATAGCGACAGCACGATTACCCCGATGCTGCCCGCCGAACTGAGCAGACCCCATTGCAAGTCGTCGGCGGATAGCTGCTGCTTGGCGAACAGGACGAACTGCGCCCCTACCGTGCTGGACACAAAGTTGACCATCGCCATCATCAACGAGATGTTGCGTAGAACCGGATGGTGTAGCACGTAACGCAAACCCTCGGCCATGTCGGCGCGGATGCTGGTGGCCTTCTTCGCCAGTTTCAGGTTGAAGCTGACCGTAACCAGCGCCAGTGAGAATGCGGAGACTATGAACGAGGCGGCATCGGCGAACATCACGTCGTAGATGGGGATGAATGCCACCAGCGCACCGGCGAGCAGCGGCCCCATGATACCCGCCGCCGAGTAGCTGGCCTCGATGCGCCCGTTCGCTGTTACCAGATCGTCCTGCTGCACCAGACTGGTGATCGCCGCAAACTCGCAGGAGTCGAACAGGATCGAGACAGTGGAGTTGAGGAAGCCCATCACGTAGATCCACCAGATGGGCAGCATATTAAATAGCGCCAGGGTTGGCACCGAGGCGATCAGCCCCGCCCGCACGATGTCGGCGATAATCATCGTCTTCTTGCGGTCAATCCGATCCGCCCACGCGCCGATAATCAGCCCGAATAGCAGGTAGGGCAGGAACACTGACACGCTGGTGATCGCCAGATTGAGCGCCGAGCCGGTCAGCTTGTAAACTAGCAGCGGCAGGGCAAAGCCGGTGAACGAGCTGCCCAGGTTGGATATTGTCTGTCCGGTCCAGAACTTCCAGAAGTCGGCGCTAAGACCTTTTGGCTGCGCCTTTGGCGATTCGCTGATCATACATCCTCCCCGTTATCCCATCAATTTGGCACTGCGGCAACTTAGATAATTATCTAACCTCGCCAGGTATATTATAGCCCAAATTATAGCAAAGCGCAAGCACCATCGCTTCATGCTAAAGGTGTATTTTGCGCCCAGGCATGGCTTGAACGCAAAAGGGGTCGGGCTATTGACTCGTCCGCCAAACATTGATACAATATGTACAATGAGCGGTAGTGGACGCACGTCAATCACATCCTTGTTTGGGCAGTAAATGCTTACCCAATCACTTGAACGCGGAGTGAAACTTTGTCGCACTGCCTTTCGTATAAATAGTTGCGCTGCGTAAGGAGAGATAACGCGAACATGACCGAGAATATCGGGAATGACGCTGGGGAAGGGCAGGCGAACGCCGAGGCTGAGGAGCGCACGCTTATTCAGCGTACTCTGCGCGGCGACCAATCAGCGTTCGCCTGCCTGGTGGACAAGTTCCGTAACCCCATCTACAACCTTTGCTATCGGATGCTGGCAAGTGGCGGCGATGCCGAGGATGCCGCGCAGGAGACGTTCCTGCGGGCTTACACCCAATTGCACACCTATCAGGCCGAGCGCAAGTTCTCTACCTGGTTGTTCGCTATCGCTTCGCATCTGTGCATAGATATGCTGCGGCGCAGGCGCTACCCGGTGCAGCCGCTGGAATCGGTGGCGCTATGGAAGCAGAGCAACGATCCGCTGCCGGAGGATTACGCCCTCAGCGAGGAGAGCAGCGCCGAGGTTCGCACCCTGCTGAAGCTGCTGCCGGAGAAGTATCGCCTGGTAGTGGTGCTTCGCTACTGGCAGGATCTGTCCTACGCCGAGATTGCCGAGGCTACCGACCTGAGCGAGAGCGCAGTCAAGACCCAGTTGCACCGCGCCCGCCGGATGCTGGCCGACTATATGATGAAGAGAAAGGAGGCGCAAGGCCATGCGGTGTCAAGAGTGCTTTGAACTGATGTCGCTCAAGCTGGACAACCAGCTTACCCCGGAGCAGGCCGACAAGCTGGATAAGCTGTTGCGGGCCTGTCCCCACTGCGTGCGCCTCTGGATTGCGCTGGGCGAGGGTGAACAGATATTGCAGGATGAGGGCCGTGTGCAGGTCGCCCCGCCCGACCCTGATGCCTTCACTACGACGGTGATGCGGCGGGTTGCGGCTCAGAATTACGTGCTGGGGGCGCACCCTGAGCGCCATCCACGTATCCTGGAAGCGGCCAGTCATCGGGCGCGAATGCCCAAGTTCCCCTGGTCGCCGGGGGCAATGCGTCCACAGGTAATGGCCTGGGCCAGTGCGACAATCGCCGCTAGCCTGGCGATTGCCGCTGTCACCTGGCTATGGCTGACCTCGACCCTGAACACGCGGATGGGCAACGATGCGCCGCCCACCCGTCTTGCGCTCTTGCAGCGGGCGATCACCGATGTGGGGCATACGCTGAACTGGCAACTGCTGATTGGCGCTTTGCTGCTGGCAGCGTTGCTGGTGGGGTTGTGGCTGATGCTGGTTAGCATTGCCCGCCGCCGCCTGGGAGACTGGGAGGCCACCGAATGAAACGCGCAGGGGTATGCGGGGCTGCCCTTGCGCTGCTCTTTGTGCTGCTGAATGCCCCGGTAATGGCCCAAACGAGCGAGGGCGGTCAGAACTCAGTTGGCAAGGTAATTATCATCCCCGCTGGCACCACGGTCAACGGCGATGTGACTGCCTGGGGCGCAGATGTGCGCGTGCTGGGGACGGTTACGGGGCGGGTTACTGCGGTGGGTGGACAGGTGGTGGTGGGCGACAGCGGCAAGGTGGAGAACAATGTCACTGCCATCGGTGGCGACATCACCCTGGGCGACACCGCCAGCGTGGGCCACGATGCGTTGGCCCTGGGTGGCAACGTCAACACGAACAACAACGCCAATGTGGGCGGCAGCGTGGCGGCCAGTGGCAGTGGCCTGGTGGAGTGGAGCCGCGACTACTTTGGTCTGCGCTTCCAGGAACCCGCCGACCGCCTTCGTAATCTAGGCCGCACCCTGCTCAACAGCTATAGCTGGGTAGCGCTGGTCTTCATCTTCGGGGTGGCGCTGCTCTACTTCGCACCACGAGCGTTGGACAATACCAGCATCACCCTGAACTATGCGCCCGGCATCGCCACTCTGATTGGCCTGCTCACCGCCATCATCATTCCGGTAGGGCTGGGGGCGATTGCGGTGCTGCTTGTCCTCAGCGTGGTGGGCATTGCCGCGCTGCCGTTGCTGATTGTGGTCGCCGCGCTAGCCGCCGCTTACAGCCTGGTGGTTACTGGCCTGTGGCTGGGCGAACGCATCACCAGCCTTCTAGGTCAGCCTAACTACTCCGACACCCGCCGCCAGATCATCCCACTGGCAGTCGGGCTAATCATCATCACCACCGTCTCAGTGCTACTCAACCTGGCGCTGCCCCCGCTGGGTGGGTTGTTCAACCTCCTCGCCCTCAGCTTTGGCCTAGGCGCGGCGGTGCTTAGTCGCTTTGGCCAGCATCGCCCCTCGGCTGCGCCTCTGCCAATCGTATTATTTAGGTAAGAGGCTCATCAAGCAAATATTACTGCGTCGTACTCCGCTTCACGCCCACTATAATAGGCTGCCTTCTCTTCATCACCAAGCGCCACATATGCCTCAGCCAAGTCATCGGCGATGAGGGATGCGGCTTCCTTGTTGTCGCTCTGCTCGAATATCTCAAATGCCTGGCGGTAAAAAGTGACCGCTTCATTTAGCTTGCCCTGGGCTTGGTATGCGGAGCCTAGATCAGACAAGCTGCCACCTTCCCCCGTCTTATCGCCTGCGCTTCGGGCAAGGTTCAGCGCCTGATTGTAACATTCGATTGCCTGTTCGTACTGCTTGGCTTGCTGGTAGGCTGCGCCCAGTTCACTTCGGTACTTACTAACCAACGCTTCGTTATCTGTCTGTTCGGCTACCTTTAGCGCCTGATAGAAGTAGGTAATGCCCTTCTGGAAATCCCCTAGATAATAGCCATAGACCATGCCGATGCGGTCCAGACTCCAGGCCGCCTCCTCGGCATTGTCCGTCTTTTGAGCAAGGGCGACAATCTGCTTATAGCTATTGATCGCCTGCTCATAGTCGCGTTGTGTCAAGAATGCACTGGCGATTTCATAAAGGGCCTTAATTTGCAGCCGGTTGTCTTTAAGGTTAAAGGCAAGATGAAGGGCTTTACTAGTGTACTCAGATGCCCGCTGTTCCTGGCCCATACGATGAGAAGCCAGCCCTAGATAATAGAACAGTAGGGCTTGATGTTCCGTATTGATATGGGCAGTAGATAGCTGCTTAATTAGTGGCTGCAATAGCTTAACCATAGTTTCATATTTGTTAAGCCATCCAAGCTCATCGGTAGAATAGGATCCGTATACGGGTTGGGTTAGAGGCTGGAACAGCAGGCTAAGGGCAGCATCAAATTGAGCATCCCCATAAAGTTGCCTATACCTGTTTATCACTGCTTCGCTATTCTGATTATGAACTTGCTCGATTACCTTAGCCATGACCTTCTCCCTAACCATTGTTAATAATGACGCTATGTTGGTTTACCGGCTAACCACGCTTATTCTTCTTGAACCTGTTGTCGGTTAGCAACTTTCGTGCGGTGATTGCATCTCTGTCGCCATTGTTAGCTGCGGTGTCTATCTCGTCAAAGGTTCTGTTTTCCCACTGACCAGGGAAGCGTTGGTTAATAGTACCGTTTTTCTCATCAGAGATAATCTGGCGAGCGGTACGTTTGTCTCCTTTGTAGCTGCTCGGCAACTGGTTATACCTCACTTCGTTGCAATCGTCGTTTTCAGCCAGTTCATGTTAGCTAACTTCACTGGACAGGTAGAGATAGCTCTGCATCTATTGTACCACTATCGTCAAGATAGTAGCCTCTTTCAACTTACAAACTAGCGTACTCGCTTGGCCTTGATCTTATTCGGGCTAAGATAGTAGGTCATACTCTGCAAGGCGCTAATTGGGTCTATGTGGCGTATACGCACGCTGTCCGGCACCTGCACGATGATTGGCGCATAGTTGAGGATGGCGCGGATGCCTGCCGCAACTAGCTCATCGGCAACCTCCTGCGCTCCCTCGGCGGGAACGGCGATGATGCCAATGGCGATATGCTTCTCCTTCAGCGCCTCGGCCAGCCGCTCCATTGGGTATGCCTCGATGCCGGGCAACTGGGTGCGGGCAATACGGCGAGGGTCGCGGTCGAAGGCGGCGACAATGTGGAAGCCACGCTCACGGAAGCCGTCGTAGTGAACCAGTGCTTGACCCAGGTTGCCAATGCCAACCAGGGCGCAGTTCCAGTCGCGGTCCATGTTCAGGATTTCCTTGATTTGCTCCAGCAGGTAGTTGACGTTGTAGCCCTTGCCCTGCTTGCCGAACTCGCCGAAGTAGCTGAGGTCGCGGCGGATCTGCGCGGCGGTGCCACCGATGCGCGATGCCAGTTCACTGCTGGATACGGTGGTAGTACCCCCTTGCAGCATATAAGCGAGGCTACGGGCATAGGTGGGCAAGCGGCGAATCACGATGTCGGGGATGTCTTCGTCGCCGTTTATCACCTCAAGCTCATCGTTGTCCTGCTCAACTTCCTGGATGTGCCGACCATTGTTCCTTGCTGTCACCATTTTCTCCAGTTCGCTCCCGTTATATAGTTATGCCACTTCGCCGACGTGGATTGCCACCACGCCAAAGGTGTGTAGACTGTAACGCACCCGTCGCAAACCCGCCTGCTCCATAATTTGTTTTAGCGCGGGCGGCGACAGAAAGTTGGTTATCGAGTTGGGCAGGTAGCGATAAGCCTCGCCCTGCCCCGCCAGCAGGTCGCCGATTAGTGGCACGAGGTGATAAGTATAAATATGATGACCCAGCCGCAACAACTGCGTTGTAGGCAGCGCCACCTCCAGGCAAACCACTCGCCCACCGGGGCGTACCACCCGCGCCATCTCGCGGAAGGCCGCGCCGATGTCGGTCACGTTACGCATGGCAAACCCGCTAACCGCGCAATCAAAGCTGGCGTTGTCAAAGGGTAGGTGTAGCGCATCGCCTTGCGCCCAGGCCACTCCGGGAGTGGCTGATCCGGCTTTAATCTGCGCCAGGCTCAGTTCCAGGTCGGCGAGGTCGCGATCGTCCCGCTGTCGGGCGCGACCCACGTTCAGCATCGTGGCGGCGAAGTCAAGTGCGGCCACCGCGCAACCCCGCCGTGCCAGGGCGAAGGCGAAGTCCCCCGTGCCAGTCGCCACATCCAGCGCGGTTGGCACCCGCCCCGCCTCCAACGCCTGCTGCATCGCCGTCGAGCGCAACGCCTGCCGCGTCGCAATCCTGCGCCAGCCGACATCCTGCCCCAGCGAGATGATTCGATTCATCCGATCATAGCTGGGCGCAAGGCTGTTGAACATCGCCTCGACATAATCTGCCTTCGCCTTGCCAGTCAGGTGCGCATCGGTGTTGAGCGCGGCGATTTGCTTGTAATCTTCAGTTGCTATCAAAATAACACTTGCTCCCCTGGCTAGACCCCCTGCCAGATAAGGATATTGTATCATTTTTCACAGACAGCGTCAAGCAACCTACTAGGGAGCGATAAATCTGCGCCCCTACGTCCGCTTATCCGCTTATCCGCTGCCCACGTCCGCTGGCCCATCCGCTGCGCCGATCGAGGGCTGCGACCCCAACCCCCGGTAACTCGGCAAGGATGTCGCTGGCGATGGGCAATTACGATTTGGCATCTTTCTCCCCTCACCAAACCTACCCGCAGGGAAACCCCAAGGGGTTTCCCCGCTGGGGAGAGGCTTTTTGCTGTAGCCCCTCACCCAGCCTCTCCCGCTGGGAGAGGAGTAAAGCGGATGCTTTTTCCGCGTTTTCCGCGCCCCTTCCGCGCCTTCCGCGTTTCAAACCGCGTCCACGCGCTTCAAACCCCCGCCTGTGGTAAAATACCCCCGCCATCATTCTACATTCTTCATTCTACATTCTTCATTCAGAAGGGAGTATTACGTGTCCAAACTAGTCGAATGTGTGCCGAACTTCAGCGAGGGGCGGCGCGAAGAGGTCGTCGAGCAAATCAGCGGTATTGTGCTGGAGGCGCAGTATGCTGGCCTGGTGGTGCGCCTGCTAAACCACTCTGCCGACCGCGACCACAACCGCATGGTTGTCACCTATGTGGGCGAGCCGCAAGCGGTCAGCGAGGTCGCCTTCCTGATGGCCCGCAAGGCGGTCGCGCTTATAGATATGAACCATCACCAGGGCGCGCACCCGCGAATGGGCGCAGTGGATGTTATCCCCTTCATCCCCATCAGCGAGGTGACGATGGCCGAGTGCGTGACGCTGGCAAAGCAACTGGGCCAGCGGCTAGCCGACGAGCTGGACATCCCTATCTACCTCTACGCCGAGGCGGCCACCCTTGCCACCCGCAAGCGGCTGCCCGATGTACGCAAGGGCGAGTATGAGGGGCTGAAGGAGCTAATCAAGACCGCAGAGCGCCGCCCC
>JBBRMT010000160.1:0-11091 GCA_038230695.1 Chloroflexia bacterium
CTGCTGCTGCAGATCAGCGGGTTGCTGGCAGCCAGCGGCAAGGTGCTATACGTTAGCGCCGAGGAGTCCAACCAGCAGATCAAGCTGCGGGCCGACCGGCTCAACATCGCGCCCGAAGAGTTGTATCTGCTAGCCGAGACCAACATGGATTACATCCTGCAGCATATCGAGCAGATGCAACCCGCACTGGTGATCATCGACTCGATCCAAACTGTCTACGTGCCGGATGTGAGTTCGGCAGCGGGCAGCGTCAGCCAGGTGCGCGAGTGTACCAGCAGGCTGATGCGCATGGGCAAGAGCCGCAATATCCCCATGTTTCTGGTCGGCCATGTAACCAAAGAGGGTGCGTTGGCCGGGCCACGGGTGCTTGAACATATTGTAGACACCGTGCTATATTTGGAGGGTGATCGCTACCATCAGTATCGCTTGCTTCGTGGGGTGAAGAACCGTTTTGGCAGCACCAACGAGGTAGGGGTGTTCGAGATGAGCGGCGATGGTATGATTGAGGTGCCGAATCCTTCCGCCGCCTTCCTTGCCGAGCGCAGCATGGGCATCCCCGGCAGCGCAGTGGCGGTGACTATGGAGGGAACCCGCCCGTTGCTCGTCGAGGTGCAGGCGCTGACCAGCACCACCAGCTTCGGGATGCCGCGCCGCACTGCTAATGGCGTAGACAACAACCGCTTGCAGATGCTGATCGCGGTGCTTACCAAGCGGGTTGGCCTTGCACTGTCGAACCAGGATATTTACGTCAATGTGGTGGGTGGGATGAAGGTGGACGAGCCAGCGGTAGATCTGGCGGTTGCCACTGCGATTGCCAGCAGCTTCCGCAGCCAGATGGTAGACCCCAGTGCGGTGCTGATCGGAGAAATCGGTCTGAGCGGGGAGCTACGCCAGGTTAGCCAGTTGGAGCGGCGGCTGCAAGAGGCGGCCAAGCTAGGTTTCAGCAAGGGTTTCTACCCACTGTCCCCCAAGCCGCCCGCCCTTGCCACCGACTTCAATGGCGAAGGGGTCGCCAGCCTGGCCCAGACCATCGAGGATGCGCTACTCGGCGAACCGGAGATACCGGAGATGGAGGAGAGTTACGGCGAAGAGGATTACGATTAGCAAGGCTAGATTAAACCGTCTCCCTCGTTTCGTCCAGCGCAGTGACGGTTAGCGGGCGGCTGCGGCTATCGGCCAGCCGCGCATCATGCCGCATATGGTCACTAGGCTCGCTATCCTCAGCGAACCCGCGATCGACGTTGCTCCAGGTACGCTGATTTGGCCCATACACCTCTTCCCCGTTTATATGTCCAGTGGGGTAGCTTCCAAGTTCAATGCCAGCGGTTTCACCATCCATAGTATTACCTCCCTCAATTCCTTTTATTCCCTGTCTTAAACTCAAAAAGTATCTATCATAATCCGTGCCATCAATATTGATGGTGCTGATGTAGCGAGATATTGACGAACCTGCAAATATAACATACAATTTTGCAACAGCGCGATACTGCACCAGATCACTTCCTGCAGCTTCAGCCGCTAAAATCCAACCAGGAGCAGAAACGCTATGACAAGACTGGCATCGAGGCACACCCAGCAAGGGGGACGCTTTATGTTCGCCACTGGCATCGAGAACAGCTATCCGGTAATTACTGACCAAAATGGGCATGACCTGCGAGTTGACGAGATGGCGAAGACTGACCATTATACTTACTGGCAGGATGATTTTGCTTTGGTCAACGAGCTAGAGCTAGAATATCTACGCTACGGTCCGCCTTACTATAAGACCCACCTGGGGCCAGGGCGGTATGATTGGTCGTTTGCCGATGCCACGTTTGCGGCCTTGCGACGACGCAACATCACCCCCATCGTTGACCTTTGCCACTTTGGCGTACCGGACTGGGTGGGCAACTTTCAGAATCCCGACTGGCCCGCCCTTTTTGCTGAATACGCAGGTGCGTTCGCGGCGCGTTACCCCTGGGTGCATCTCTACACCCCAGTCAACGAGATATATGTTTGCGCCAAGTTTTCTGCATTGCTGGGTTGGTGGAATGAGCGACAACGCAGCGATCGCGCTTTCGTCACCGCCCTGAAGCATCTTGCAAAGGCTAATATACTCGCAGAGCAGGCAATTGTCAAGTTGCAGCCGAGGGCTTACTTTATACAGAGTGAATCCAGCGAATACTTCCACCCAGCCGACCCATCAGTTCAGGAATTGAGCGATGAACTCAACCACCGCCGCTTCCTGTCGCTCGACCTTTGCTATGGGTATCACGGGGTTTGCCAGTGCAGCTACGAATATCTGCTGGATAATGGCATGAGCCGCGAGGAGTTTCATTGGTTCGGCGAACACGGGCGGGCGTTGCGCCCCTATCAGATTATGGGCAACGATTATTATATCACAAATGAACACCTGGTGGATGCCGACGGCCTGGAGCGGCCCGCTGGTGAAACGCTGGGTTACTACATGATTACCAAAGATTACTTCGACCGCTATCGCTTGCCAGTGATGCACACCGAGACCAACTTGCAAAATGCCGCTGAAGCGCCCCTGTGGCTGTGGAAGCAGTGGACTAACATGGTGCATCTGCGCGATGCGGGGGTGCCGCTGATCGGCTTCACCTGGTATAGCCTGACCGATCAGGTGGACTGGGACACTGCCCTACGTGAAGATAACAACCATATCAACCCGCTGGGCCTCTACGACCTGCACCGCCAGATGCGCCCTGTCGGGCGGGCCTACCGCAATTTGGTGCGGCAGTGGCGCGATGTGCTACCCGCGCAGAGCCTTTGCCTCGACCTCAGTATAACGGTTGCGCCACAGGATGACTGATGTGCAGAAAGGGTAAGGGATATGAACGAGCAGCAAATCATCGCCAACCGCTGGGATGACGAGGCGGCGGCTGGATTGGCAGGACTAGACCTACTCGTATATCAATCGCGGCTGGTGGGTAGCGACCCCTCCCTGGTGGTATGGGGAGGCGGCAACACCTCGCTGAAGTTGCACGAAACCGACTTTCGGGGCCGCGATACCTATGTGATGCGGGTGAAAGGTAGCGGCTCCGACCTCAAGGCGGTTACGCCGCGTGACTTCCCAGGCGTGCGGATGGATGATGTGATAGCCCTGTTTGAACAAGCGACGATGAGCGACGATAAGATGGTGGAGTACCTTGCCCACACCCTGATGGAGCCAAACTCCAGCCGCCCCTCGATTGAAACACTGCTGCACGGCTTCGTCCCCGCCCGCAGCGTGGTGCATAGCCACGCCGATGCCATTCTGGCAGTTACCAACAACCAGCGTCACATCGAAATCCTGCTCGAACTCTACGGCGATGAGCTGGCGATCATCCCTTACCACCGCCCCGGCTTCTACCTGTCGAAACTGGTCGGTGAGGCTGCCCGTCAGTTTCCCGCGATCAAGGGCGTGATCCTGCTCAATCATGGCCTGATCACCTGGGCCGAGGACCCCCGCACCGCCTACCAGCGCCACATCGAGATGGTAGGCCGCGCTGCCCACTATGCCATCTTGACCCCCAAATCAAGTAAGCAAGACTCCGTAACTCAAAACTCAAAACTCAAAACTCAAAACTCTTCTATCGCCGCCCAACTCGCCCCCGCCCTGCGCGGGATACTCAGTCAGGACGCACAAGGCCAGCGAATGGTGATGCGCTTTGATGATAGCAATGATGTGCTGGCCTTCGTCAATGGCGAGACTATCAGCGCGGAACGGCTGCCTGCTGTGTTGCGCGAGGGCGCTGCCACGCCCGATCATATCCTCAACACCAAGCGTCACCCCCTGTGGATTGATGCCGTTGACTCATTGGATATTGCCGCCCTGATCGCGGCAGCACGGGTCGCATATGATAAGTGGGCTGAGGAATATGTGGCCTATTACCAGCAGCATCAGACTGGCGAACCGATGATGACTGCGATGCCGCGGGTTGTGCTGGTACGTGGGCTGGGGATGTTCAGCGTGGGCCGTGACAGCAAGGCGGTGACGGTTGCCAGCGACATCTACCATCACACCATCGCCATCGTCGCGGCGGCGGAGCGGGTGGGTGGCTATCGTTCGCTGGACGACAAGGATGCGTTTGCGGCGGAATACTGGCCGCTGGAACTATACAAGTTGACCCTCGCGCTGCCGGATAAGGAGCTTGCCCGCCGCGTGGTGTTGATAACTGGCGCGGCAGGGGCGATTGGCGCAGGCATCGCGCACCGCTTCGCCGCCGCCGGCGCACACGTAGTCTGCGCCGACCTCGACATTGACCGAGCGGCGACGCTGGCCGAGGAACTGAACCAGGCCAACCCCAACAACCGCGCGATGGCAGTGGAGATGAACGTCAGCGACGAGGCCAGCGTGCAGGCGGCCTACCAGCGGATGCTGCTGGAATATGGCGGCCTCGATGTGCTGGTTTCCAACGCGGGCATCGCCCACAGTTGCCCGATTGACGAGCTTACCCTAAGTGACTGGCAGCGCAGCTTTGCGGTAAACGCCACCGGCCACTTTCTGGTGGCCCGCGAGGCGCTGCGAGTGATGAAAGCGCAGGGGATAGGCGGCAGCCTGGTGTTTATCGCCACCAAGAATGTGACCGCACCGGGCAAGGATTTCGGCGCATACAGTGCGGCGAAGGCGGCGGAAGCGCAACTGGCGCGGGTGCTGGCTCTTGAAGGCGGGCCATTCGCCATCCGCTCCAATATCGTCAACCCCGACGCAATCTTCTCCGGTAGTGGCTTGTGGAGCGCCGAGGTGCGTACCGAACGCGCCCGCTCCTACGGGATAGCTCCTGACCAGCTTGAGGATTTCTACCGCCAGCGCAACCTGCTGCGCGTCGAAGTTACCGCTGAGGATGTGGCCGAGGCGGCCCTGTTCTACGCCTCCGACCGTGCCGCCAAGACCACTGGCAGCATGATGCCGGTAGATGGTGGCCTGCGCGAAGCCTTCCCGCGCTAAACATATCAATCGTAGGGGCTGGCGGTGGCCCGCCCTGGTGCGCAACTTACCCACTTACCATAGTGGCTTCGTGTTAGAAGCGTGTTAGATTTGGACCACCAGCGAAACAAGTGGCGTGGCGCAGCGGTATAATCTAGCATGGGGATGTCTGCAGCGTTCCCTTGACTAACCGTAAATGCGCCTATACATGAGTGCGCTTACTATACACAGAAAGAGGTACAAACCTATGGCATTTAACCGAGACACATACTGGCAGAAGCTGGCCGACAACCTCGGCATCAGCCGCGGCAAGCTGGACGAGGCTCGCAAGCAGGCGTGGCAAGACACGCTAGCCCAGGCGGTGAAGAACGGCGAGGTTGGCGAGGAGCAGGCCGCAGGCATCAACGAGTGGCGGCAGGCCCGTGAGCAGCAGGGACGGGGCGGCTGGCATGGTCGCCCTGGCTTTGGCCCCGGCGGTCACGGCCCCGGTGGTCACGGCCCCGGCCCACACCCCGGCTTCGGCCCCGGCCCGGGCGGCCCCGGCTATCGTTTTGGCGGTGGCTGGTGGGGCTTCCGTGGTCCGTTCGCTGGCCCGCGCTTCGGCGGTGGTCGGCCCTGGGGCGGTACGCCCGCAGACCCGCGAGGCTGGGGCGAACACCCCGGCCAGCGTGGCGAACACTTCCACGGCCCGTTTGGGCATCGCCGCGGCTGGCCCGATGCGCCGGAGCAGGGTGACAGCGAAAGCGTAACCAGGCGCGGCTGAGGCTGCTGGCAACAGTCAGAAATATACGAGGGCGCACTTCAGTGCGTCCTCATTTTGTTTATCTCAACCGAGCAGCGCGGCAACTACCTTGTCCCAGCTAATATCGGCGGCGCGATAGTCAGCAAGCCCTTGCTGGCCGAGGGTGGCGGCGAGGTACGGCTCCGCGTATAGTCGCCGCAGGTTGGCGGCAAGCGCGGCGGCATCGGGCGGGCTGACCAGGCCATTTGCGCCGTCACGCACGAACTCAAGCACACCACCCGCATCATCGGTGGTGATGAGGGGGCGGGCGCTTGCCATGCCTTCCAGGGTACTGAAGCCGTAATCCTCGTCAATCGGTGCGTAGTAGACGGCGCGGGCGTTCGCCAGCAACTCAATCTTGTACTCCTCGCTGATGTAGCCAGGGAGTTGCACCCGACCTTGTAGCGGCCCATCCGCCACCCTTTTCCGCAGCGCCTCCAGCAGCGGTCCGCTGCCAGCGATGATCGCCTTCGCCTGCGGAGTTTGCTCAAGCGCATCGAGCAGCAACGCCGGTCGCTTGGCCGCATCTAGCCGATTGACAAACACGATGTAATCGCCGTAATCGCCCGCCTGCCAGCGATCATGGGCCAGGGGCGGATAGAGCGGCTGGGCGGCAAGGCCATTGTATCGCTGCAATCTGCCCGCCACGTTGCGGCTGATGGCAAAACGGCGGGCGGGGGGAATGCCGCCGATGCCCAGCCGATCCGCCTGCTGTACCATTTTGCGTACTCGCCCATCCTCTGGCGTGTTGACGAAATCGCTGAGAGGGGTGCCATACCAGTCGTATGCCTGGCGATGCTGATGCACCAGCCAGAGAGCGCGATTATAGTGGCTGGCAAGGTAGGAGGGGAACTTGGTGGCAATAACCAGGTCAACCGGTACACCGTTGCTCTCGGTCAAGTCGAGCAGTCGCCAGGCGGCCATGCTCTTGACCAATTCCGTGTGCGGATACCAGCGATAGGGCAACGCCACGACATCCACACGATGCCCACGCTCGATCAGCGCGGCCCGCAGGCCGTCAACCAGCGCCTCGTTGCCGCCTCGCACGAACGGCACCTGTGATGTGGTGATAATAATGTTCATAAATAGACCGTCCTGGGCGAATCATTGTTCGCCCATCCCGATATAACGTGCGCAGGAGATAGTTTGCTGGCCGCCATAGCTTACCCCATCAGCTCTACTTTGTCCAGCTTGACCTTACCCTCATGATATTGGTAGAATAAGAGCGCAAAAGCGTAATTGGCAGCCAACCATATAAATACGGAGATATAACATGAGCGAACGCAATATAACCATCAGCCAGCGCCAGGGTGGAGCGATACTGGCAAGCGGCACCGAGCCAGAGGAAGTCTTTGGCTTCGAGGGCTACTGGTATTTCGATGCCGACAAAGTGAACGAAGAGATGCTGAAGGTAACTGAGCGAACCTATAAGTGTTCGTACAAGGGCATTTGCTACTGGGTGGACCTGGTCACCGCAGAAGGCACGGCGCAGAACATCGCCTGGGTCTACGAAAATCCGCTGCCGGGGTATGAGCGCATCGCCAACCGCTATGGCTTCTACGCTGGCGTTCGCAGTGACACTGTAGCCGTAGTAAAGTAAGCAAGGGCGTATGGTTTCTCTAACCGACAACTACGATGTAATCGTCATCGGCGCGGGACACGCGGGCTGCGAAGCGGCGCTGGCGGCGGCACGGATGGGGCGACGTACCCTGCTGCTCACCGCCAACCTTGATACCGTGGCCCTGATGCCCTGCAACCCCAGCATTGGCGGGCCAGCGAAGGGCCATGTGGTACGCGAACTCGATGCGCTGGGCGGCGAGATGGCCCGCGTCACCGATCGCACCTTCATCCAGATCCGCACCCTCAACACCGGCAAAGGCCCGGCGGTGCAGGCGCTCAGGGCGCAGAGCGACAAGCGCCTCTATGCGGCAGCGATGAAGCAGGTGGTCGAGCAGCAACCCAACCTGTATCTGAAGCAAGCGATGGTTAGCGAGTTGCTGATCGGCGAGGCGGCAGGGCGGCGCATAGTGCGCGGGGTAGTATCGAAGGGTGGTACGGTTTATCAGGCTAAGGCAGTGGTGCTGACTACTGGCACCTTCCTACGCGGACGCATTGTGATGGGCGATACCACCATGGCCGCTGGCCGCGCCGGTGAAGCGCCCGCCGTCGAACTTGGCGATACGGTGGAGAGCCTGGGATTCAAGCTGCTACGGCTCAAGACTGGCACGCCGCCGCGAGTAGATGCCCGCAGCGTGGACTTCAGCGAGACTATTCCCCAGTATGGCAGCCCCACCCCGTTGCACTTCAGCCACTGGCCGACCACGCCAACTTTGCTGGAGCCACTGCCCATCTACCCCAACCCCCAGCTTTGCGAATGGCGGCAGCAGATGGCCTGCTACCTGATTCACACCAATGCCGATACTCACCAGCTAATCCGCGATAATATTGACCGCGCCCCCATGTTCAGCGGCATCATCGAGGGGGTAGGGCCGCGCTACTGCCCCAGCATCGAGGACAAAGTGACCCGCTTCCCCGAAAAGGAGCGGCAGCAGCTATACCTTGAGCCGGAGGGTTGGCAGACCAATGAGGTGTACGTGCAGGGCGCGAACACCAGCCTGCCCGAAGATGTGCAACTGGCGATGCTCCGCACCATCCCCGCCTTGCGCCACGCGGAAATTATGCGTAGTGGCTATGCGGTGGAGTACGATGCGGTGCAGGCAAGCGAGTTGCAATCCACAATGGAAAGCAAGCGAGTTGCGAACCTGTTCCTCGCCGGGCAGATAAATGGCACCTCCGGCTATGAGGAGGCGGCAGGCCAGGGCATCCTCGCGGGCATCAATGCTGCGCTGCGGGCGGGCGGCCTGCCCCAGCGCAGCGTGCGCGACAGCGATATGCCCTCCGAAGCGCGGGCGACCATCGCGCAACTGGAGCGTGGCGAACTGCTTATCCTGCCGCGCAGCCTGGCCTACATTGGGGTGATGGCCGACGACCTCACCACCAAGGAGCTACGCGAACCCTACCGCCTGATGACCGCCCGCGCCGAGCATCGCACCCTGCTCCGCACCGACAACGCCGACCTACGCCTCGCTGCGATTGGTTATCGTCTCGGCCTGCTGGGCGAGCAACAATATGCAGCGGTAGAGCTAAAGCGCGAGATGATCGCCACCACCGTCGCCCATCTCAGCCACCAGCGCATCAGCCCCAATGCCAGCCTCAACGCCGTGCTAACCGCCGCAGGCTTCCCCCCTGTCACCCACGCCAGCAGCGTGATGGACTACCTCAAGCGCCAGGATGTAACCTATCACGTTCTGCCGGTGATAAACCCCTCCCCTGCTGGGGGAGGCTGGGAGGGTGTGCTGAGTGAACAACGGTTCGCCCCTACAGACGCGGCCAATCATTCAGCATTTAACTCAAAACTCAAAACTCAAAACTCAAATCTCCAACGCGAGATTGCCGAGCAGGTCGAGCTAATCGCCAAGTACGCCAGCTACATCGAGCGCGAACGCTTCGAGGTGGAACGCGCCCGCAGCATGGAGGAACGCCGCCTGCCCACCGACTTCGACTATCTCGCCATGAGCGGACTACGCCGCGAAGCGCAGCAAAAGCTGCACCAGATGCGTCCCGCCACGTTGGGTCAGGCCGCCCGTCTTGCCGGGGTCAATCCGGCGGATATTGCGGTTCTTATCGTGCAGCTAAAAAGAAGTGAGGAGTGATAAGGAGGTTAAGTTTAATGAGCCAGCTACCCAGTGATGCTGAAGAGCGATATGCCGCAATTATCGAAGCCCTTTGCGCCGAACCGAATGTCACCTCACCGCGACCAGGAAACCGGTTCGGCGCAGCAGGATTGAAAATCAACGGTAAAATCTTTGCCATGTTGGTCAGGGGCAGGCTCGTGGTCAAACTCCCGAAGCCACGAGTGGATACGCTGATCGGCTCCGGGGAGGGTGAACCCTATGATCCGAGAAGCGATGGCCGACTGATGAAGGAGTGGGTGAGCATTGAACCCACCTCCGAAGCGGAATGGCTACCCCTCGCGCAGGAAGCAATGAAGTTTGTAGCCACCAAAGGTTGAGATGTTTAAGGCTCCAATGAGCATTGATGCGCTTCACCAGGGCGTGGTAAATCACGCCTCTACAATAAGGGTGCGGTTGTAGGAGCGTAACTCATTCTACCTTCTACCTTCACTTGCTTGGGCATTGCGCGAATGGCGCGGTGGGCTGGTTGGGCTGGGTATATCCCTGGGGGATGCTGACCTGAATGTTGGTGGGGTGCCGGTTATCGGCGGCAATGTTGATGCCCTCTTGCAGCAGACCGGCGTAGAAGGTCATGCTTGTCTCCGGCTTGTAAATCACGATGTCGCCCTCGACGGTAGCCTCCTCGCCCGGCTTGAGATCGTGGCCGAGACCCCAGCGGAAAGGATAGCGCAGAGGCGCGCCCACACGGTCATTGTTGTTGCTGTTATTGTTCCAATCCACGCCCACTCGCCAGAAGCCTGCCGCATCGGGACAACCAATCGAGGCGTAGGTATCATTAGTTGTGTAGGTGAAACCGCTGTATGGCCCTTGCGTGCGTAGGGTTGTCTTGCCGGTGTTGCGTACCTTGATAGTCACGTGCAACTTGCTGCCCACGATTACCTGGGTGGGGCTGAAGTCCACGCTGAGGACGGTGGCCGATGGGGGGCTACCGCCTTCGACGGTGATGGGCAGACTGCGCTGGAAGACATTGCCAGCCGCATCGGCGGCCTGCACCGTCACGGTGTACACGCCGTCGGGCAGTGGCGTGCCGGAGGGCTGCTTGCCGTTGAAGGTGAGTGTTTGTTCGCCAGTCAATACCTTGAGCGGCGGCTGCACGATGGTAGTGGTGCCAGTGATGTCGGTGGCGCTGGCGCTGACCTTCGCCGCTTTAGCCAGCCGGTAGGTAAGCTGCGCTGAGTCGGCAATCGCGTCGTCGTTGGGGCTGATGGTGGTGGGGGCGGCGGCAAGGTTGTCAATCGTCGGCGGGGCGGTATCCGCCGCGACAATGCGGAACGCCTGCTGCTGGCTGCTGGTCTGGCCGCTAGCGGTAGCCTCGACTACGAACTGGTAATCGCCCGCTGGCAATACCTGACGCACCAGCCCATTAGTATTGCTGATTGGCAGTGAGCCGTCGAAGGCAATCTGATAATCACCCGCAGCGCGAGTGCGGTCATCGTTACGGAGATAGTAGCGTTGGCTGCCCGCCAGGATGGAGACCTTGATGGTGGACTGCTGACCCAGGCTGTAGTGGAAAACGATCAGATTAGGCGCGACACGGGTGCCAGCGCTACCGTCGGCGGTAAGCTGGGTGATACCCGCATCACTGCTGATGGCAGAGAGCAACGCACCGCCGCTACCGCCACAACCTGCCAGCAGGGTGATGATGA
>JBBRMT010000161.1:0-11083 GCA_038230695.1 Chloroflexia bacterium
CAGGGCGGGCAGCCACCCGCCCCTACACCAACATACGTTGCCGCGACGGGCATAGGTGCGTTGTATCAGGGCGGGCAGCCACCCGCCCCTACACCAACATACGTTGCCGCGATGGGCATAGGTGTTGGGCGACAGGGCGGGCCACCGCCCGCCCCTACACCAACATACGTTGCCGCGATGGGCATTAGTGCGTTGCATCAGGGCGGGCAGCCACCCGCCCCTACGTGAACTACTAACTCAGCCCTCAGCACTCAGCCCTCAGCACTCAGCGCTGATACGCTCAGGCAACCACCGGCACCAATTCGCGGGGGCGTTGATCCACCTTCGGCGCGGTGGTCATAGCCGCCTTGATGAAATCGCGGAAGAGCGGATGGGGGCGGTTAGGGCGGCTCTTGAACTCCGGGTGAAACTGGCTGGCGACGAACCAGGGGTGGTCGCGTAGCTCGATGATCTCCACCAGCCTGCCGTCGGGCGACACCCCGCTGACGATCAAGCCCGCCTGGTGCAAGCGTTCGCGGTAGTGATTGTTGAACTCGAAACGGTGGCGATGCCGCTCGTAAACCACCCCTTCGCCATAAGCTGCCGCTGCCTTCGTCCCCGGCACAAGCTGGCAAGGGTAGAGGCCGAGGCGCATCGTGCCGCCCAGGTCGGCGATGTCGCGCTGGTCGGGCATAACGTCAATCACCGGATGAGGGGTGTGGCTGTCAATCTCAGTGCTGTTTGCGCCGAGCAGCCCGCAAACGTTGCGGGCGAACTCGATCACCTCCATCTGCAAACCGTAGCAGAGGCCCAGGCAGGGGATCAGGTTCTCACGGGCGTAGCGGGCTGCCTCAATCTTGCCCTGCGCCCCGCGGTCGCCGAAGCCCCCTGGTATGAGGATACCCTGCACCCCGGCCAGCAGCTTGTCCGCGCCCTCGCGCTCGATGTCCTCGGTGTTCACCCAGCGGATATCCACATCCACATCGTTGTGCAGCGCGGCGTGGCGCAGGCTCTCGGCCACGCTGAGGTAGGCATCGTGCAACTCGGTATACTTACCAGCCAGGGCGATCTCGATGGTGCGTTTGGGATGGTGGATGCGCTTCACCAGCGCCCGCCACTCGCGCAGGTCCGGCTCGTGGCACACCAGTTGCAGTTTATTGACGATGTAGCCGCCCAACCCCTCATCCTCCAGCACCACCGGCACCTCGTAGATGCTCTTCATCGTAAGCAGGCCGATGACCGCCTCCGGCTCCACATCGCAGAACAGGGCAATCTTGTCTTTAATCTCCTGCTCGATGGCGGTATCGCTGCGGCAGATGATGATGTCGGGGCTTATGCCGATGCTGCGCAGCTCCTTGACCGAGTGCTGGGTCGGCTTGGTCTTGACCTCGCCGCTGCCGCCAATATAGGGCAGCAGGGTGACGTGGACGTACAGCACGTTCTCGCGCCCCGCATCCTTACGCATCTGCCGAATCGCCTCCACAAAGGGCAGGCTCTCGATGTCGCCCACCGTGCCGCCCACTTCCACGATGACCACATCGGGGCTGCTCTGGCGGCTTACCTGAGCGATGCGGCTCTTGATTTCGTTGGTGATATGGGGGATAACCTGGATGGTGCCACCCAGGAAGTCGCCCCGCCGTTCGCGAGCAATCACCGATGAGTATATCTGGCCGGTGGTCACGTTGCTGGAGCGGGTAAGGTTCTCGTCAATGAAACGCTCATAGTGGCCGAGGTCGAGGTCGGTCTCCGCGCCATCATCGGTAACGAACACTTCGCCATGTTGATATGGCGACATGGTGCCAGGGTCAACGTTGATGTAGGGGTCGAGCTTGATGATCCGCACCGCCAGCCCCCGCGCCTTGAGCAGCCGCCCAATGCTCGCCACCGTAATCCCCTTGCCGACCGACGATACCACGCCGCCGGTTACGAATATGTATTTGGTCATTGCCATCCTCCTTTGATCATTTCTCCCCTCCCACCGGCAGGGGCTGGGGGTGGGTGCTTAGTGTACACCACGCTCCCCCCTCCTAGCCTCCCCCTTTGGGGAGGAATTATAGGGTTTAACGTCGGAGCGGGTAGCTGCCCCTCGGCTGCTACCCGCTCGTCTTACTGTCTGGCTTCCAGCACCACCACTTGGGTATTCTCTGGAAGGTCGGCCTTCTTGATATTCAGTTTTTCAAGAGTGGGTGGGTCTTTCAGGCCCATCTCCTTGCTGAAGCGTTCAATGTCTTCCAGCTTCAATTCTTCAGGGTTGGGGTGGCTATCATCAGTGCTGTAGCGCATCGGGATGACGATGCGCGGCTCAATCTGGCTGATGATCGTGGTTGCGGCAGTGGCATCCATCCCCCCGTTACCGCCAATCGGCACCAGCAGAATGTCCACATCACCAATCGCCTCGTTCTGCGACTCGCTCAACTCGTGACCGAGGTCGCCGAGGTGGCAGATGGTCAGGTCGTCAACGGTCATGACGTAAATGTTGTTCTTGCCGCGCTTATTGCCCTGCTGCTTGTCGCGGTAGCTGCTGATTGCCACGAAGAACGCGCCCTTGACCTCGTACTCGCCGGGCCGCTCCATAATGTAGGGGTTGGGTTCGACCTTCACTGCGGCGGCGTTGTTAAGGTGGGGGTCGGTGTTGTTACTGACGGTAATGGCATCGGCCTTCATGATGCGGGGTAGCTCGTAGCCGAGCGACTTGTCGAAGGGGTCGGTCAGGATGGTCACATCCTTGCCCTTGATGCGAAAACACTGGTGGCCCAGCCACGTAATCTCTGCCATGATTGCTCTCCTTATAATGCGTAAGCCAGCCCTGTCGGTTTAGCGCAAGGTTCATGCGTGTTTGGTGCAGGCTGGCTAGAAGTTATCTCCGCTATTTTACCAAAAATGGGGGCGGCGGGCAAGTGATTTATCCACAATTTGCCGCCCCGATAATTTGACGGGTGTGGTATAATTGTATTGCTGCTTCCATTGGATGGGAAGCGACTCATCAATAGGCGAACAGGCAGCATATTAGACAGGAGCAAGCTCATGGAACTAGTTGAAGGGAAGGAACTGGCGTTGAAGCATGACCGCGCCTATTTTGCCGCCCACCAATTTGCTATTCGCTATCTGCGCCCCTACATCGAGGGCGAGTTCTGGCCCACCGCCGATTTCGTGGAAGGCACCTGCGTGCTGGTGGTGAAGGGCGAACGCGGCAGCCGCATCCGCACCGCCCAGGAGCCGCGCCAGCCAGGCGAACCGCGTCGCAGTCGCATGGGCGTGCTTGATAAGGACTAATTACTCCCCTCCCCAGGAGGGGTTGGGGTGGGTAAGTGGCGACCACTGCTGCGTAAACTCCACACGGTTGCCGAATGGATCGCGGATCTCGAAACGGTCCCGCTCCGGCACGGCAACCGCCTCGTTTATGGCGATGCCCGCTTCTGCCAACCGCGTTCGCAACGCTTCGAGGTCGTCAACCTCATAGGCAACGTGCGCTTTAGTGATATAGCGGTCTACCCCATCCTCGGTGCCGACGTGTACCTGGTGGTCGCCCACCTGCAGCCAGAAGCCACCCCGCCCCTTCAATGCGGCGGGCTTCTCTATTTCCGCCAGCCCTAGCAGCCCACAATAGAAGCGTCGCCCCTCATCTTCCGCCCAATTAGGGATGCTGATCTGCACATGATTCAGGCCGATGATCATTCCTCGACCTCATCATCCTCGCTAGCCTCGCCATTTATCTCCGCCCACAACCGATTGGTAACGAAACTGACCGCCCCGAAGCTGAAGCCGCGCCGCTGTAGGAAGCCGCCCATGCGTCGCTTGAATGTGGCTTTGTCCAGGTTCTGGTAGCTGCGGAGCTTCTTGCGGGCCACGTCCAGCGCCTTGCTGCGATCGCTGCCCCCCGCACCCCGGCCAAAGTCTTCGGCATAGCCCTCATCGTCCTCGGCGTTAGTTTCCTCCTGGTCGGGAACGCTGTCGAATAGCGACAGGTCTTCGTTGGTACGTACCGGACGGCGGGTGAGCGGCGCGGCAGCAGCGGCAAGTTCGCGCTGGTTGACGCGCTCCTGCTCGGCAGCCGCCTCTAGCTCATCCAGCGCCTGCTGGATAACCTGATCTGCAACCCGCTTGCCGCGCAACTCGCTGCGGAGCATCCGTTCGCCCATCGGCTTGAACTGTTCGCGGTTGCCGATCCAGAAGCGGGCAAAGGCCAGGTCGTCAACGTAGCTGCGTTCGCGCAGTTTGTCAATCACTCTGGCGATCAGTTCGGGGTCGGGCGCTTCACTCTCCTCTGGGTCGTCTTCCTCCTCGGCGGGCAGGTCCACGGTCTCATCCTCATCATCGTCGCGCTTCAGCAGCGGCTTGCGCTTGCTGGCAAAGCCGTTCGATTTCCTGAAGCTGCTCTTCTTCACTGGCTTGGGGCGGGCGGCCTTGCGCTGCACCTCGCGCAGTTTGCTGCTCACCTCATACTCGCTCATTGGTCGTCCCGCCAGATAGTTGAGGGCGCGGTCGTAGAGACGCTGGAAGCGTTCCTGCTCCACCAGTTCCTGCACCTTGATGTCGGGCATCGCCATGCCCACCTTTAGCCGCGCATCGGCAATGACCTCGATGCTCAGGGTGAGGGCGTAGCGGCCATCAACGTAGATATGCAACCGATCGCGGCTGCGCTTGCTCGGTTGCATCGCGGTGATACGGTTGTCCTCCGCCTCCGGCTCGGCGACCGCCACGCTGGCGAGGATGTTCTTTGGGTCAATAGTTGGCATAATCGTTCTTTCTATCAAAGTCAGGGCGAGTGCAACCCGCCCCTACGCCTATGGAGCGAAAGGGCAAAGACACTCAGCGCTCAAACCACAAACCTCAGCGCTTGGCATTAAACGAACCGGGGTGGCCGCGCCAGTTACGGTCACGGCCACCCCGATGCTAAATGAGGAGGTTATCATTTGTCCGCTTCGCCATTAGCCGATGCGGCTGGGGCAACTACTCCTCGTCCTCATCCTCATCTTCGTCGAAAGCAGGGGCAGCGGCGGCCACCTTGCCACCCTTCACCGGCGCTGCGGCGCTCTTGCCCACTTCGAGCAAGTTGGCGCTGCTGCTGCGGATGCGCTGCTCGATGTCGTCAGCCATATCGAGGTGCTGGCGCAGATACTCCTTAGCGTTCTCACGACCCTGGCCGACCTTCTGATCACCATAGTAGTAGAATGCGCCACTCTTGCGGATAAGGCCCAGTTCGGTGCCGATGTCCACAATCTCACCCTCGCGGCTGATGCCCTCGTTGAACATCAGGTCGAACTCGGCGACGCGGAAAGGCGGGGCAACCTTGTTCTTGACTACCTTGACCTTGACGTGGTTGCCGCTCACATCCTGGCCCGATTTGATGCTCTCGACGCGGCGGATCTCCATCCGCACACTGGCGTAGAACTTCAGCGCCTGGCCGCCAGTGGTGGTCTCCGGGTTGCCGAACATCACGCCGATCTTCATGCGGATCTGGTTGGTGAAGATCAGCACGGTCTTGCTCTTGCTTACCGCTGCCGCGAGCTTACGCAAAGCCTGCGACATGAGGCGGGCGTGCAGGCCAACGTGGGCATCGCCCATCTCGCCCTCGATCTCGGCACGAGGGGTTAGCGCGGCCACGCTGTCTACAACCACCACATCCACTGCGCCGCTGCGTACCAGGGTCTCAGCAATCTCCAGCCCCTGTTCGCCGTTGTCCGGCTGGCTAATTAGCAGGGTGTCGAGGTTCACGCCGCACTTCTCGGCGTATACGGGATCCATCGCGTGTTCCGCGTCAATGAAAGCGGCCACGCCGCCCATCCGTTGCGCCTCGGCAATAATATGCTGGCAAAGGGTTGTCTTACCCGAAGATTCGGGGCCATAAATCTCGATAACGCGTCCACGCGGCACGCCACCGATGCCCAGCGCCAGGTCCAGAGCCAGACTGCCGGTGGGGATCGACTCGACCAACATCCGGTTGGCGGGGTCGTTCATCTTCATGATGCTACCCTTGCCGAACTGCCGCTCAATCTGGGCGATAGCGGTCTCAATCGCCTTCTCACGATCTGCCATGTTCTTGCTCGTCCTCCTATGTTCTCAGTTTAAGGGTTCAAGGATAGTGTGATGGGCGCTGTGATTGTCCGGTTCAGCTCTCTAACCATCGCACAAATGTTCTACCAACTCACATATTATACGGGATTTTGCCGCTGCTGTCAATAGGTAAGATGGCTTTATTCAGGGCAATTTATGCTCAAAATGATACTCACTATCTTTGCACTTTAACAACGGCTCAGGCAGCCAAACGTACCTGAAGGTCAACCACGTCGGCTCCCGCCAGTAATTGATCGCACAGCCACAGCAGTAGCTTGCGCCGATGCTCGCGCTGCAACTCAGCACGGATGTCACCCCAGGTGGGCGGCGGCTGGCCCGCCTCCTGCACGGCGATGCGCCGCACCCGCTGCTGTTCCAGGTATGTCAGCACACAGAACACGATTAACCAGTAGCGCACAATCACAGTGCTACGAAAGTGTCTGATAAGTTGGACAAATGAGGATGCGGATGGGTAAAATAGAAGTATGAACGCAATCACCCGCAGACCCTACCCTAGACGACCTCAGTGACAAACAGTGGGCCATCATTGCCCCCTTCATTCCTCCTTACTTTTCAGACACTTTCTCAGCACTCACTTCAGCCAGTGGTCGAGCTTCTGCAAGAAGGTAGTCATATCGTCGCCGCCGAAGACCTGCACGCGGGGGATGGTGTATAGCAGGTCGTCATTATTATGGCGCGGGTCGCCGAGGCCGTAGGCGGAGATGAAGCCCGCCGAGCGCACGTGCTGAATTGCCAGATCGTTGTATCCCCCCCAGGGATAGGCGAAGTGCTTGACTGGATGACCGAGCAGCGTCTCCAGGTTCTTCTTGGCAACATCCAACTGTACTTTGAACTCCTCATCGCTGGTAAGTGTCGCCAGATTCTGATGATCATAGGTGTGACTGCAGATGGCGTGGCCCTTCTTGTCGAGATAGCGTAGATTGTCGGCGGTGAAGTAGTTCTCCTTGTCCAGCACCACCATCATCGGGAACCATGCAGCCAGCAGACCGTACTTCTCCAAAATCGGCACGCCATAAGTCCAGGCGCTGGCGTAGCCGTCGTCAATCGTGAGCATCACCGACTTGTCAGGGATGTCGAAGGTTGGGTCGGTGTAGTAGCGGTACATATCGTCTGGTAGAACAATCTGATAGCCCTGATTCTTGATATAGGCCATCTGATCGTCGAAGTCTTTGGGCAGCACGGTTGCTTGCTTGGTCGCATCATTGTAACTGACATCCCACTCGCGAATGCGATGATAGCATAGCACGGTGACATTGGGGCGCTGGTGTAGCGCGGTGACGGTAGCGGTGGCATCGGCGGCGTTAATCGCGGGCGTGGGTGTGGCTGGCACTGCTGTAGCGGTGGGCGGCACGGAGGTAATGGTTGGTGGCGCGGGTGTATTAGTACGCGGCACGGCGGTGGGTGGTAGGCTCTGTGCTACGGTCGTGTTGGTAGGTGAAGGGGTGTTAGCCGATGTATCCCCCCCGCAGGCGGCCAGCAACCCGGCTGCCCCCGCTGCTGCGCCCAACGCCAGCGTCCCGCGTAGGAACGCCCGCCGCGATAGTCCTTTGTCCTGCTCCTCAGTATCTTGCTGATTGTTGCGCGGCATTGCTCTTCCTTTTCTATTTAACCACAGGTTGGCTCGTCTGAGCCTATTTTACATGGGGGCTAAAGGTAGTGTCAAGCCGATTTCGCGAGGGGTTGCTGACTAACGAGGGCAGTCCACCGCCCGCCCCTACGGATACACAATAACTTGTATCACACCCCTGACCCGGGTTGCAGATTAACGAGGGCGGGCCACCGTCCGCCCCTACATCCCGATCAATTCATTACCACTCACCAGTCACTAATCACTTGAGGTAAGGGGTTGCTGATGCCATCGCCAACCACCTTGCTTACCTCGGCGCGGGTAATGCTGTTGTTGGGCCGAAAAGCGCCATCGGGATAGCCGCTGATGACCCCGTGCAGGTGGCCGGTTTCGATGAACTGGTAGGCCCAGTTGGTGTGCGGCACATCGCTGAAGGTGGCGGTGGCTGGGTCATAGGGAGCCCAGCCCTGGATGCGTACCACCACTGAGGTTAGTTCCGCGCGGGTAATATTGTTATGCGGCAGGTAGCAAGGTGAGGCCACGCCGTGATCAGCGCAGGGGTGGCTGCTCTGATTATCGTAGTAGCCGGTGACGGCGGCGAAGGCGTAGGAGGTCTGGATGTAATCGTAGGCCCAGTAAGTGGGTGGCACGTCGCTGAATATCTGGCTGAGATGCTGGATCTGCCATGCCTTCGCCTTCACTATCACCTTTGCCACCTGGTCGCGCTGCATATTGGCGCTGGGGTGGAAGCTGCCGTCGGGGTAGCCGCTGATTGCGCCCAGGCAGGTTAGCTGGCCGATAGCTTGATATGCCCAGTAGCTGGGCGGCACATCAGTGTAGCTGAAGGTACAGAGCGTGGCAGTGGGGGTGGATGGATCGTCGTGTTGGGCAGGCGTGAGGGAGTTTTGAGTTGGTGCAGGGGGGGATTGCGTCCACCCTGAGTTTTGAGTTTCCAAGTAGGGATTTGGCGGTTGCGCCTTCGCCCCGGATACGCTGGTGAGCAGCAGAGTAGCGATGGCTATCGTGAAGATGGTGCGTTGCAATGTCATTTTTTTTATCCTCCCTACTGTTCATTCCGGCGTAGGGTCGGTTCTGGCAGGCGGGTTTTAGCTTCGGCAGCCTTGCCCTTGAGTTGCTGCCCACTGGGCAGCTCGTAGAACTGATCGCCGGTGGCGATCTCGAACTGGTATTGCGCTTCCTTATATGTGCAGGTTAGCTGATAGTGGCGGTTGGCCTGGATATGGATGACCCGCTTGCCATCAATCTCCGCCGAGCAGCGCAGGGTGGTTTCGCAGTCGGACTCGAACGGCAGGTTGACCACGCCATGCGGTTCGGGCAGGCGGATGTCCCAGCTAACCGAGTTGTCGCGGGCGCAACTTTCGATGCCCATCACGTTCTCGAACAACATTGCGATCGGCCCCAGCCCCGACCAGCCGACGAAGCGGGGGCGGCTGAGGTTGCCGCGAGTTGGCGCATCGGGAGCATAGTTCTCCCATACCGTCTGAGTGTCGCGGTAGACCTGAACCATGTTTTCCACATGGTTGAGGGCAATTTCGTGAGCAAGCTGGCGGTAGCCATGCTCGACCAGCCCCTTGATTACCATATAGTTAGTAGGAGCCCACACCCCGCCATTCCAGTACGCGCCACCCGGATTATAGCCACTGGCATCGGCGGCCAGGGTGGGGATACGATGCAACCGCTTGAAGCTGCGCTCATCTTCGAGGTGGGCGACGAACCGCGCCATACGCTCTGGCGGCACCAGGTCGGCAACCAGCGCCCAGTAAGAGGTGATTGCCTTGTTCGGCCCCAACTGCTCGTGATGGGGGCGGTCGTAATAGAAACCGCTCTGCTCATCCCAGAACTTTTCGTTGATCAACGCCCGCAGGTGGGCGTATTCCGCCCGCAACTCAGCCGCCTCAGTCTGGTGGCCGCACAGATCGCCGATATTTGCCAGCATCTTGGCATCGAGCGCCTGCTGAGCGGTGGCATCCAGCCACGACCAGTATTGGTGATAATGCTCCGAGTCGGGGATGCGGGCGGAGTTATCCAGCCCACTTGACCAGCCGGTGGCGAAGTAAGTGCCATCCGGCCAGGCACGGTAGCGGCGATACCAGAGGTGGTAGGCGTAGAGCGGGGCGAAGATTTTTTGCAGCCGCTCCTTGTCGCCAAAGCGCAGGTAGTGCAGCCACTCCACCCAGGTCATGATGTTGGGGCCAGTGCCATCAGGGTCGTTCTCGGCGTATACATCGCTGCCATCAACTTCGATAAGCTGGCGGCAGATGTAGCCGTCGGGGTGCTGCTTGGCGTAGAAGTTGTCGAGGGTGCGGATAGCAGGGAAAAGGCGATGTACGTACTGGCAGAAGATAGTGATGAACGCACTGTCCCACATGAACAGATGGCTGTTGAAGGCAGTCTCCACGAAGTCGGCGATGAACTTGCTCTCGCGGTTGGGGCGAATGAAGTTGCCAAAGGCCACCTCCCAGGCATAATAATAGAGACGGATGGCGCTGTCGTGGCCCTGCCACAGCGGCTGGGGCAGTTGGTGACGGTCCTCGTAGAAGTATGGCACGGGATTGCGTACATAGGTGTCGCGCAGGAAGGCGTTGGCCTGCACCCAGGGGCCAATCTCTGGTGGCACGTAGCGGTCGCGGTGGTACATGGCGGATACAACCTCCTTGTTGGTCTGCCGTTATAATAATAGGAAATCGGGCTGGACGCAAGGGGTGGGAAGTATAAACGCCTGCTTTCAAACAAACAGACCACGCTGCTATCGCTGAACAGCTTGCATATAAGGCAGATGTGGCAATTCTTGGCTTTGTTGACTACAGTTGCACAAATCTGTATATATAAAAACTACATATATCCCCCCCCCACTATAATTGGTTATAAAATATACTTGATTCCAGAGAACGAAATCCTTGACAGAGGTGTGAAGATGTGTTATCATAAGGCTACTAAAGTTAGACGATCAACGGCGGAAAAGCGATAATGGCTCAGAGACAGCCAGAAGGGGATGGTTATCTGATGAGGACAATGGCACGGGCAATCAGTATGTTGTTTATAATCGCCTTTGTACTGCTGGGCTGCAGCGCTGCGCCAGCGACTCAGAACAACGTATCGCCAACCTCGCCCCAGGCGCTTGCCACCAGCAGTACGGCTACGAGTACACTGATGCCTACCGCAACCCTGACGAACAATACCCCCATTATTGCACAAACGTCAACCCCAGCTGGCAGCACCCCCACCTCCCCTGCGATCCTGCCCACACCGAATGGCACTTTCGATATGAACATTTATTTTACTCCACTACCAACTACGCCCCAGCCGACCTTCCCACCACCCCCAACCCCGCAGGCCCCTATTCCACCCAGCGCGGTTACGCTCTCCAATGAGCCAATCAACCTAACCAATGGCGCTACGCCGCTGATCTGGGCAGCACAGGCTAGCGATTCCTTGACTATC
>JBBRMT010000162.1:0-10978 GCA_038230695.1 Chloroflexia bacterium
GAGGGCCGCGCCCCCCGTGGCGGCGTGCCGCAGACCCCCTGGGGCAAGGTTGCCCTGGGCGCACGCACCCGCAACAACAAGCGCACCGATGCTATGATCGTACGTAGCCGCCATAAGAAGTAAGCAAACCCCCTCCCCCTTTGGGGGAGGCTGGGTGGGGGAGTCGGTCAAACTCGCCCTAGCGGAATAATCAGGGAGGTAAGCATTTGAGCAGGTCAACCAAGAAGGGGCCGTTTATTCAAGAGCGGCTGCTGCACCGCATCGAGGAACTGAACCGCACCAACACCAAGAAGGTGCTGAAGACCTGGTCGCGGGCATCCACCATCTTCCCGCAGATGGTTGGTCACACTATCGGGGTGTACGACGGCAAGAAGCACGTGCCGGTGTACGTCACCGAGAACATGGTCGGCCATAAGCTGGGTGAGTTTTCGCCCACTCGTCACTTCCGCGGCCACGCGCACGCCGAACGTTCAACCCGCGTCAAGTAATCAAGGAGTCATACATGAAGGTCAGAGCCGTATCCAAGTTTGTCCGCAGCTCACCGCAGAAGGTGGGGCTGGTGGTGGACGTGGTGCGCGGCAAGCCGGTGCAGGAGGCGTTGGATATCCTCCAGTTCCTGCCCAAGCACGCCGCCCGCGACGTTCGCTCCTGTCTTGCCAGCGCGGTTGCCAATGCGGAGAATAATTATCAGCTTGACCCCGCCGACCTCTTTGTTAGCGAAATCTTCGCCAACAAAGGGCCGACCATCAAGCGTTACATGGCCCGCGCCAAGGGTCGAGGCGACCAAATCTTGAAGCGGATGAGCCACATTACCGTTGTTGTTGAGGATAGGGAGGGGGTCTAGTTTGGGACGAAAGGTAAATCCGATCGGTTTTCGCCTCGGCATCACCACCGAACATATGTCACGCTGGTTTGCCGACCGCAACTATACCGAGTTGCTGCATGAGGACATTCGCCTGCGTAAAATGGTGTTGACCCGCCTCGCCAACGCTTCGATTAGCCGCGTCGAGATCCAGCGCAGCGCCAACCAGGTTGATGTCACCCTGTTCACCGCCAAGCCGGGCATCGTAATCGGCAAGGGCGGCCAGGCGGTGGATGTGCTACGTAAGGAGCTTGAGCAGGTGTCGGGCAAGAAGGTGCGCCTGAACATCAGCGAAATCCGCCAGCCGGAACTCGATGCCTACCTGGTAGCCGAGAGCGTGGGCGACCAGATATCCAAGCGTATCAGCTACAAGCGAGCAATGAAGCAGGCCGTAACTCGCGCAATGCGCCTGGGCGCGAAGGGTATCCGCGTCAAGGTCAGCGGGCGGCTAGGCGGCGCAGAAATTGCCCGCATCGCCCAGGACAAAGATGGCCGCGTGCCGCTGCATACCCTGCGGGCCAACATTGACTATGCCGTATTCCACGCTGGCACCACCTATGGCCGCATTGGGGTCAAGGTTTGGATCTACAAGGGCGACATTCTGCCCGCGAAGAAGGAAGCCGCCCCCACTGTCACCCCCACCGAACTGCTTGAACCAGCGGCAGCGGAGCAAGGAGCTTAACCATGTTGATGCCCAAGCGAACCAAGCATCGCAAGACACACCGGGGAGAGTCACGCGGCCATGCCCATACCGGCAACTACGTCGCATTCGGCGAGTTTGGCCTGGTCGCCCTCGATACCATCTGGCTCGATAGCCGCCAGATCGAAGCGGCCCGCCGCACCATCACTGGCTACACCAAGCGCGGCGGCAAGGTCTGGATCCGTATCTTTCCCGACAAGCCAATGACCGCCAAGCCCGCCGAGACACGTATGGGTTCAGGCAAGGGCGCACCCGACCACTGGGTAAGCGTAGTCAAGATTGGCCGCGTGCTATTCGAGATTGCGGGCGTGAAGGAAGAGGAGGCCCGCGAGGCATTGCGCCTGGCCGGTCACAAGCTGCCAATACGCACCAAGATCGTCTCTCGCGCCGAGTCTGGCAATGATGTCCCGTTCGACGAGCGCTTCATGGGCAGCAAGAAGCGTCAGGAAATCAACGCCTTCCATGATGCCCAGGCTGAGTCCGACGAAGCCGCCGCACATGAGGCCGCTGCGCCGCACGCTGATGCTTCCGCCGAGGATGGCGAAGGCAAGGCCGAGGCATAAGAGGAGTATGACCATGACCGCAGAAGAAATCAGGCTAATGAGTGTGGGCGAGATTCAGCAGCACGTAGAGGATGCGCGGCAGGAGTTGTTCAACCTGCGCTTCCAGACTGCTACCCGCAAGCTGAAGAATCACGCCCGCATCAGTGAGGTCAGGCACGACATCGCCCGCATGAAGACGGTGCTACGCGAAATCGAACTGGCCGCCATCTACGCGCCGGACACGCTGGAGGAGCAAACCCTGCCAGTTTCGGCCCTGAAGTAAGGAGTATTTAATGGCAGACCAAACAATTACCGCTACGCCCGCTGATGTTACCGACGCAAGCGGCAGTGTGACCGAGGCGACTGTCGGCACGGGGACTAGCGAAGCCGCTGCCGCCGTACCTGCCAGCCACCACGCAGTGGCTCAGGAGCGCGAGAGCGGCAAGGTCAAGGTTGGGCGGGTGGTGAGCAACAAGATGAATAAAACCATCGTAGTTGCCGTCGAACACCTGAAGAAGCATCGCATCTACAAGAAGACGATGCGCCTGACTCGCAAGTTCAAGGCGCACGACGAGCGCAACGAGGCCCAGATTGGTGACATCGTGCGTATCGAGGAGAGCCGCCCGATCAGCAAGGAAAAGACCTGGAAGCTGACCGCCATCATTCAAAAGGCCAACGAAGCATAGCCAGGGCGATTGCAACCCGCCCCTACAACGTCGAATCTACATTCTTCAATCTACAATCTGTGAAAGAGGTACAGCCGTGATTCAGCAACAAACCAGGCTGCGCGTTGCCGACAACACCGGCGCGAAGGTGATTATGTGCATTCGGGTGCTTGGCGGTAGCCACAGACGCTACGGCACCGTTGGCGACATCATCATCGCGGCAGTGAAGCAGGCCACTCCTGGCGGCGCGGTGAAGAAGGGCGAAGTAGTTCGCGCCGTTATCGTGCGCGTCTCCACCGTGTATGGCCGCCCCGACGGTAGCCATATCCGCTTCGATGAGAACGCCGCCGTCATCCTCCAGCCGAATACCGACAACCCGCGTGGCACCCGCATCTTTGGCCCGGTCGCCCGCGAACTGCGCGACAAGGCGTTTATGAAGATTATCTCACTTGCGCCGGAGGTGCTTTAATGAAGATACATCGGAACGATACCGTGGTGATCATCTCCGGTAAGGATGCCTCGGCGGCGCGGCGGGCAGGCAAGTCTCTACCCCAGGGTCTCGTCAAGCAGGTATTCCCCAAGACCAACAAGGTAGTAGTCGAAGGCTTGAATATCGTCAAGCGCCATCGTCGCCAGGGAATGCGTGGCGCACGGCAGGCCGGTATCATCGAACTGGAAGCGCCGATTGACGTTTCCAATGTAATGATTGTCTGCGGCAAGTGTGGCAAGCCCACCCGTATCGCCGCCATGTTCCTCGCTGATGGCACCAAGGCACGCCAGTGCCGCCACTGCCAGGAGGTACTTGAGGATCGCAGTCGCCAACGGCAGCAGTAGACGCAGAGCGCAAGGCTTGGCCCTGATGCTACGTCACTGTCAACGGCGTGTTGCTCCCCCACCTGCTCAGGTTCGGGATAGCCACGCTAAAGGAGAATTACAATACTATGACCGCACGAATGATTGACAAGTATAAGAACGAAGTAACGCCAGCCCTGTTCAAGGAGTTTGGCTATACCAGCGTAATGCAGGTGCCGCGTCTCAGCAAGGTAGTGGTCAACATCGGCATCGGCGAAGCGGTGCAGAACGGTAAGGCGATTGATGCGGCTGTTGGCGACCTGACCTTGATTGTGGGGCAGAAGCCGATGGTCATCCGCGCCCGCAAGTCCATCGCCAGCTTCAAGCTGCGCGAGGGGATGCCGATCGGCGCGATGGTTACGCTGCGTGGTGAGCGGATGTATGAGTTCCTCGACCGCCTGATCAACGCCGCCTTGCCCCGCCTGCGCGACTTTAATGGGGTTTCGCCCAAAGCCTTCGACGGGCGCGGCAACTACACCCTCGGCCTCAAGGAACAACTTATCTTCCCGGAGATCGAGTACGACAAGATTGACAAGCTGCGCGGCATGGAGATCAGCATCGTGACCACCGCCCGCAACGACGAAGAGGGCCGCCGCCTGCTGCAAATGCTCGGTATGCCCTTCCGCCGCTAGTCCGCAAACCCCTTCCCCACTGGGGGAGGCCAGGAGGGGGTCCGAAACATTCCCTCACACCGGATAAGGGTTTATAAGGAGAACCATGGCAAAAACATCCATGATCGTCAAGCAGCAGCGCACCCCCAAGTTCAAGGTGCGCGGGTACAACCGTTGCAAGGTTTGCGGACGACCCCGCGCTTATATGCGGAAGTTCGGCCTGTGCCGCATCTGCTTCCGCGAAATGGCCTCCCAGGGTAAGCTGCCTGGTGTCGTCAAGTCTAGCTGGTAATCGCGATTTTGGATTGCCGATTTTGGATTTGGATAAGGGCTGCATCAGCCCCCTACCCTTCGCTACGAAGGGCGGATGATTAACCCAAAGGCGCATCCGCTACTCCAAAATCCAAAGTGCAAAATCCAAGATCTTAATAAGAAGGAGATTCGGGTACAATGAACATGACCGACCCGATTGCAGATATGCTCACCCGCATCCGCAACGCTGGTATGGCCCGCCACCAGAGCGTGCTGATTCCTGCGTCTAAGATGAAGGAAAACATCGCCCGCATCCTCAAGTCTGAGGGTTACGTTCTCGACTACGACCTGCCTCAGGATGCCGAGCAGAAGACGATCCGCGTCTGGCTCAAGTACGGCAGCGATAAGAAATCGGTATTCAGCGGCCTACGCCGCGTCAGCAAGCCTGGCCTGCGCGTATACACCAAGCATAAGGATATTCCCATCGTCCTCGGCGGCCTCGGCGTAGCCATCCTCAGCACCCCGCAAGGGCTGATGACCGGCCATGATGCCTGGCGCAAGCACCTCGGTGGTGAAGTGCTTTGCTACATCTGGTAAGGAGAGAAACAATGTCTCGTATCGGACGCAAACCCATCGCCCTACCCACCGGGGTCACGATTTCACTCGGCGATGAAAATCACGTCACGGTCAAAGGGCCGAAGGGGACGCTGACGCGCACCTTCAACCCCGATATGCGGATCGCTCAGGAAGACGGCCAACTGACCGTCACTCGCCCCAGCGAAAGCCCGCTGCATCGCTCGTTGCATGGCCTGACCCGCAGCCTGCTCAACAACATGATTATCGGCGTGACCAGTGGCTATCGCCGCACGTTGGAAATCACTGGCGTAGGCTACCGCGCCGTCAAGATGGGCAACAACCTGATGGTGCTGGTTGGCTTCAGCCATCCGGTACAGGTCGAGCCGCCGGACGGCATCACCTTTGCGATGGAGACCCCTACCCGTATTGCCATCGAGGGGATTGACAAGGAAGCGGTTGGCGAAATTGCCGCCAAGCTGCGCGGCATCCGCCCCCCCGAACCCTACAAGGGCAAGGGCATCTCCTACACTGGCGAACGCATCCGCCGCAAGGCTGGCAAGGCTGGCAAGGCTGGCGGCAAGAAGTAGGCGCGAATCCCCTCCCCTTTAGGGGATGGGGGGCTAGTCGCACCGCACGCTCCACCCCCAGCCCCTCCCAGTGGAGATGAGTAGAGGAGGCGCACAGCGCCTACCTGCACGGATATAATCGTGCGAAGAAAGGTTTATCGCAGAGATGAAGCGAACACACTATCTCAAGACTGGCCGCGAGATGCGCCACGACCGCGTCCGCGCCAAGGTGAATGGCACGCCGGAGCGCCCCCGCCTGAACGTCTTTCGCAGCAATAACCACGTATACGCGCAGGTGATTGACGACAGCATCGGCCACACTCTGGTTGCTGCCAACAGCCTCGAACCGGCGTTGCGCGACGAAGCGGCCAAGCAGACTAACGTCGAGCAGGCCAAGCTGGTAGGCAAGACCCTCGCGCAACGGGCAAAGGACAAGGGTATCAGCAAGGTGGTATTCGATCGCGGTGGCTATCTCTACCACGGTCGGGTCAAAGCGCTGGCTGAAGCGGCCCGCGAGGGTGGTCTGGATTTCTAGTCCCACTTAACAGACCGGCAACGGTCGAAGAGCGGGTTATCTGGGAGGGCGGGTTGCCCTTAACCCTAAGACCCCGCAAACTAGAGGAGCTTATATGCCAAAGATTGATGCTTCCAAGCTTGAATTGGAAGAGCGCGTAGTGCAGATCAACCGCGTGGCTAAGGTAGTGAAGGGCGGTCGCCGCTTCAGCTTCAGCAGCGTGGTGGTAGTTGGCGACGGCCACGGTATCGTGGGCATGGGCCTGGGCAAAGCCGCTGAAGTAACTGATTCGATCCGCAAAGGCGGCGAGGATGCCAGGAAGAATCTGATTAAGGTGACAATGATTGGCACCACCATCCCCCACGAGGCGCTTGCCACATTCGGCGCGTCTAAGGTGCTGCTGCGCCCCGCCAGCGTTGGCACCGGCGTAATCGCGGGTGGTGGCGTGCGGGCGGTGCTAGAGGCCGCCGGTATCCACGATGTGCTAACCAAGTCGTTGGGCAACAACAATCCGGTCAACGTGGTGCGCTGCACCATCGTGGCATTGCAGCAGTTGCGTAGCGCTCAGGAAATCGCCGCCGTGCGTGGCCTGCCCGTCGAGGAGATGGTGCGTCGCGCCAGGGTTAAGGTTGACCCCAACGCGCCGCCACCAGCCGAGCCAGCCCGCGAAGTGCGCCGTGAGCGCGACGATCGCGGCGGGCGCGGTGGTCCGGGCGGTGGTCGCGGGCGCGGTGGTCGCGGCGGTCGTGAAGGTGGCGAAGGCGGCGACAGCAGCGGTGGCGCAAATAGCGGCGGTGGTCGCGGCGGTCCCGGTGGCGGTCGTGGTGGCCCCGGCGGTAGTCGTGGCGGTCCCGGTGGTGGTCGCCCCGGTGGCCCTGGCGGTTTCCGTGGTGGTCAAGGAGGAGGTGGTGGTCGTGGGCGTTAAGCACAATCTGCCCATCAGCAACGTGGCGACTGGCAAGATGCTACGCATCACCCAGATGCACAGCGCCATCGGCCACGAGGCCAGCCAGGGTCGTACCTTGAAGGCGCTCGGCATCCACAAGATGCACCATTCGGTAGTCAAGCAGGATACGCCCGACATTCGGGGCATGATCTTCAAGATTCAACATCTTTTGCGTGTCGAAGAGCTTGACACTCAGGAGCAGGGAGAGGAGGGGGCAAAGTAAATGCAACTTCATGACCTACAAGCCCCTTACGGCGCAAACAAGCGGCGCAAGCGCATCGGGCGCGGCGCAGGTAGCGGCAACGAGAAGACATCTGGGCGCGGCACCAAGGGCCAGAAAGCCCGAACCGGCGGCAACATTCCGCCCTGGTTCGAGGGCGGCCAGAATAAGATCGTCAAGGCGTTGCCATACAAGCGTGGATTTCACAATCCTTTCGCTACCGAGTATAATGTAGTCAACGTTGGCCGGTTGGCTGAAGTATTCGCCGACAGCGGTGAGCAGATCACGCCGGAACTGATGCTGACGCATCGCCTGATCAACCACCCTAACCTGCCCACCAAGATCATGGGCCATGGCGAACTGGAAGCTGCGCTAAACGTGTCGGCCCACGCCTTCACCGCGAGCGCGATGCAGAAGATTCAGGCCGCCGGTGGCGCAGCCACTGAGCTTGAACATTCCGGCACAGTCAAGCGTCGTGAGCGTCGCGCCTTGCAAGAGGCGATCGCTAATACGCCTGAAGGTGAGCAGCCCACCACCTATAAGCCGCGCACCGGCAGCGGACGCAAGAAGCGCGCCCGCCTGGCCTAATAGAAATGAAGAAGGTAGAATAAAGAATGTAGAATATAAGCGGCGCAAGCCAGATTCTACATTCTACATTCTTCATTCTACACTTTCACAGAAAGCGAGCGACCGCTATGCTCGAAGCTGTAGTCAACGCCTTCAAGATACCCGACCTGCGGCGGAAGATATTCTTCACCCTGGGTATCCTCGTGCTGTTCCGCTTCATCGCCCATATCCCGGTGCCGGGTATCAACCTGGGGGCCTTGCAGCAGGTAGTAAACAACAACCAACTGCTGGGGATGCTCAACCTGTTCTCCGGCGGCACGCTGTATCAGTTCTCGATTGTGGCAATGGGGGTCTACCCCTATATCACTGCCAGCATCATCGTGCAGTTGTTGTCGGGTATCATCCCGCGCCTTAGCGAACTGTCGAAGGAAGGGGATCGCGGCCAGCTGATCAAGAACCGCCTGACCCATGCCTTGACCGTACCACTAGGTGCGCTCCAGGCCTACGGTCTGCTGCGCCAGTTCTCTACAGGTTCGGCGACGCTTGGCACTAGCGCGAACATCCTCAACTTCAACTTTGGCCTGTTTGACCCATCGGCTAATCGGCTGCAAAGCTGGGCGGTGCTAATTGCGATGACCACTGGCACGCTGCTGCTAGTCTGGCTGGGTGAGATGATCACCGAGTTTGGAGTGGGTCAGGGTGTCAGCATCATCATCTTTGCGGGTATCGTCTCGCGCATACCGACCGCCATCGGCCAGTTGTTCGTGCAGACAAGCGGTATCGGTAACATCTTCGGCTTGATAGTGTTTCTGGCAATCGGCCTGCTCATTATCGTCGGGGTGGTGCTGGTAAACGAGGGGCAAAGACGTATACCGGTCAATTATGCCAGAACGATGATGCGCGGCAACCGCATGGTGCGCCAGGCGGGCAGCAGCTTCATCCCCTTGCGGGTGAACAGCGCAGGTATGATCCCGCTCATCTTCGCCATCGCCATTATGGTATTCCCTGCCACCATCGCGGGGTTCTTCCGTGGGGCGCAAACTGAGTGGGTACGCAATGTGGCAAACGCAATCTACAGCTTCTTCCAGCCACAAACCTTGCAGTATCAGATTCTATACTTCCTGATGGTGTTCGGCTTTACCTACCTGTATACCCAGATCCAGTTTGGGCAGCAGAATATCGCCGAGAACCTGATGAAGAGCGGAGGTAGTGTGCCAGGGGTGCGCCCCGGCGTAGCCACCGAACGCTACTTGAACCGCGTGCTTAATCGTATCACCACCCTGGGGGCGCTCTTCCTCGCCACCGTCGCCATCTTGCCCTACCTTGCTTCAATCGTTACTGGCGACAGTGGGGCGCAGAGCCTGCTAAGTAGCACCGCTGCGCTAATCGTGGTGGGCGTGGCAATTGACACGATGAAGCAGCTCGAAGCCCAGTTGCTGATGCGCCGCTACGAGGGTTTCATCAAGTAGCTTCCAACCTTCCTCCTTCCCCTCTCACCAGGAGGGGAAGGAGCGAGTAGCCAATCACGCCCCACCCCCAGCCCCTCCCACCGGGAGGGGAGTGCGGCAATTCAACATTCAACATTCAACATTCCTCAATGGAGAGGGAGAGACGAATTGATAATCGTACTGGTAGGCGCACCGGGCGCAGGTAAAGGCACCCAGGCGGGGCGGCTGGTTGAAACCTACGGCATGGTCCACCTCTCCAGCGGCGACTTGCTACGCGACGAGCGCAAGCGCGGCACTGACCTGGGCAAGCTGGCCGATAGCTTCATCTCAACTGGCACGCTGGTGCCGGACGATGTGGTAATCAAGATGATTCTGGGCAAGATGCGCGAGTTGAACGCCAGCGATGTAATACTCGATGGCTTCCCACGTACCGTGGCCCAGGCCGAGGCGCTCGATGTTGCTCTCGCCGCTGAGGGTCAGAAGATTGCGGTAGTGCCTTACATCAAAGTCGAACCAGCGACGCTGCTGGATAGGCTGGGTGGACGGCTCACCTGCCGCGCCGATGGTTCGCATCTCTACAACGCCAAGTACAACCCGCCCGCTGTTGCAGGTATCTGCGATATTGACGGAAGCCTGCTCTATCAGCGCGACGATGATATGCCCGACAAAATCAAGACCCGCCTGGATACTTACTTCGCCCAGACCATGCCAGTGATCGAATATTATCGGGTAAAAGGGCTGCTACGCGAAATAAACGGTGAGCAGGACATCGAACAGGTGTGGGCAGACTTGCTAACTGCTATAGGCAAGACGAGCGAATCGCTACCCTCGCTGGTGGGATAAACCCAGCCTAAACAAACAATCAGTGCTGGTGCTGGTGTAAACCAGGCCAGGCGAACAACGCTTCGACCCTATAAAATGTGATAAGCGTGAGATTGAGCCAGGCGAACAATGGTTCGCCCCTCAGATACAACACCTACTTGTCCATTTCTTTCAACATTTAACTTTCAACTCGAAACAATATAACCTACCATGTCTATAACCATCAAAAATAATGAACAATTTGCGCTGATGCGGCGGGCCGGGCGCATCAATGCCCAGGCGCTGGCGCTGATGCGCGAGGCGGCGCGCCCCGGTGTAACCACCCGCGAACTTGACAGCATTGCCTACAACTACATCAAGAGCCAGGGGGCAATCCCTTCGTTCAAGGGCTACGGTGGGCAGATGCGCGGCATCCCTCGCTACCCGGCCACCATATGCGCTTCGGTCAATGAGGTGATCGTCCACGGCATCCCCAACGATGTGCCGCTCAAGGAAGGCGAACTGCTCAGTATTGATTGCGGGGCGATCTATCGCGGCTACCACGCTGATGCGGCGATTAGCCTGGTGGTAGGTGGCAAGGCTACGCCCCTTGTGCAGCAGTTGCTCGACGGTGGCGAGGAGGCGTTGCGGATCGGCGTAGCCAAAGCGCAGGCGGGTAATCGTATTGGCGTAATCAGCAACGCTATTCAGCAGTATGTCGAGCGGCTGGGCTTCCATGTGGTGCATGACTACGGCGGCCACGGCATCGGCACTGCCATGCACGAGGATCCGCACGTGCCAAATGAAGGCTATCCCACCGATGGGATGGTACTGCGCCCCGGAATGGCGATCGCCA
>JBBRMT010000163.1:0-10805 GCA_038230695.1 Chloroflexia bacterium
AACACTTCCGTATCCTGCCCGCCCAGGTTGTACTTGTAGCGTTCGGTGCCGCGCAGGAAGTCGAAGCATACATGGCCGGATTCGATCACCTCCTTGATCAGATAGACAAGCAGCACCGCGCCCACACTATAATCGCGGTAGGCAGGGTCATAGCCAGAGTTGTAGAGATAAATCTTCTGGTTGTAGTCGAACGAGAGATAACTAGCAACCCGCTTGCCCTCTACCTCCAGGAAACTGAGGCGGATCCAGCTGTGGTCGGCCAGCGCGGCCACCATCGCGCTGAAGAATTGCGTCATCTTGTCATCCATGAACGCCTGTTTGCTGCCAGCCGAGGCGCGGTGCAGGGCAGCGAAATCGGCCAGCCCATCCTGACAGTCGTCGCAATCACTGGTGTAATACTTATAGTCGGGGAACTGGGTCTCGAAGCGGCGCAACTTACGGCGCAACTCGTGGCGGTTCTTCTTGTCCAGGCTGGCAAGGTAAGTCTCAAAGTTATGGTCGGCGGGCAGGTCAATAATCGGACAGAACTCGTCAACCTGTTCGCTGCACTGGTAGCCCTGCCCCTTTGCCCAGTCGCAGGCCAGGCTGCGCGTGGCGGAGTTTTGCGGGATATTATGCAAGTCGAGGATGTCCCACTCGTTGCCACAGTCGTGTAGGAAACGGCCCAGTGTCTCCCAGACGGCGGGGGCATCTTCCGGTGCGGAGAGGATGTCGAGGTAGTCGGATACATCCACACCACCGCCGATGCGCAGGATGCGCTTGCCACCTTCGCCAGAGGGTTGACGGTCGGTCTCATTGTCGGTTGGTTCGCCCTTGAAGATATAGAGAGGGGCAACCCCCCGCAGCGTACCGCCATCATCGCGCATCAGCACCAGGCGCATCGTCGCGCCCGCGCCGAAGTAGCGCCACCAAACGCTCTGCCAGTCCCAGGTGAGGAATACGCCGGGGACGTTGCCGCGTGCCTCCAGCGCATCCCACTCCTTATGTAGCTGCTCCTGCCCGTCATAGCTCTCAATTACTTCAATCTTCATTTGGATATGCCTCGCTATATTATGATTGTTTCGTATGCAATTCCTGCACCATCGCTGCCAGCAAAGTAAGACCGCCGGATACCAGCGAGTGGCCGCCCAGCACGAACGGTATCTCCGCCTCCGCAGCGGCGCGGGTGAACTCGCGGGCAGTTGGCTCGGCCACCTGCTCCCAGCGCAGCGCGTCTGAGTTGAAGCGATCGCTCATGGTGGTATCGAGATGGAGGTGGTTGAACAGCACGCGGGTATCTATAAACGCTGCCTGCGCGGTCTGGGCAATATCGGCGACGGCGCGATGGGGACCAGCGTGTTCGACCAGAAAGCCGAGCAATGAGCGCACTTTGCCTTGCTCCTCGCGCCCACTGGCCCGCATCCCTCGCTCCTCGCCGAGCAAGCGGGTCTGGCAGAGCAGCGCCAGTTCCAGCCGCCGCCAGATTTGCGCCCCGATCCGCCCGCAGAACAACGCCTCACTATCGCGGCGGCTCATTACCTGTAGGGTGGTTTGCAATGCGGCAAGCTGACGCTCACCCAGCCCACTGTTAACATAGTCGGCCAGGGCTGCTCGCAGGTAGGGGCCAATGGCGGTGGCTTCTGCGCTATGCTTCTGCACGGCAAGGGCAAGAGTGGCAAGGTCGGTGGGGGTGTCAATGTCGAAATTGAGACCGAGGCTGGGGGGTAGCGCAGTGGTTGGCACACCCACATTACGCAGACGGAAGGCGAGGTCGTTATCCAACGCGGGTGGGGCAATGCGGCGCAACGCTGTCTCCGCGCCGGGGCCAAGCGCGATAATGTCGGCGGAGAAGACGTTGTTGGTTATGGCAGTAGGAGTGTCGCCAGAGATGGCGGTGGCAAGAGCCAGCAAATCATCAGCGCCCAGTAGCGGGGCCGCGCCACCGCCGATGTAGATAACCCGCTCCAACCGATGTTGCGTCACAATCTCCAGCAGGCGTGCGCCGAAGTGGAAGCCCGGTTCCACATCCGGTTCGAGGATAACATCGAGGCCGCTGGCAAGCTGCGCTGCCGCCGCAAACTCCCGCTCCGCCCCGACGATAACCACCCGCCTCAAGCCCAACCCTGCGGCAATCGCCAGCAAATCGAGGCTGGCTGCCCGTTGCGCCAGCCCTACCGCCCGCTCCGTCGGCGACCCGGCCAGCGCTGCGTGGAAGATGACCAGGCTACAATCGCTGGGATCAATCTTATATCCACTTCCAGAAGGTGTCATATCAGCTTCCACAAAAAATCCGCTGTGCAATAAGCGAAACAGCGGGTGAGCAATGCTACAAGTGTAGTATCGTATATCTAATCTGCAATCTGCAATCAACCTTCTACCTTCCGGCCCCGGTGCGCGTGGAGGGATTCGAACCCCCGACGCCAGCCTTAGGACGGCTGCGCTCTATCCCCTGAGCTACACGCGCTATTCAGCCACATAATTATACAATAAACGAGAGGCGCGACGCAAACCGCGCCCGCTGCATTTGACCCTCGCCCAGGCATACCTCCAAGTCCAGCCTAAACATAGGTGAACACACCTCCGCAATACGGCGAATGGGCAAGGGGCGTTTCTGCAACTAGAACTTTCAATCGCCAATCCTGTTTCTACCGAACACTGGTAAAACTCGCCACTTTGTGTTATTATAGAAGCCAACAGTGGATAATCCTTCAGCTACGAACAAGGAGTTTTATGACCCGGTCTGTCCGCCTCGACTCACGCACCAAGATATTCATCGCCGCTGTGCTGTTGCTGTTCCTGCTATTGCTGCTGGGCCAGCTTGCCAGCATCCTCACCCCGTTCATCCTGGCGATGTTGATGGCTTTTGTGCTGAACCCGTTGGTCGCCGCACTGGTGCGCCGTACCCATCTACCTCGCGTAGTATTCGTCATCCTGCTCTATGCCATTTTCGTCGCGGGGGTGGTCTGGCTGGTTAGCCTCGCGCCGGTTATCGCCCACGAGGTCAGGTCGCTGATCAATCACCTGCCCGGCTACCTAGATGAGTTGCGTGCCAGCCTGGTCAAAATGGGCTTCACCATAGACGATCGAACCTATACCAACATCAAGCAGACGATCACCAACCCGCAGTTGCCGCAGGGCCAGGGGCTGATGCTAGCGGGCAGAGGCGCGGAGATTGCGCTAAAGTTCTTCGCCTTCCTGTTCGCCACCTTCTTCCTGCTGCTGGATGGCGAAAAGATCGTCGCCAACATAAAGAAGGGCGTGCCGCAACGCTGGCAGGCGGAAGTGTTGCCGCTGATTGACCGTATAGACGACACGGTGGGCGGCTGGGTGCGCGGTCAGCTTATCCTGGTGCTAGCGATGAGCGTGGCAACCTTCACCGCCCTGACTATTCTGGGAGTAAACTTCGCGCTGCTGATCGCCATCGCCACCGGCATACTGGAGACTATCCCCTACGTAGGGCCGTATGCTGCGGGTGGATTGGCAGTGTTCGTCGCTCTGGTGCAGCCAGTCACCCCATTCGGCTGGTCGAATGTAACACTGGCGCTGGTAGTCGCCCTCATTTACACTGTCTTGCGCCAGCTAGAGGATTATGTGGTCGTGCCGTTCGTGATGGGTCACGCAGTCAAGCTGCACCCCATGATCGTGCTGTTCGCTGCCTTCGCGGGCGCGGCGGTGGCGGGGGTGCTGGGCCTGTTCCTGGCAGTGCCGACGATTGCCATTATCAAGCTGCTGCTTGAGTTCATCTGGCCCAAGCTGATCGAGCCGGATACATCGTTCGAGGCGGAGATAGTTGCCGAGGCGCACGATACAGCCAATATCGCAGCGGAGATTGCCTCTACACCAGCGGATATTACCCCACCAAATGGAGTGGGCGATAATGAGGTTGACATTATAGAGCCAGTGAGGGGGACACTTGAGCCACCATATCCGCTCCGCCGAGGCTGACGATCTGCCCGCCTGCCTCGCGCTGGACGATTCCTACAGTACCAATATGGTCTGGCAGGTGGGTGAGCAGCGTAGCGACTTGCCGCTGCACGTGGGCGATGAGGGCGAATCGCACAGCGTAACCTTTCGCCCCAGCCGCCTGCCGCGTCCCCGCCAGGTGGCGGGTGTGGCAAAGCTAGCCCCCCAGCAAATCCGCGCCAACTGGCAGCATACCGACTTCTTCGCGGTGGCAACCGAGAGCGGCACGGGTGGCGGGATCGTGGGCTACCTTAACCTGCACATCGAGAAGCGGCGCAACGTGGCCTGGCTAACCGCGCTGGTGGTTAAAGCCGATTATCGGCGGCAAGGCATCGCTACCGCGCTGCTCGATGAGGCCAAACAGTGGGCGCGGCTGGCGGCGACGCAGAGCATCATCGCCGAGCTACCCACCATCAACTATCCGGCGGCCCACTTTCTCCAGGCCCAGGGTTTCCGCTTCTGCGGCTACAACGACGCGTTCGACCCCGCCGCCGTAGAGACGATGCTGTTTTTCGTCTACCCACTGGCCTGAGTGTATAATGTAGAATGTAGAATGGGTACAGCGTGCCTAACCAGCCACTAAGGTCACTATGGCAGTTACCATTTACCATTTACCATTTACCATTATTCTACATTTCACCTTCTACCTTCGATAATTCTATGGCTGAGACAAGAACAAGAGCGTGGGTCAACCACCTGGAACAGATAGCCGCGCAGGTAAGGATGCAACTGCCGGAGCCGCTGCGCGACTTTGAGGTAAGCGCCCGGCATGGGCTGGTGCAATTGCACTTTGCCGACAACCCGCTGGGCCGCAAGATCCACTTCGAGCTATGGCAGCAGCGCGGGCGGCAGGTGGAAGTGGGTCTGCACTTCGAGAGCGATGTGGCAACCAATGACTGGCTCTACAGTTGCTTCGCCCAGCAGCAGGCTCACATTGACACGAAACTCAACACTGATGCGGGCGATCCGCCGGTGCGCGTCGAACGCTGGGACAAGGGCTGGACGCGGGTGCATTGCGAGTACCCCATCAGCGGCTCCTACCCCGACGCAAAGGAGCAGCCGCGTATTGCCGCCCGCTTCGCCGCAATGATTACAATCCTACACCCGATGTTCATCAGGATTGTGGAGACATAAGCATGGCAACTGCGCTATATCCATTGAAGATGAAGGGTATCTACAAGCCGACCCTGTGGGGCGGGCAACACCTGCGTGAGTTCGGCAAGCGCGATCTACCCGCTGCGCCTATTGGCGAGGTGTGGGAGACTGCCGACCAGACCCTGATTGCCAATGGGCCATTGGCAGGCTGCACCCTGGCCGATGCGATGCGCGAGTGGGGGGTGGCATTGCTGGGTGAACGCAGCGCGAACAGTCCACGCTTTCCCTTGCTGGTCAAGCTAATTGATGCCAACCAGCAGCTATCGGTGCAGGTTCACCCCAACGACGCGCACGCGGCGGAATTGGAAGGCGAACCCTGGGGCAAGACCGAGGCGTGGCATATCCTTCGCGCCGCGCCAGATGCCCAGATTGTGTTGGGGACGAAGGACTGCACCGATCACGAAACCCTGCGGACGCAGATTGCCGCTGGCACGATGGAACAACGCCTCAACCACCTGTCAGTTAGCGCGGGCGACACCGTGTACATCCCCGCCGGGCGCATCCACGCTCTGGGCAAGGGCATCGTTGCCTACGAGGTGCAACAGCAGTCCGATGTTACCTATCGGCTCTATGATTGGAACCGCCGCGACGCACAGGGCAACCCCCGCCAGTTGCACGTTGACAAGGGGCTGCAGGTAGCTGCATTGGACGACCAACCCTGCGCCATCGAAGCGCCAATTATCGCAGAATATGACAGCCATAGTAACGCTGCCCTGGTTGCCTCACCATATTTCCTGATGGAGAAGTTGCAAGCCAGCAGCGGCGGCCAAATTGCCCGGCAAGCCGCCAGCCAAACCTTCAGCATATATACCATCATCGCGGGCGGTGGGCAGCTACGATGGGGCGAACAGAGTGCGCCGCTGGCTCTCGGTGATACTATAATCGTACCCGCCGCACTGGGCGATTATCAGGTTGTGGCCGGGGCAACCGGCCTAACTACGCTGCGTGCATACGTGCCAGCGAGACGGCTATAGCATCCTATGGAATACACTCGTCCAGAACTTACCGCCGCGACAACCGCTACCGACTTTCGCAGCTTCTACTGGCTGAAGCAAGAGTTGGTTGACTTTTGCCGCGCCAATCGGCTAGCAACTGGTGGCGCGAAGCAGGAGATTAGCGCCCGCATCGAGCGTTTCCTTGCCACCGGCGAGCGGCAAGCGCCAACAGGTGAGTTTCGCCGCCCCACTGGGGTGATGCCCGCACAACTCAGCCGCGAGACGATGATTACTCCCAGCTTCCGCTGCAGCCAGCAACTACGCGCCTTCTTCGTCGCGGAAATAGGCCCACACTTCCATTTTGACCGAACCATGCGCGAGTTTATCAAGCATGGCGCGGGGAAGACGCTCGGTCAGGCCATAGAGGTATGGCAGAGCGCCGCAGCCCAGCCCGCCGCCGAAAGCGAGATTGATACGCAATTCGAGTATAACCGCCATATGCGTGAGTTCTTCAAGGCCAATCAGGGCGCAACCTTGCCACAGGCGGTTAAGGCGTGGCGCGAACAGCGGGCGCAGCGGCGTGAACCATGACATTTTAGCAACCGATTAGCCGATTGTTCGTTGCACAGACGGACAGGATTCGCTATAATCCCGCTGCACTACGAACAATCCGCAATCTGCAATCAACAATCTGCAATCACGAAAGCGAGGCCAGTTTGAAGGGTCTTATTTTGAGCGGCGGCAAAGGCACGCGCCTTCGCCCGATTACCTACACCAGCGCGAAGCAACTTGTGCCGGTGGCGAACAAGCCGGTGCTGTTCTACACCATCGAGAATCTGGTCGCTGCTGGTATCACCGATATTGGCATCATCGTGGGCGACACCCGCGAGGAGATCAAGAAGGCGGTGGGCGAGGGCGAAAAGTTTGGTTGCCACGTCACATACATCCATCAGGATGAACCGCTGGGCCTGGCGCACGCGGTCAAGGTATCGCAGGGCTTCATTGGCGAAGACCGCTTCTGTATGTACCTGGGCGACAATATGATTGAGATTGACACCAGGCCGCTGATTGCCGAGTTCGCCGCCGATGAAGCCACCAATTGCCGCATCATGCTCAAGCAAGTGCCGAACCCTTCTGCCTATGGTGTGGCCGAGCTAGAGGGTGAGCGCGTCGTTCGCCTCATCGAGAAGCCGCGTGAGCCGGTCAGCGACCTGGCTCTGGTGGGCATCTATCTATTCGACCACCACATCTTCGAGGCGGTGGACAACATCAAACCCAGTTGGCGCAATGAGCTAGAGATTACCGATGCAATCCAGTATCTTGTCACCCACAACTACGTGGTACGCCCCTATATTGTCAAGGGCTGGTGGATTGATACCGGCAAGCAGGAGGATATGCTAGAAGCTAATCGCCTGGTGCTGGATCGGATGCCTGCCCGCAACGAGGGCTTCGTGGATGCCGACAGCCAGATTGACGGCAAGGTGATCATCGAGAAAGGTGCGGAGATCATCAACAGTCGCGTGCGCGGCCCGGCGATTATCGGCGAATACACCCGCATTGTCAACAGCTATGTCGGCCCTTTCACCGCAATATACCACCACTGCAAGATTGAGCATAGCGAGGTGGAACACAGCATCATCCTGGAAAACAGCGAGATCGTAGACCTGCCTGGCCGCCTTGCCGATAGCCTGATCGGACGCAACGTCGAGCTTGGCCGCTCGTCAATCAAGCCGCGGGCGTTCAAGCTGACCCTGGGCGACAACAGCAAGGTGGGCGTACTCTAAGAAAGGACACACTTTGAAGAAACTACTCGTCACCGGAGCGGCGGGGTTCATCGGCAGCAACTTCGTTGCCGCGATGCTGGACAAGTACCCCGATTACCACATCACCGTTCTGGATAAGCTGACCTACGCGGGCAACATGGACAACCTCAAGCGGGTGGAGGACAACCCGCGCTATCGCTTCGTCAAGGGCGACATCGCCGATCCCGTCGCGGTAGACAAGGCCATAACCGCGCAGGGTTGCGACACTATCATCAACTTCGCCGCTGAGAGCCACGTAGACCGCAGCATCACCGAGCCGGGCGGCTTCATCATGACCGACGTGTACGGCACCTTCGTGTTGCTGGAGGCCGCCCGCAACCTGGGGGTTGAGCGTTTCCTGCAGGTCAGCACCGACGAGGTGTATGGTAGCATCCCCCCGCCGCGTTCGTCGAACGAGACCGATATGCTGGAGACCAACAGCCCTTACTCGGCTAGCAAGGCAGGCGGCGAACTGATGGCCCACGCCTACTTCACCACCTACAACGTGCCAGTCATCATCACGCGGGGCAGCAACAACTATGGGCCATTTCAGTATCCAGAGAAGCTCATCCCCCTGTTCATTACCAATGCGCTGGAGGACAAGCAGTTGCCGGTTTACGGCGATGGCAAGCAAATCCGCGACTGGATTTACGTAATGGACCACTGCGAGGGCATTGACGTGGCCCTGCATCACGGCACACCCGGCGAGATCTACAACGTGGGCGGCGGCAATGAACGCTACAACATTGACATCACCCAGCTGATCCTGCAACTGACCGGCAAGCCGCAGAGCCTGATTAAGTACGTTACCGACCGCCCCGGCCACGACCGCCGCTACTCGCTTGACACTACCAAGCTGCGCGGCCTCGGCTGGCAGCCCCGCTACACCTTCGAGCAGGCCATGGCGGAGACAGTGCGGTGGTATAGCGACAACTGCGACTGGTGGCAGCGCATCAAGAGCGGCGAGTACGCCGAGTTCTACAACAGGCAATACGCTAACCGCTAATGCGGAATGGTGAATGGTGAATGGTGAATGACAGAGCAACGTGATTCACCCAAAGTTTGAGGTTGATGAAGCGCGGTGGGGATCTGGGGGTTCAGCCCGCAGCTGCTGCTTATACCAATTAGCGGAGGCGACGCTATAGATAGGTGACAGATCTAATCATCTTCCGTGTGCTGTGGTATAATCACCACAGCACGTTTTTATTGATACGTGTCTGCCAATCCACCCAACTAATCACTAATCACTAATTACCAATCACTATGCTTGAACTGCAAATCGCCATTGCCAAGACCAACAAGTACGCCCAGCGCGAGAGCGGCGACACGGTGGAGATCGTGGAGCAGCCACTGGGCGGCTTCGCTGCGGTGATGGCCGACGGTCAGGGCAGCGGCGGCGCGGCCAAAATCCTCAGCAACATGGTGGTGGGCAAGGCGATTGCGCTGCTCAAGGATGGAGCGCGATTGGAGGCGGTTGCGCCGCTAGCTCACGATCACCTCTACGCCTATCGCGGCGGCAAAGTGACCGCCAGCCTGGTGATTATCGCCGCAGACCTCAAGGCAGGAGAGAGTAGGGTATCGCGCAACAGCGATTGCCCCATCATCGTTCTTGATAGCAGCGGGGTGCGGCTGCTCGATGAGACGGCGGAGGGCATTGGCACTAGCACAGTCGCGCCACCTGCGTTCGCCATCTTGCCAATTGAGGCGGGGATGTATGTGGCGGCGTACACCGATGGGCTGCTGCACGCGGGTGAAAACTACAATCAGTTGCTAAGTATCCCTCCCATCGTCGCCTTCGCTGCGCAGCAGGATGGGGCGGATGCTCAGGCAGTAGCGGACCACCTGCTAAAAGTTGCCATTGCTCGTGATCGGATGCGCCCCGACGATGATATGAGCGTGCTGGTTATTCACATCGCCGAAGTCGCAGCGGAGAAAGGGCCGCTGGTGCGGCGGATGATGGGGAGAGTGCCATTTGGCGAATGAAACCGGCAGCATCGCAGCGCGACTGCAAGAGTTGGGCATTACCCTGGCTGCGCCCTGGCAGCCACAGGGGATGAGCTTCGTCCCATGCGTGCGGAGCGGCAACCTGCTGTTCGTCAGCGGGCATGGCCCACGTCAGCCCGACGGTAGCTTCATCAACGGCAAGCTGGGGCAGGATCTCGACATGCAGCAGGGCTATGAAGCGGCGCGGCTGGTGGCCCTGGATCTGCTGGCAACCGTGCAGGGCGAGTTGGGTAGCCTGGAGCGAGTGCGGCGCATTGTCAAGCTGCTCGGCATGGTCAACTCCGCGCCCAACTTTACCAAACAGCCGCTGGTCATCAACGGCGCGTCCGACCTGCTGGTGGCGATATTCGGTTACGAGCGCGGCAGTCACGCCCGCTCCGCCGTCGGCATGGCTGCGCTACCCACCAATATCGCGGTGGAGATTGAGATGATCGTGGAGATCGAGGATTAGGCAAAAGGCCGAAGCAAACCACAAGGCAAAAAGCCCCCAGCGGGGGTTGGGGGAGAATCTCGAACCTGATTAAAGCTAAATGGAACACGGTTGGGGTTGCTTCGACATTTCTGCTGGGCAAGATTCCTCCCCCAAACCCCAGCTGGGGGCTTACTAGAGGATGGCAATTTGGTATAATCAAACCATGTCCAACCCTTCACTAAACCCGAAACCGAAGCAGCTAATCGCCATCGTGGGGCCGTGCGCCAGTGGCAAGTCGTCGTTGGGTGAGCGACTGCGGCGGCAGGGCTACAACGTGCGTACCGTCGCGCAGGAACATAGCTACGTACCGGGGATGTGGCAGATGAGCAACCCCGATTATCTCATCTACCTCGATGTCGGCCTCGACACTTTGCGGCAGCGGCGCGGCAACCCGCGCTGGAGCGAACAGGAGTGGCAGGCGCAGCAGCAGCGCCTTGCCCACGCCCGCGATCATGCAGATCTATTTATCGCCACTGACACGCTAACCCTCGATGA
>JBBRMT010000164.1:0-10710 GCA_038230695.1 Chloroflexia bacterium
CCTTGCGGTTGGCGCATTGCCCTCCGCATTCCCCCCGCCCGACAACATCTGGCGGCCCGCTGGCCTGGCGGTCGGCCCCGATGGGGCGCTTTACGTTAGCCGCGACAATGGCGATGGCACCGTCTATCGTATTACCTACGCAACCTTGTTGCGCCCCGCCAAATGAGACGCTTGTGGATAACCGCTTGCCTATGTTGGATATTTGTGTTATAATCATTCACAGGCAAGCGTAGACGGTTGCAGACTAGCAGGAGTTGGAAGATATTTCCTTGAACGATGATAAGGCCATGAACGATACCACCCCGGACCCAGGCTACGATGCCTATCCTCTGTTGCCGCTCAAAAATGTCGTTATCTTCCCCCACACCATTGTCACCTTGATGGTTGGTCGTCCGCGCTCACTGCGGGCGTTGGAACACGCCCTGGCCGCCAACAAGCGTCTGGTGGTGATGACCCAGCGCAACACCAGCAGCGAAGAGCCAATCCCCGATGACCTCTACGAAGTCGGTTCGCTGATCGAAATAACCAGTTACCAACGCCAATCCGACGGCAACTATCAGGTGATTGTCGAGGGGTTGCGCCGCGTCCGAGCCGTGCGATTTATGGCTACCGACTGGTTGTATGATGTCGAGATTGCGGCTATGGTCGAGCAGAGCAGCGAGGGCGCGACCAGCGATGCGTTGATGCGTCATGTGCTGGGCCTGTTCACCGAATTTGGTAGGCTCAACCAACGGGTGCCAGCCGATGTGCTGGATAGCGCCCGTCACATAACCGATGCGGGCCAGCTTGCCGATGTGGTCGCCGCTCATGTGGTCAGCGATGCGGCCCAGCGTCAGCAACTCCTGGCCCAAACCGATCAGACAGTGCGACTGGAGCGGGTTGGGGTGGTCATTGCGGGCGAACTGGATGTCTTGCAGATAGACGAGCGTATCCGCGCCAAAGTGCGAAGCCAGATTGACAAGAATCAGCGCGAGTTCTATCTGCGTGAGCAACTGAAGGCCATCCACGACGAGCTATCCGGCGAGGGCGGCAACGAGATTGCCGAACTGCGCCAGAAGGTGGTCGAGCGCAAGCTGCCGGAAGAAGTCAACGCCCGGCTGCTCAAGGAACTGAGCCGCCTGGAACGCATGACCGCTGCCGCGCCGGAGGCCAGCGTGGCCCGTACCTACATAGACTGGCTCTTGTCCCTACCCTGGACGGAGCAGACCGAGGACTGTGACGACATCCGTATCGCCGAGGAAGCGCTAGATGCCGACCACTACGGGTTGGAGCGCATCAAGGAGCGCATCATCGAGTTTCTGGCGGTGCGCCAACTGGTAACGCGGGGCGGCGGTCACAAGACCATGGCCCAGGTGCTATGCTTTGCTGGCCCGCCGGGGGTGGGCAAGACCAGCCTGGGGCAGAGCATTGCGCGGGCGATGAACCGCAAGTTTGTGCGTATCTCGCTGGGTGGGGTACACGACGAGGCGGAGATACGCGGCCACCGCCGCACCTATGTAGGTGCAATGCCAGGGCGCATCATCCAGGGTATCAAGCAGGGGGGTTCGCGCAACCCGGTGGTGCTGCTCGACGAGATTGACAAGCTGACCAGCGATCAGCGCGGCGATCCCACTGCGGCTTTGCTCGAAGTCCTTGACCCGGCCCAGAACGACTCCTTCGTAGACCACTACATTGACCTGCCGTTCGACCTGTCGCAGACGCTGTTCATCACCACTGCCAACTATATTGGCAACATCCCCCGCCCGCTGCGTGACCGCATGGAGATGATCGAACTAAGCGGTTACACCGAGGATGAAAAGGTGCAGATCGCCCGCCGCTACCTGATTACCCGCGAGTTGGAGGGGCATGGCCTGGCGCGGGGCTACATCGAAATACCCGACAAAGTGTATCGCGCCATCATCCGCGAGTACACCCGCGAGGCTGGCGTACGTGATCTGGAGCGCAAACTGGCGGCAATTTGCCGCAAAGCGGCGCGGCAACTGGTGGGCGGACGCAGCACGCGAGTGCGGATCACCCCTAATAATCTGGAGAGCTACCTCGGCCCCGCTCGCTATAACGCCGACAGTAGCCTGAGCAAACTCAACCAGGTTGGCGTAGTGACCGGCCTGGCCTGGACCGAAGTGGGCGGCGAAGTGCTGCCCGTGGAAGTCGCTACCATGCCAGGGCGGGGCAACCTGACCATCACCGGACGGTTGGGCGACGTGATGCAGGAGTCGGCGCGGGCGGCGCTAAGTTACGCCCGCAGTCGAGCCACGCAGTTGCACATTGACCCCGACTTCCAGGCCACCACCGACCTGCACATCCACCTGCCCGAAGGAGCCATCCCCAAGGATGGGCCGAGCGCAGGCATCACCATGGCGACCGCGCTAATCAGCGCATTGACCCAGCAGCCGGTACGAGCCGATACCGCAATGACCGGCGAGATCACCCTGCGCGGACGGGTGCTGGCGATTGGCGGCCTCAAGGAGAAAGTGCTGGCCGCCCACCGCAACGGCATCAAGCGCATCATCGCTCCCCGCGAGAACCAGCGCGACCTGATCGATATCCCCGCCCGCGTGCGACAGGAGCTTGAGTTTCTCTGGGTGGAGAACATGGATGAGGTGGTTGCTGCCGCGCTTGAACGCCCGCTAGCGATAGCGGCTGACGAGCAGATTGTTTCTGATAACTTGCCGCCCGCTGATAACGAGGCTGCGCCCCAGGACGAGGTTGTGTTGCAAGCTGAACCCGCGCCGCGCATCGAAGTAATCGAAGCGCCGCCCAGCCTGCCCGAACAACCTGCCGTTTGACCGCGCCACCCGCCGCTGGTAAACGCGATTTCGCACCATCGGCCTTGCGCGATACCGACAATTAACAATTTACCTCCCGCAGCGTCTAAGACAGCCAGCTTGCTGCCCCCGCTCCGCTATTGCTAACATTAGCGGCGGCGCAATCAGCGCAGCGCCTTTACCTGGCCGCAACGCCCGCGCGGTGTGACAACCAAAGAGAGAACCACCAGTACATGGCAACCAACGATAAGAGCAAACGACCCCCCCGCCGCAGTGCGGCAACCCCGGCAGCGCCAACCAACCTGCCACCTGAGAAGATTACTGCCCGCCCCAGCGCGGAAACCGAAGACCAGGGCAATGCCCGCGACACCACCGCAACCCGCGCCGCCCGCGACCTACGCGCCCAGCGGGCCGCCGAACGCGCCGCTCGTGCCACCGCCGCCGTCAGTGGCGACACCACCACCCCCGCGCCTACCAACGCACCGCCCCAACCCACACCTGCGCCTGCTGCAAGTAATCAATTGCCGCCGGAGCGTATTACCGCCGCGCCAGTAGCCTCTCCCGCCGCAAGCAGCCAACTGCCTGCGGAGCGCATCACCGCTACCCCCTCGCCAGTGGCCGCTCCCGTCGCCAGTAGCCAACTGCCGCCGGAACGCATCACCCCCAAGCCAGTTGCCGTGGAGCGCATCACCCCCAAAGCGGCCCCCGCGCCAGAGCGCATCACCCCCAAAGCAGCCCCTGCGCCGGAGCGCATCACCCCCAAGCCTGTGAGTGCGCCAGAGCGCGTCACTCCTCGCCCTCAGCGAACCGTGCAAGCTAGCTCCCGCCCACAGGATGTAGCCCCCGCCCTCCCAGCCGAGCGCGTCAGTAGCGCCCCTGCCGAGCCGGAGCATCGCACCCACCGCACTGTTACCAGCCACAGCAACCCCACCATGCGGACTCTCCCCGGCGAACGCATCAGCCCGCGCCGCCCCGGCGAACGCAGTGTCGGACGCGGTGGCGACGATGAGAGCAGCGCCGAGCCGCGCACCTATACCACCGCTGAACTCAGGCTGGAGCAGGAGCAGCGTCGCGCCGTCGAACTGATGCACCCAGGGATGTACTGGTATCGCATGGACTTGCACTGCCACACCCCGCGCAGCACCGTCTGCTACCGCGAACCGAACGTCAGCTATCTGCGGATCTTGCAGAAGGCTGAGGAGCGCCATGTGGACATCATGGCCTTCACCGACCACAACACGGTGGCGGGCTACGACGACCTGATGCGCGACCGCGCCCATGTCGAGCAGATGGAGCGCGAGGGTCGCCTCACCACCGACGAGCGTTACCGCCTGGAGGAGTATCGCCGCATCTTCAGTAAAATCCTGGTGCTACCCGGCTTCGAGTTCAGCGCCACCTTCGGCTTCCACATCACCTGCATCTTCCCGCCCACCACCAGCCTGCGGCGGCTGGAATACCTGTTGATGAGCATGGGCATTACCGAGGAAAAGATGTTGCTCGGCAGCCCCGAAGTGGGCGCGACCACCGATGTGCTGAACGTCTACCGCACCGTTGCCGCCGAGGGCGGCATCTGCATCGGCGCACACGCCAATTCATCCAATGGCATCGTGATGAATGGCTTCAACTTTGGCGGCCAGACCAAGATCGCTTATACCCAGGATCCCAACCTCGCTGCCCTCGAAGTCACCGATCTGGAGAGCGTCAGCCGCCGCAGCACCGCCAACTTCTTCAACGGCAGCAAGCCGGAGTATCCCCGCCGAATGCACTGCATCCAGAGCAGCGACAGCCATCTTATCTACCGCGATGAGAAGCAGCGCCTGCCTGGCATGGGCGACCGCACCACCGATGTGCTGCTGCCGGAGCAGGGCTTCGCCGCGCTAAAGGCGCTGCTGTTCAGCAGCGATTTCGACCGCGTGCGCCCCAGCCGCCAGATCAGCGAAGCGCCGTTCGATGCAGTCAAGGCCGCTCGTACTGTTGGCCCCAACCAGGTGCAGGCGTTCCACGACCGCCTGCCGATGCGCCGCACCAGCAGTCACCATATCCTCCGCGACGTGGTGGCCTTTGCCAACACTAATGGCGGCACCATCTTCCTCGGCGTGCCGCCGCAGTCCAGCCTGCCCTTGCGCGGGGTGGACAACCCGGCTGAGGCGATTGATGTGCTGCGTGGCGACATCCAGCGCAATATCACCCCGGCGCTCAATCTTAACATGGACCTACGCACCAGCGAGGGCAAGACGGTGGTGCTGGTCAATGTGCCGAAGGGCAGCGACCGCCCCTACGCTTTGGAAGGCAGCCAGATCTACATCCGCCAGGAGAGCGAGACCAACCTGGCGATGCGCGACGAGATCGTGCAACTGATGCGTGATGTGCTGGCAGGCGGCGCGGGCGAGACCGTCTTTGCCCCCCGCCCAGCGCAGATTCAGCCAGCGCAACCCCAGGCGCAGAGTGGCAATGGGCGCGACGAGCGTCGCTTCGAGCGTCGTGAACGCTTCATCCCTGCACCCCGCGAGGAGCAGCCCACTGCCGTGCCACAACCGCAAATCGCCGCCAGCCCAGCGGTTGACGCGGTTGCCAGCCCTCCTGAGAGCCTGCGCCATCCCGCCCCGCAAGTGGAACCCGCGCTGATCCCTCTCGCCGCGCCCAGCGTAGCCGCCGCCACCATCGCCGCCGAGTCGGATAACAGTGGGGCCGAACACCCGGAGGAAAGCCGCCAGAGCGCGATTGGCGAGGAGCAGGCGGGCGCGGCCCACCGCCGCAACCGCCGCAAGCGCGGGCGCGGCCCCGGCCAGCCTGCCGAGGCTGCTGCCACCGAACCGCTCGCCGAAGAGCCGAGCAGCATGGAACTGGGTGAACCGATCGGCGTGGAGGTGGAGACCACCAGCCCCGACAGCATCACTGACCCGCCCCACACCGGCGTGGAGATTGTCGCCAGCGAAGAGCGCGACGGCACCATCTATCACACGATGAAAGATCTGCGTAACGGCAACCTCGTGCATCACGTTAGCCGTCACTCCGCCCGCCGCCTGTGGCGCTACGCCATCACCCAGCGCGAACACAACGACCCCAGACCGGAAGATGTGACCTGGCTGGGCGACATCGGCCTATGGCGCAGCACCATCCGCGCCGATGTGCGCCGCTACGACCTGGCCCAGCGCGATGCAACCGGTAACTTCCACGCTTATTACGGCGTAACCGAAGAAGGGCTGCACGGCCCCTGGCTGGCCTTCACCTCCACCACCCCCATAATCGTGAGCGAGGACGAAACCGCCTACGCCGAGCAACCAGCCGCCGCCGAGAGCGCCAGCCACGAGGTTGCGCCAGAGGCCCAGAGCATGATGCTCTATGACCCCGCCACCCTCAGCAACATCAGCGACTTTGCCGACCTGATCGAGCAACACTTCAACCTCATGGATGACCCACACGAGCAGGCCATGGCCCTGACCACGCACGGTCACGAACATCTTGCTTACCCCGCAACCCCACGCCGCCGTGAACAAACCGCCCCGCTCGATGAGACGCTGCTGCCTGCATCGGTATTCGACGAGGCCACCCTGGTGCCAGAGATGGTTCCAGCCCACAGCGCCGCTGATGAGGCGGCCATCGCTGAAGGTCTAGCCGAGTTCGAGCCGCCAGTATATCTTCTGCCGGAAGAGGTTGGCGACTTCATCATCGTGCTTGATAGCAGCGATGTGCCGGAAGCGGCAGCGGTGAGCGAGGAGCAGGCAACCTTGCCGTTGACCGAAGCCCGCTCCGCCTGGGGTATCGCCCTGGAGCCGGAGCAGCGCAGCCGAGGGCGCGGCGGACGTGGTCGGGGCAAGCAGCAAGCTGCTGAAGCGAACGCTGAACCAGCAAATGCAATCGAAGCGGCCTCATCCGAACCAATCGCCATTCCCGAACCAGCCGCTAGCGGAGAGGCGCAAGCGGTTGCCCCTGATGCGTCTCCACGCCAGAAGTCCAGCCCGAAGCGCCGCCCCCAGCAGGCCAAAGTCCAGCCCGAAGCGCAGTCATCCGTCGAGGCCGCACCCACCGCTGCTCAACCCAAACCTGGTCGCAATCGCAACCGCAAGCCAGCCAGCCAACCTGAAGCGCAAGCCTCAAGCGAAACCCCGACTGTAGCGCCTGCCGAAACCAGCGAGGCGAAGGCGGTGGAGAACAAGCCAGCCCGCAATGGCCGCAGGCGTAATGGCCCCAGCGACCTGCGCCGTGGCCGCGACGAGGATCCCGCCAACCCCGACATCGCCCCCATCCCCCAGCTTGCCCACCAGGTCGAACCCTATGATGAGCGCGACTTAGCCGATATGAGCGACGATCGCCACAATCAACCGCCCGCATCGCACCCTGATGCGGGCGAGTCAAGTCCCACCCCGATTGATATTATCCGCAGCAATCGGCGCAAGAACACATCCAGCGCCCAGCGCATCGGTGGGCGCATCGTGGTGCGTGTGCCAGCGGGCCTCACCCCGGTGCAGGAGCAGGAGACGGTCAACAACCTGCTGCTGGCCCTGGATCGCCAGACCCGCCGCCGCACCCTCAACGCTGACCGCAACCTGGGCGAACGCGCCGCCGAACTAAATAAACGCTACTTCGAGGGCAAGCTGAAGTACAACTCCATCGAATACGTCACCAACCAGCGGCGCCGCTATGGCAGTTGCACCCCCGCCACCGGCAGCATCCGCATATCCGACCGCCTGGCGACCATGCCTGTATGGGTGCTGGATTACGTCATCGTTCACGAACTGGCCCACCTGCGCGAAGCCAACCACGCCACTGCCTTCTGGAAGCTAGTCAACCGCTACCCCCTCACCGAGCGGGCGCGTGGCTACCTCATTGCGGTGGGCATGGAAGAGGCGGAGTTAGTAGTGCTGAGTGCTGAGTGCCGATGTACTCCCAGCCCACCGGGAGGGGCTGGGGTGGTGCGTGGCAGCCGACTGCTCCCACTCCCTCCCAGTGGGCTAATCCTTGCCCACAAGCAGTGAAGGGTGGTAGTGGTGGGGTATAACCCCGCCGCTCGCCGGGTTACTGAGGGCTGGGAGCGTAGCTCCGATCGGTCAAGCACATCAATGTTTATCGCAAGCACTTATGCACCGACGTTCGTAGCAGCGGTGCGGCTGGTGCGGGTCAGCGAAAAGTCACCGTTATATCACCCCACCGTTTTCCGTCTATATTAGCAAATAACCCCAGCCAGGGGAGAAGAGAGGTCCAGAGGCTTATGGCCTTCTGGTCGCCACAAGCGCAGGCTGAGTCCGTCCCCGCCGATCACACCGCCAATGATGCGGGATCCGACGATGCCGAGTTGGAGGCGCGGCTGCACACCGACCCGGACGCGCTGGCCTTGCTCTACGAGCGCTACATCGAGCCGGTCTACCGCTATTGCTACGTGCGGATGGGCAACCGCGAACGCGCCGAGGATGCTACAAGCGAGGTGTTCCTGCGCGTGGTGGCGGGGCTGAACGAATATCAGCAGGGCAACTTCGCCGCCTGGCTGTTCCGCATCGCTCACAACGTGGTGGTGGACAGTTATCGGGCGCGACGGCCCGAAGCGGCGATTGACGATGCGCTGCACCTCAGCGACCCCCAGCCCACCCCTGAAGACGCGATCGCGGGCGGCGAGGAGTACGAGCCGCTCTACGACGCGCTGGCGATGCTGAACCATGAGCAACGGGCGGTTATCGAGATGCAGTTCAGCGGCTGGTCCGACGCACAGATTGCCGCCGCGCTGTCGCGCACCCCAGCAGCGGTGCGGATGCTGCGGCTGCGGGCGATGCAAAGGTTGCGCGAGATAATGAAGCCAGCTAACGTCAGGGAAGAGGTATCCAATGGGCAGTGATGAAGAACAGCAGGCCGCGCTACTGGAGCAATACAGCCACGCGCTAGAGCAGAACCCCACTGCGCTGTCACCTGCCGAGCTAGATCCCGAACTTGCGGAGCAGGCCCAGTTGCTGCGCCGTGGCCTCGATGCGCCTGCGCCCACGCTGGCCTATCGCACCCGCCTCAAAGCCCAACTGCAAACCGCCCTGCATGGCGCAACCGGCGTAGAGCAGGCATCCGTCATGACCATGCTCCCCGACATCGGCGCGGGCCGCTTCAGCCAATCCGCCCGCACCAACCCGCTGCGCCGCTGGTTCTTCCCGCGCCTGGCAACCGCCGCTGTGGTCGCCCTGATTGTGATATTCGGCTGGTTCCTGATCGGCAACCTGAACAACCCCACCGCGCCCCTCAGCGCCGCCCAAATCCTGCAGCGGGCGCAAGGTGTGTTTACCGATGGTAGCATCCAGAGCGTTGCTATGACGGTAACCACTACCCGAAGCCAAATCGTTAATTATGGCCGTTCCCTACCCACTTCTGCTTCTCAAACCGAAACTGTCACTAACTATACCGCCTTCTGGTACCAAGCTCCCAACCTTTGGCGCACCGAAGATGCCAGTTGGTCAACATATTCTCGCAATGGTAATCTTAATGGTGAGGTCAGCGATGGCACCAACGTTTGGAGTTACAGCTACTCAAACCCTAGTGAGGGGGCTATACCTTATAAAAATCAAGTAGACGTTAGTCTGTTTACCAGCTTGCCCGATACCATCAGCGGTGTGCAGCCGCTCGTTCACATAGCCAGGTCTCAGTTCGATACCCTGCAGACTATCAACGGCTGTTACAAGCGCGGTGATGGCCTGGGGCGCGTCTGCGATGCTAAACTTGATACCGTGCAGGCTAACAACAGCTGCTACAAGCCTTCCTTGATGCGTAGCGAGTTCATGGCTAGGCGCATGGCCTATGTAATTGACACTGGTGATACACAGTGCGCGCCTTTCAACCGGTACACCCTCTGGATTGACCAGAGTACATATTTTGTGTTGAGAATAGACTTGAAGGGGCAGCCAGTCCAGAACGATGCAACTTTCACCAGCACCATAACCACCGAGTTCAACCAGACGATCGACCCTGGCGTTTTCAGCTTCATCCTTCCGCCAGGTGCTACCTTTTATGACCACCGTCCACAAGCGCCCAGCCAGCATCTGACTGATACTCCAACACCGTAGCATGGTTGCCGGTGCAGCTCACAGTTTTGCGATCGTAGTGGCGGATGGCGTTCGCCCTCTTGCCCCCGCATCATGCTCGTCGTCTGCAACCTATGCTGAGGTAAGGGCGAATCGCATACGCCCATAAGCAGCAAAATGAGCGAAAACGATGTAACGCTACCGGGGGTCTGGGGGTTCAGCCCCCAGCTGCTAACCGGCATTAGCGTTCGGGTCATGCTGCGGGCCGTCAAGTTTCAGGGGGCTGGGGCGCAGCCCGATCGGTCGGGCGTGAAGCCAATCGAAAGCAGCGGCGGTCGTCAAGTTTCAGGGGGCTGGGGCGCAGCCCGATTGGTCGGGCGTTACTGATGCTTATTGGAACTAGAGTTTACTAACACCACAATCACCTGGGGCAATAACAATTGTCCCGCAGCTTTAGTAACGCTGCACGGTGCGGGGCTACGCCCCCAGCCCCCGGTAACTTGGCGGCCCGCTGCCCGGCCCCACCCGCCACAATTGTTCAAGTTCGTCTCCTCACCTTGCCCACAATCACCAGGAGGGATATAATACCAATTCCTAGGGTGAAGGTGTAAATTGCACCAGGGCGGGCCACCGCCCGCCCCTACGGAAAATCCACACTTCCAAACGTATCTGGTATAATAGACGCTGGTATTTGTCCCGCAGCTTTAGTAACGCTGCGCCGTTCGGGGCTTCGCCCCCAACCCGCGGTAACTCGGCGGCCCGCTGCCTGTCCCACCCGTCACGATTATTTAAGATCATACCAGTAGGGGCGCAGATTTATCGCGCTCTTCGCAGAGTATCGCGCTCTTCGCAGATTTACCGCGCCCTTCTATAAACCGTGCGGGGCTACGCCCCCACCCCCAGTAACCTGACGGCGTGCCGTCATTTTCCACTCCGCAGCGTCAACATCATCG
>JBBRMT010000165.1:0-10340 GCA_038230695.1 Chloroflexia bacterium
CATCGCGGTAACGGGCGGAGTCGTGTCTACCCTGCTGCGTCGCCTGCGTGATGTTCCGCATGACGAAGGTATGAGGAATGAGGTATGAGGCATGGGAAGGCAATGTTTCACGTGGAACAATGCGCCGCTGTCACTTTCAACTTTCAACTTTCAACTTTCAACTCAAGGATGGAGCCACCTATGGAAGCCGCTGCTGAGGCGATGTATGCCGATACCCTGATTTACGAACTGGAAAACAAGGAAACCATCGAGGATATAGGCTTCTGGCAGCGGCTGGTGGCGCAGTATGCCGCCAGAAACGTACTGGAACTGGCCTGCGGCAGCGGGCGCATCACCATCCCCCTCGCCCGCGACCTTGCAGGCAGCGGGCATATCTGCGGCCTCGACCTGATACCCTGCATGGTAGAGTTGGCCCAACAGAAATTGAGGAACGAGCCAGAGGCGGTGCAACAGGTCGCCAGCTTTATCGTTGCCGATATGCGCGACTTTGGGCTGGAGCAGCTTGGCAATGCGCCTTTCGACTTGATCTACGTGCCTTACAACTCGATGGCCCACCTGCAAGCGATTGATGACCAACTGGCTGTCTTTCGCCACGCCGCCTCCTGCCTTGCCCCTGATGGTCACTTCGTGGTGGATGTGTTCAGCCCCGACCTGTCTCAGCTTGCCGCTAGCAAGCCGCCTGCGCCAGTCAATATTGACCTCGACCTCGACCATCCCCGCGAAGGGATAAATCGAATGTTGCGCTATATCAGCCGTCTCTACACCCCCGATACCCAGCAGGAGCGCATAACTTTCATCTACGAGCAATATAGAGACGATGGCAGCGTTCAGAAGCAGGTTGCCAACTTCAGCAGCCATGCTTACTTCCCCCGCGAACTGGAGTTGCTGCTTCGCAGCGCAGGCCTGAGCATTAGCCAGCGATGGGGTTCGTATGCGGGTGAGCCATTCACTGATGCCTCATCGCTGATGATTTTCAGCGCGGTGGCTGGTTGATTGCTTGCATTTTTACGCCAAAGGTTGTATCCTATCGCGGTGTCTATACCTTCCGGCAAGAGGAACTAATCCGCTGCTGGCAGGCTAACTTTGCGTAATATGGAGGAGGATGACGTTTTGCTAAATAACCGATTGCAACGCCTGACCTTGCGCCTGGCGGCTCTGGCGATGGCTTTCTGCGCCCTGGCGGTTGCGCTTACCCCGGCAGTAAAAGCCGCGCCCATTGCCCAGACCACGCCCCAGGTCGCCAATCCCTTTGGCGTTAACCTGCTGCTTGATGATGAGGTGGAGGCGTGGAAGAAGGAGCGCACCTTTTACCTTGCCGCGCAGGCCAATATGCAGTACGTGAAGCAGGAGTTTCCCTGGAACGAGCTGGAGTTTAGCAAGGGCAACTTCTTCGACCAGAAGAACAACAAATCGGCCTGGGCCAAGTATGACGAACTGGTGAGCTACGCCGAGAAGTATGGCCTGACCATGGTGGCCCGCCTCGACCGCACCCCGGATTGGGCGCGTGGCCCCGGTACCAGCCCTGGCACCCCGCCCACCAACTATCAAGACTACGCCGACTTCGTGGTTGCCTTCCTCAAGCACTATAATGGCCGCATCAAGTACATCCAGATCTGGAACGAGCCGAACCTGCGGGCAGAGTGGGATACCGGCCAGGACGTTGACCCCGCCGCCTACACCAAAATGCTCAAGCTGGTTTACGCCCAGGCAAAAGCCGCCGACCCCAACGTGACCATCCTCACCGCCCCGATGGCGATCAATACCCTTACTTTGGCTGGCCCCGACCACTCCGGGCTAAGTGACCTTGAATACTGGAAGGGGATGTACACCGCTGGCGCAAAGGGCAACTTCGACATTGCCTCGGCCAATACCTATGGCCTGCGCGATACCCCCGATGCTGCTCCCGACCCCAGCAAGCTCAACTACCGTCGCGTCGAACTGCTGCACCAGATTATGACTGATAACGGTGACGGCAATCGCCAGATCTGGTTCAACGAGTACGGCTGGAACGCCAACCCCGGCCCGCCTACAGTTAGCAGTACCGATACCATCAAGTATGGGCAGGTTTCGCCCCAGTTGCAGGCGCAGTACACCATAGACGGTATCAACTACGCCCGCAAGAACTGGCCCTGGGCCGGGGCAATCTTCATCTGGTATATGCGCCAGACCGGGGTGCGCTTCCAGCCCGCTGACCCTCAATACTACTTCGCTATGGTCAACCCCGACTTTAGCCTCAATCCCATCTACACTGCAGTGCAGCAAGCGGCCTCTGCATACCCGGGTCCAGCCAAGAACGGTACGCTGCAGCAGCCAGCCACACCGCCCGCAGGCGTAACTCTGCCCACCGATGTAGTGCCGACCCCCACGCTAGGCGGCGGTGGAGGCGTACTTGAGCCGACCAGCACGCTGCAAGCCCTGGCCGCAACGATTACGCCAGTATCTGGGCCAACCGACACGGCGGTAGCGGCGACCCCTGCAATAAGCGCCACCACCGGCTTGAGCGCCACCACCGGCTTGAGCGCCACCACCGGCTTGAGCGCCACGATTGCCCCGACTATTACACCCTCACCTGCGCCCCAGCCTGCTAGTGGCGGTAACAACACCCTGCTCTATATCATCGTCGCGGTGGCAGCGGTACTGATTATCGGTGGCGTGGTGATGTTCCTGCGCCGCCCGCCCACCGTCCAGTAAGTTAATTATTTGTCAACTTCAGCCCGCCGCACTGCAAACGCGGCGGGTTTCCCTATTTAGTTAGCCGCTGGGTGGGCAGTGGTATGAATCATCATAATCTATGTAGGGGCTGAATAACTGTGGAGGTCTGGGGGTTCAGCCTCCATGTGGTGATACGTGTTCCCACTCTTCGTAACTACAACCGTTTGCCGTTGTGAAGTAAGGGTGCGCCGAATCAACGTTTAAGCTAAAGCGGAGCAGCAAGTGGGAGTTGCCAAAGGCGTTGACCTAGCGGTATAATTGCCTCAAAAGCAGAGGAGCAGCCGCGCATGACCATCAAAATTGCCCCGTCCATTCTATCCGCCGACTTTGCCCGCCTGGGTGGGCAGGTGGCCGAGGCCGAGGCGGGCGGAGCCGACTACATCCACATTGACGTGATGGACGGCCACTTCGTGCCTAATATCACGCTTGGCCCGCTGGTGGTGGAGGCGATCCGCCCATACAGCAAGCTGACCTTCGACGCGCACCTGATGATTGAGAATCCCCAACTCTATATCGCCGACTTCGCCAGAGTGGGCGCGGACATTATCACCGTTCACTACGAGGCAGTCACCCATCTGCATCGGCTGGTGCAGGCCATCCAGAGCATGGGCAAGCGGGCGGGGGTCGCCCTCAATCCGGCAACCCCGCTGGCCTGTCTGGAAGAGATCCTGCCTTACGCCGACCTCATCCTGATCATGAGCGTCAACCCCGGCTTCGGCGGCCAGTCATACATTCCTACTACAAACGATAAAATTGGCCGCTTGCGTAAAATGCTTGATGCAGTCAACCCGCGCAACCTGAGCGGCAAGCCCGCCGAACTGGAGGTGGATGGCGGGGTGAAGGCCAGCAACATCGCCAGCGTTGCTGCCGCCGGTGCGGAGGTGTTGGTCGCTGGCTCCGCCGTTTACAACAAAGAGCAGAGTGTCGCTTCAGCCATTGCCAGCCTGCGCCGCGCCCTCGGCGAATGATAACCTCCTACCCTCATCCTTGCCCACAAGTGGTGAAGGGTGGCCGTGGAGGGGATAACCCGCCGCTTGCCGAGTTACTGCGGGTTGGGAGCGATGCTCCGATCGGTCAGGCGCATAAGTGCTTATCGAATGTGTAAATGCGCCAATGCTGATGCAGCTGTACGGCTGTTAGCGGGCGAGATGAACACCACTTAAAGGGGCGACATTGCTATAGCGCCAAGCTGCGCTATAAACCGGGCAAGAGGTAAGCAGCCGATAGATATGGAGGGGTGGCAAGCAAGGGCTATACCCCCAACCCCTGGTAACTCGGCAAGCAACGTGCTGTCTAGCAGCCTTGTTATACTGGTCGTTTTTATTTGTAGGTCACTATAAGCCCCCGCTGGAGGAGGCTGCTAATCACGCCTCCCCCACTGGGGAAGGCTGGGAGGGGCCGCTGCCACCCAATGACTGCTGAACTCGCATCCACAACCATCACCCTTCGCCCTCTATCCGCCGCCGACCAGCCCGCGCTAGCCGGGCTGCTGGGCCAAGCGCCTGCCGCCAACCTGTTTCAACTATCGCGGTTGCAAGAACACGGCCTCGGCCCGCGTCGCCGCGATCAGCCCGCCTTCAGCGTCTGGGGTGTGGAACATGAGGGGCGGCTACTCGCCGAGGTCAGTATGTTCAATGGCGCAGTGGCGCTATACTGCGCCGACCCCACTGCCCTACCGCTACTGGCCACGCAGGTAAGCCAACTACGTCCCGAAGGGGTGAGCGGCATCCGCCCGCAGGTAGATAGCCTCATAATCGCGCTGGGGCCGGGCGCGTGCCTTAGCCGCGACGATTGCACCTTCTGCTGGCTAGACAGCCCCGCCCATGCCAACATCGCCGTGCCAAACCCTACCCTGCCCACCCCCCGCCGCGCCCTGCTAGCCGACATCGAACCGCTGATAGACTTCTATCAGCACGGATTCTACACCCTTACCCATCTGCCCAGCCGTGACCTGTGGCGGCAGCGGCTGCTCGACCAGTTGCTCAAGCGCGATACCTTCATCATGGTGGAGCGTGGGCGGGTAATGGCCGCCGCGCAGTGCAGCGCCGAAACCGCCGACCATGCGATGTTGGGCGGAGTCGCTACCCTGCCGCAGCATCGTGGGCGCGGCTACGCTGCCGCCTGCGTGGGGGCGCTTTGCGCTTACCTGTTCGACAAGGGCAAGCGCCGCGTCTGCCTCTTCTATCTAGCCACCAACCAGCCCGCCGCCCATCTCTACCAGCGGCTAGGCTTCACCGCTGGCGACCAGTGGGTAATCGCCCGCCTGGGCCTCTAATAGCTCCTCCCCAAAGGGAGGCTGGGGGAGTTCATCGCATGGCACACACCTATACAACGACCATTCCCATCTTCACCATCGGCCACTCCACCCGCCCCATCGAGGAGTTTATCGCGCTGCTCAAAATGAACGGGGTGACGCAACTGGCCGACATCCGCACCGTGCCGCGTTCGCGCCACAATCCCCAGTACAACCGCGATACCCTGCCCGCATCGCTGGCCGAAGCGGGTATAGAATATGTATACCTTCAGGGTCTGGGTGGCCTGCGCCGCAGCGTGAAGGACTCGCCGAACATGGGCTGGCGCAACGCCTCGTTTCGCGGTTACGCCGACTATATGCAAACCGCCGAGTTCGCCACCGCGCTCGATCAGCTAATCGCCCTTGCCAGCGACAAGCCAACCGCGATTATGTGCGCCGAGGCGGTACCCTGGCGCTGCCATCGTTCGCTAGTCGCCGACGCGCTGCTGGTGCGCGGCATCCCTGTCGAAGAAATTATCTCGCCCACCAGCGTGCGCCCCCACAAGCTCACCACTTTCGCAAAGGTGGAGGGCACAAACATCACCTATCCACCAGAGGAAGGCCAGGCATAGCAACTTGCCAAGCCCCTACCCACTCCTGTATAATAAGCCACACTAGCAAGAGGAGCGCACCACCTATGCCTAACCTGGCTGACCCGGCCTTCCAAATCCGCTTCATCGGCCTAATCATTGGGCTGATCATCGGCACCACCTTCCACGAGTTCGGCCACGCCTTCACCGCGCTGCTGCTCGGCGACGATACTGCCCAGCGAGCCGGGCGGGTCACGCTCAACCCCGTCGCTCACTTCGACCCGCTCGGCTTCGTGCTGATGATCATGCTTGCGGCAGGGCTGTTTGGCTTCGCCTGGGGCAAGCCCACGCCGGTCAATCCGGCACGACTGGCGGGTGGACGCAAAGGCAACTCACTCGTCGCCCTCGGTGGGCCATTCGCTAACATCATCGTTGCCACTGTGTTCGCCATCCCGTTGCGCTTTGCGCCCAGCTTGCCCACTAACATCCACGATATACTGCTTTATGCCGTTTTTGCTAACATCCTGCTCTTCAGCTTCAACCTCATCCCTATCCCCCCGCTTGATGGCTTCGGCATCGTCAGCGGCATCGTCAGCAATGCCTGGTACAAACTGATTAGCCCGCTTTATCGCAATGGCATCGTGCTACTGTTGATTATCGGCTTCGGTCTGCCCTACATCGGCATCAACGTGATTGGCCGCATCATCGGGCCGGTGGAGGCGCTGTTGCAGAGTCTGATTATCGGCACGCGGCTCTTCGGCTAGGGGTGAAGATATTGGCAAGCAAGCCGCTCTATCGCGCCCGCCAGTTCTTTCACGCGCTGAACGCATTGTTCAATAGCGGTCAAGAGAGCGAGGCGGATGCTGCAATCCTGGCTCGCTACCTTAGCCCACCGCAATGCGCTCTTTTCACCGCCATGCCTGCCCATGACCGCCACCATAGCCTGGCGGTTCTCCATACCCTGCAGCGCATGGGCGAGACCGACCCCGACTTGAACGCCGCCGCGTTGCTGCACGATGTGGGCAAGAGCGAGTACGATGCGACAGGCAGGCTCATCCGCACCGTGCCGCTGTGGTGTCGCATGGCAAAGGTGGCAATCATGATGTTGCCCTATGGCGACCGGCTGCTGCGGTGGCTGTCGGCGCAAGGCGCTACCCGACCAAAGGGGATACGCCACGCATTCTATCTTAGCTGGGAGCATCCCCGCCTCGGTGCGGACCTAGCCGCCCGCCTCGGCGTATCGCCACAAGCCGTCGCCCTAATCCGCGACCATATGCAGCCCCGTCGCGTTACCGACCCCCCGCTGCTAGTCGCACTAAAGCGGGCTGACGACATGAACTAGCCGAACCCCTCCCCAAAGGGGAGGCTGGGAGGGGCATCCGCTATTCCCCTCTCCCCTTGCGGGAGAGGCTGGGTGAGGGGTAACGGTGAAGCGCAACAGTGTTCATCGTAACTATCCCAGTTGAAGATCATAATCAGCTAATACCAAATCTGCTAGTTGACGCAGTGAAATCGGCATTGATGCTTTCACCGGGGCGAGTGCAACCCGCCCCTACAAACAAGATTCTACATTCTACATTCTGCATTCCACCTATGCCAACCATCACTCATCACTCATCACTCATCACTCATCACACCCGCTACGAGGTGCGCCTGCCGGAGTTCGACGGGCCGCTTGACCTTTTGCTGCGCCTGATTGAGAAGAACGAACTGGAGATCACCAAAATCGCGCTGGCCGATGTTGCCGATCAATATCTTGCCTATGTGCGTAGCGCCGAGCAGCGGCCAGCGGTGGGCGATATTGCCGCTTTTCTGGTGGTGGCCGCCAAGTTGCTGTACATAAAGTCGCAGCAGCTATTGCCCAGGTCGCCAATCAAGCAGGCGCAGGAACAAGAGGAGCCGGAGGATGTTGGCGAGGAGCTAGTCCGCCGCCTGCAAGAGTATCAGGCAATCAGGGGTGCGGCAAAGGAGCTACGCCGCCGTGAGGAGAACGGCGAACGGAGCTTCCTGCGGGCGGTTCAAGCAGTGGAAGTCAAGCCCGGCTTCGACGATTATGGCCTGACCGGGGTTAGCATCGAGCAACTGCTAGCCCTGGCGCGGCGACGCACCCAACTGGCAATGAGCCTCGATGCCAGCAGCAGGCCGCGCACTCCGTCGCCGATCCAGCCGTGGCGGGTGTCAGTTGCGGCAAGGCTGAAGGAGCTACACGCCTTGCTGAAGCAGCAACGCCGCTACACCTACCGCGACGTGCTGGCCGCCCACCCCGCGCCCACCCGCCTCGGTCGCGCCCAGGAGGGAGCCGTAACCTTCCTCGCGGTGCTGGAGCTAATCCGCCGCCGCCAGGCACTTGTGGAGCAGGAAGAACCGTTTGGGGAGATCATCATTAGCGATGGACAACTCTAGCGCCGCGATAACCCTGACCACCGACTTCGGCCTCGCCGATGGCTATGTCGGCACGCTCAAGGGAGTCATTTACAGTATCAACCCCGCCGCACGGGTGATTGACCTGAGCCACGACGTGGCCGCGCAAGGCATTGCCGAGGCCGCCTTCGTGTTGTACCGCGCCTATCGCTTCTTCCCGCCCAACACCGTGCATATCGCCATCGTTGACCCCGGCGTGGGCAGCGCCCGCAAGTGCCTGCTGCTCGACACCGCGCATGGCCGCTTCGTCGCCCCCGACAATGGCCTGCTTACCTACGTCTATCAGGCCGAGCGGCAGATGCTGGCTGACCCCGCCCTTGCCAATGCGCCGCCTTTCACTAGCTCCCCTTTCATTGCCCTGCCCGACGACGCGCCCGCCCCGCCCCTCTACGAACTAAGCAACCCCACCTACCGCCTGAACGTGGTGAGTAGCACCTTTCATGGCCGCGATGTGTTCGCTCCCGCCGCCGCGCATCTGACCATCGGCGTAGCGCCAGCCGCCTTCGGCCCGCGCCTGGCACAGATCGAACTGCTGCCCAACTCCACGCCTCAACTCGACAAAGCGGGCGGCAAGTTGATGGGCAACGTGCTGCACATTGACCGCTTCGGCAACCTGATCACCAATATTGACGCGACCCTGATGCACAGCCTGCACCCCGACCGTGCTGCGCTGCAGGCCGCCGTGGGCCGCGACAACATCTGCCCCATCCTGCACACCTACGCCGATGCCGAGGAGGGTACATTGCTCGCCCTGGTCGGCAGCGAACGCCTGCTGGAAATTGCGGTACGAAATGGCTCGGCGGCTCGGCGGCTGGGAGCAAGAGTCGGCGATCCGGTGGGGGTATTGGTTAAAGCGTAGCGAGGCTGACAATGGGGCGAGTCGAAGTGATAAATACGCCCACCGGCCAACTGGTGCTGGCAAGGAACAGAGTACAGACCGCCACGAACTACGGTGCGTTTGCTGTTTTCTGCGGCGCAGGCGTGGTGTTCATAGTATGGCTGCTAATCGCTAATGGCTTCGACATGAAGGCTGACTTCATCCCCTTGCTGGCTGTGGTTGGACTGTTTGGGGCATTCTGCTATCTCTCCTACCGTGCAGTAACGGTGTTCAGAAAAGGCGAGACTTTCATCTTCGACCGCAAAGCCAACACCCTCACCCACAATGGCGAGCTTATTGCCCGACTTGATGAGATTGACGATGTAGAGGTAGTGCGCCTGGCACGACCTTATGAGCAATACTATGGCAGCGCTGTTAGCTATGGTGTTTACGTCCCCTGCAAGAACGATAAACGCGCCATGATCGGCTCTGATTTCTACGAGAAAGAGGCGAAGGAGTTGGGCAAGCTAATCGCCGACTACGCTGGTGTGAAGGTAGATAACAGATTCCTACTGTAGTCTGTATCACTTAGCTATAGACATACTTGCAAATCCGCAAGTCCTGCTCCAAAATAGTACCAAAAGGTCTTGACAGCAGCAGCAAAGTTCGGTTATCATCATCAGTGGAAGCCTTGCGTACAAGATTGGCTCAAGCAAAGCCGCATCAGTGTGGAAGTGGCCTCACCGACGGGTGAGTGGCGGCGAACGAGCGAAAGCGGGCTTCCCTATGCTTAAACTATCCGCGCTCAAGCGCCCCCAGCAGGCGGCAGTCACCACTTCTGCGCCGCAGGCTACCCAACCCCGCCGCAGCAAACGCGAGATTATCTATAGCCAGATCCGCAACACCACGCGGCGGCTGGTGCATCCCTTCGTCATGGTTATGGCCTGGCCGTCGGCGGCCACCGTCTACCATCGGCGGCGGTTGCTGGAAGCGACCATTATTGGCCTGCTGCTCACCGAACTCCTGTGCGTCGCCATTCTGCTGCCCACCTGGTTTGCCCCACCCCCGCCGCTGGTGGTCAGCCTCGGCGCAGCCGACATCAGCGTAGTACAGAGCGCTTCGCCCACCAGCGCAATCCCCGCGATTGTCATTACTCCCGCTGCCATTGTGTATCAACCAACCTTCACCCCCTACCCTATACCGGGCAGCGCAACTATCAGCACCCCTGCTGATGCGGGAGTCTATTTGCCATGATGGAACTGCCAGCCAACGGATTCGGTTCAACGTAGACGCGGATAACCGGTCGTAGGGGCGGGCGGCTGCCCGCTCTGCTGAAGCGTCAGTAATGCCCATTGTAACCCGAAACATCGCCACACCCATTCTACCTTCTACCTTTGGCTACGGTAGCTTCGCCGCATAGTCTATCCGATAAACCCACACATCATCCTGGTGCCAGATTGGTATGGCGTGGGGATTGTGCGCCAGGGTTGCCTCGCTGAGTACCCCACCTCGTGAGCCGACGTAGATGTTGGTAATGCCGTAGCGTTTGAGTGCCTGCCAGCTTGCC
>JBBRMT010000166.1:0-10317 GCA_038230695.1 Chloroflexia bacterium
AGCAATTCAAGCAGCCAAAGCTCGACCAGCCGCACCGCCAGCAGCGTGAAGCGTAGCGGCACACATAATGCAGGCAACGGTAACTATCGCACCTACAATGGGCGTAGCAGCTATCAGAACGAACGCGCCGAACGGCTGGCCGCGAGTAACAGTGTCACTACCTTCAAGAGCCAGTCGCCTGCCAAAGCCAGCGGACCTGGCGCGGCCAGGTTTAGCGCAGGGATGAAGGTCAACCACCCCAGCTTTGGCGAAGGTATCGTGGTGAGCAGCAAGCTGACTGCCAGCGATGAGGAAGTAACCGTCGCGTTCGTGGGCAAAGGGGTCAAGAAGCTACTCGCCAGCCTGGCAAAGATGGAGCGCATCTAGCCAGCGGTATGTCGCACTTTCCGCGCACTTGCACGGTATGGTCAGGCTGTAGTAGCGCCTATTACATACAGCGGTTAGAAAAACTGATCATAGTGCGCGATCACGCACTATGGATAGACGATAGTATTTGGACAGTGGCGATCATGATGTTGCAAGAGAGATAACCATCGCGCGTAATTGCACATTATCGTCGGACTGTAGCACCTAGTAACTAGAGGGCCTATGGCGCAAATAATTTATATCCGTGCGGATAGATATGTCGCACAAAGTGCGCACCTGCGCAATATGTTCGCACTGTAGTAGAGGCCAATAGGGTCTGTCGGATAAACCTATATCCTTATGTACGTTCGCAACAACATAGAGAAGAACTAACAAAAGGAGGCAGCAATGACTAACGATAACCAGGAGCCGAACCAGCCGGAGGAATCAACACTACACGTCTCCCCCTTCGAGCAGATTAGACGTCAGAACGAAGGTGGTAACGAGTTCTGGTCCGCCAGAGAGCTTGCAGAGGTGCTAGGCTATAGCACTAATTATCGTAATTTCAAGAAGGTTATTGATAAGGCATTGCTAGCTTGCGAGAACAGCGGCTACGATACTGCTGACCATTTTGACGATGCCCGCATGGTTATCGGAGCAGGTAATGGCGCAAAGCGTTCGGTCGAGGATGTCCATCTCTCCCGCTATGCCTGCTACCTGATTGTGCAGAATGCCGACCCCGGTAAAGAGATCGTCGCGCTGGGTCAGACCTATTTCGCCTTGCAGACCCGCCATGCCGAGGTCGCCGATGAGATGGCCGCCCTCAGCGAGGAGCAGAAACGGCTGTTCCTGCGTGGACAGATAGCCGACCACAATCGCCAGTTGGCGGCGGCCGCCAACGAAGCCGGGGTAATCGAACCGGCAGATTTCGCCGTCTTCCAGGATCACGGCTATATGGGCCTGTACGGCGGGTTGCGCTCTAAAGACATCCACACCCGCAAAGGGCTGAAGAAGAGCCAGCGAATCCTCGACCACATGGGCAGCACCGAACTGGCGGCCAACCTGTTCCGCGCCACCCAGGCTGAAGACAAACTTCGCCGCGAGGGTATCAAGGGCAAGGCGAAAGCCAACCAGACCCACTACGAGGTGGGCCGCGAGGTGCGGGCCACCATCGAACGCATCGGCGGTGATATGCCCGAAAACCTGCCCACGCCCGAACAGAGCATCCAACAGCTACAGCGCCAGGAGAGCAAGCGGCTAAACGGCGCACAATCTGCTCTATTCGCCGAGGAGCTAGAGTTACAGCAACCAACATTCTACATCCTACATTCACCTGGGTACGCGGTCGCAGCGTCGCTGCCGCGAGGCGTTAGTTTAACCACAATGTTCCAGCTTTTAGGGTCAAGGAAAGGAGCAGTAAAGAGTGACGGCAACACTAACCAACCAGCCCGCCGCTGCAACGGGGCAGCACCAGTGGGTATACCTGTTTCATGAGGGCAACGCGGGGATGCGTAACCTGCTCGGCGGCAAGGGCGCGGGCCTCGCGGAGATGAGCAACGCGGGCCTGCCGGTGCCGCCCGGCTTCACCATCACCACCGAGGCTTGCAACAGCTACTACGAAAACCACAAGCAGTTCCCCCCCGGAATGTGGGAGCAGGCCATGGCTGCGCTGAAGACGGTAGAGCAGGAGACCGGCAAGAAGCTAGGCGATCCCGCCAACCCCCTGCTGGTCAGCGTGCGGAGCGGTTCGCGGGTCAGTATGCCCGGCATGATGGACACCGTGCTGAACCTGGGCCTCAATGCCGAGACCCTGCACGGGCTGATCAAGCAGACCAGCAACGAGCGATTCGGCTACGATGCCTACCGCCGCTTCATCCAGATGTTCGGCAAGATCGTGCTGGGTATCGAGGCCAGCAAGTTCGAGCATATCCTGGAGGCCAAGAAGCACGCCATGAGCGCCAAGGCCGACACCGACCTCACCTCCGCCGACTTGCAGGATGTGGTCACGCAATACAAGGCGCTGGTCAAGCAGGAGACCGGCAAGGATTTCCCTGAAGACCCCTTGCAGCAGTTGCGCCTCGCCATCGAAGCGGTTTTCGAGAGTTGGCACAACAAGCGGGCGGTGGATTATCGCAAGTTCAATAGCATCCCCGACAGCTACGGCACCGCTGTCAGCGTGGTTTCGATGGTGTTCGGCAACATGGGCGACGACAGTGGCACTGGCGTGGCCTTCACCCGCGACCCCAACACGGGCGAGAAGTCGTTGTACGCCGAGTACCTCACCAACGCGCAGGGCGAGGATGTAGTCGCCGGTATTCGCACCCCCAAGAAGATTGCCGAGCTTGAGCGGCAGATGCCGGAGGTCTACCAACAGTTTGCCGACATCGCCCAGAAGCTGGAGCGTCACTACCGCGACGCGCAGGATCTGGAGTTCACCGTCGAGCGCGGCAAGCTGTATATGCTGCAAACCCGCAGCGCCAAGCGCACCGGCGTGGCCGCCGTCAAGATTGCGGTGGACATGGCGAACGAGGGGCTGATCACCCAGGATGAAGCCTTGCAGCGAGTCGAGCCGAATCAGGTCTACCAACTGCTGCTGCCCCGCCTCGACCCGAAGGAAGTGGCTAAGGCGCACCAGAACGGCCAGTTCCTCACCAAAGGGCTGAACGCCAGCCCCGGCGCGGCCAGCGGCCTTGCGGTGTTCGATGCCGACAGCGCGGCGGAGCGTGGCGCGAATGGCGAGAAGGTCATCCTGGTGCGCCCCGAAACCAACCCCGACGATGTGCATGGCATGATCGGCGCTCAAGGGGTGCTGACCGCTCGTGGCGGCGCGACCAGCCACGCGGCAGTCGTCGCTCGTGGCATGGGCAAACCGTGCGTGGCAGGCGCTGAGGACATCAAGGTTGACCCCGAAGCCCGCTCCTTCACCGTCGGCGGCGTAACCGTAAATGATGGTGAGCAAATCACCATTGATGGCACCACCGGCGAGGTGTTCAAGGGCAAGATCGCGGTGATTGACGCGCAGTTCGACGAAGAGAGCGAGCTAGGGCAATTGCTGCGCTGGGCGGATCAGACCCGCAAGCTGGGGGTGTGGGCCAACGCCGACTATCCCCGCGATGCGGAGCGGGCGGTCAAGTTCGGCGCGGAGGGTATTGGCCTGTGTCGCACCGAGCATATGTTCTTCGAGGAAGAGCGCCTGCCCATTGTGCGCCAGATGATCCTGGCCGCCGCGCCCGCTACCGCGCTGGACAATCGGCTGACCCGTAGCCAAGCCGAGTTGGACAAGGCCGACGAGAACAAGCAGGCTGCCGCCCAGCAACGCCGCGACGAGGTGCAGACCGAGATTGGCAGCTCTGCGGAACACAAGTTGTATTACGACGCGCTGAACAAGCTGCAGGAGTTCCAGCGCGGCGACTTCTATGGTATCCTCAAGGCGATGCACGGCAAGCCGGTGGTCATCCGCCTGCTGGATCCGCCGCTGCACGAGTTTCTGCCCAGCTACGATGAACTGCTGGTCGAAGTAACCGAACTGCGGGTGCGCGGCAACGATGCCAAGAAGCTGGCCGAGTCCGAGCGGCTAATGAAGGTGGTGGAGGGGCTGAAGGAGCAGAACCCCATGCTGGGCCTGCGCGGTTGCCGCCTCGACATCCTCTACCCCGCCATCTACGAGATGCAGGTGCGGGCGATGATGCAGGCAGCGGCGCAACTCAAGCGCGAAGGCGTGGACGTGCGCCCCGAAATCATGATTCCTCTCGTCGGCACCGCCAAAGAGCTGCAGATCGTGCGTGAACAACTGGTGCCGATCGCCGACCAGACGCTGAAGGATGAGGGCAGCGACGTTGCCTACAAGTTCGGCACCATGATCGAGATACCCCGCGCCGCGCTGGTGGCGGGCGAAATCGCCGAATACGCCGAGTTCTTCAGCTTCGGCACCAACGACCTGACCCAGATGACCTTCGGCTACAGCCGCGACGATGCGGAGGGCAAGTTCCTCTTGCAATACGTCGAGCGCGGCGTGCTGCCGGTCAACCCATTCCAGACCCTGGATCGCGCTGGTGTGGGCCAGCTAGTCAAGATGGCGGTAGAAGCTGGTCGCGCCGCCCGCCCCGGCCTCAAGGTAGGTATCTGCGGTGAACATGGCGGCGATCCAGACAGCATCGAGTTCTGCAACTCGGTTGGCCTCAACTACGTAAGTTGCAGCCCCTTCCGCGTGCCAATCGCCCGCCTCGCCGCCGCCCAGGCAGTGCTGGCCTCGGTCGAGCGCGACCACTAGCCATAGATCCCCTCTCCCCACCGGGGGAGAGGGTTAGGGTGAGGGGCGGCGCTGCGCCGACCATCTAAGCCACCAGCGGGGGTTGGGGGAGAAATCTCGAAGCGCCCACCATCTAAGCCCCCAGCGGAGGTTGGGGGAGAAATCTCGAAGCTGCGACAATGCCGACGAACGGCCAACGGATTTTAGCCAACGGATTGTAACAACGGATAAACGGATTGGGCCAATCGTAACTACTAATCATGGCGTAGGGGCGTATGGCATACGCCCTGCCGAAGCGCACCGATGCTAATCGTAACTATCAACCGTGATGTAGGGGCGGGCGGCTGCCCGCCCAGGTGAAGCGCACCAACGCTAATCGTAACTATCAACCGTGGCGTAGGGACGCAGGGCATACGTCCTGCTGAAGATGCGATCATATTTGTCACAAGAGCGAACTGTAAACAAACATTCTACCTTCTACCTTCTACATTCAGGAGAGCCATGGACAACGCCAGCGCAATCGCCGAAATCAAACAGAGGCTACCGATCGTTGACCTGATCCAGCAGCGCACTCCGCTGCAGAAGTCAGGGCGCAACTATAAGGGGCTGTGTCCGTTCCACAACGAGAAGTCCCCCAGCTTCTACGTTTTCCCTGACACCCAGAGCTATCACTGCTTCGGCTGCAAGGAGAGCGGCGATGCCTTCACCTTCGTGATGAAAACACAGGGGCTGGACTTTGGCGACGCGCTGAAGGAGCTGGCGGGGCGGGCCGGGGTACAGCTAGAGGCACGGCAGGGCAACAGCGAGGAAGATCAGCGCAAGGAGCGGCTTCGACAACTTAACCAGACAGCGGCGGACTACTTCCACGAACTACTGCTGCGTTCCCCACTGGCGGAGCGGGCGCGGGCTTACGCCAGAGAGCGCGGCGTGGATGCCAACGGTACGATGATGTTCCACCTCGGTTATGCGCTGGATAGCTGGGACGTGCTGCTTACCTATTTGCGCGAACGCGAATATAGCAACGAGGAGATGCTGGCCGCCGGGCTGGTCATCGAGCGCGAGGGCGGTGGGATGTATGACCGCTTCCGCAATCGGCTCATCTTCCCCATCCGCGACCAGAAGGGCGGCATCATCGGCTTCGGCGGGCGGGCGCTGGACAAAGAGACTGTACCCAAGTATATGAACTCGCCGCAAACTGCGCTGTTCGACAAGTCCACCGTGCTGTTCGCCCTCGATCTGGCCCGCGACAGTATCCGCAAGGTGGGCGAGGTGGTCATCGTCGAGGGCTATATGGATGCCCTTATCGCCCACCAGCGCGGGGTCAACAACGTGGTCGCTGGGCTGGGTACGGCAGTGGGTGAGAAGCAAATCGCGTTGCTCAAGAAGCTGACCGCCAACAGTACCCTGGCGTTGGATGCCGATGCCGCTGGTGATATGGCCGCGTTGCGCGAGGCGGAGTTGCTGCGCCAGAGCATGGATCACATCGCCATCCCAGTCTACAACGCCCGCGGATTGCTCGGCTACGAATACAAGCTGCAAGCCAGCATCAAGATTGCCACATTGCCTGCTGGCGAAGACCCCGACAACGTGATTCGCCGCAGTGTGGACGAGTGGCGGGCGATCATCGCCAAAGCCTTGCCAGTAGTCGAACACTATCTCAGCCTGCTGCCCAGCAAGCACGATCTCGCCAACCCACGCGGCAAGCGCGATGCAGTCGAGCAAATGGCTCCCCTGATTGCCAGCGTGGGCGACGCGGTGGAGCGGGCCGCTTATATGCAGCGGTTGGCACAGGTTGTGCAGGTGGATGTGGACTCGGTACGGCAGACGGTGGAGAACTACGTGCGGGCCAGCGTCAAGCGCAGCGGCGGGCGCGAGGTCGTCACTCTCGATAGCGCCGACTACCGGCTTAGTGAAGATAAACCCAAACCCAAACCCAAAGCGCATCTGGGAGTGGAGGAAGCAGTGTTGTCGCTGCTGCTGCGCTACCCTGATCTAAGAGATGATGCCGCCATGCCGGAGATCACCGAATTGGGCGGCGCGGAGGCACGGCTGCTCTATAATGCCATGCTAAATTATAGCGCGGCGGAGTTGGAGAAGGATGCCGGGGTGGACAAAGCCACCAATCGGCTGCCCGATCTGCCAAATAGTGGCAAAGGTATTGACGATGCGGGTATAATAGACGATGATGACCCCGCCCTACCATATCCAAACTTGAGACAGGCTTTGGACCCTGCCTTGCGCGGCTTCGTGCTACGCCTGCTGCTAGTGGCGGCACAGGAGCCAGCATTGGTTGGTCGCGAGTTGGAGCAGGAGCTAAAGGCGCGGGTGCGGCGGCTGCGTTCACGCCGCGATCGGCTCTGGCTACGGCGTGCTGAGGTCATCCTGAAGGACTTGCAGGACAGTGGTGAGCGCGACGAGGTCACATACCTACAGATGCTCAACGAGGTAAACAACCGCCTGCCGCTGCTGCGTGCTTATGCGCCGCCGCCCAGCCCGGTCTTCCGTGATAGCCGCGATGCAGCATTGTAAGCATCATAACACCAGGGCGAAGGCATCCCGCCCATACCGGCATCATTCTACATTCTACATTCTACATTCATCATTCACCCCTAGTGAGGAGCAGAACGCAGATGACGAACGGCACCAACTGGACTGACGGCACCAAACCTGCCCGCAGCCACAGCCGCAAGCTGAATGGCGCACCCTCCACCCCCCCCGCCGCAGCCCCTATCCCATTGCCAAATGTGGAAATAAGCGGAGGTGAAACGCAGGTCGAGGGTCAAGGTGTCCTCAGTACCCTCAGTCCCGATGATGTAGCCGCATTGATCGGGCAGGGGTTGGCGCAGGGTTATCTCACCCAGGAGCAGATCCTGGCGGTGCTGCCCAACCCGGAAATGAACATCGAGCAGTTGGACGAAGTATTCGCCACTCTGATTGATATGGGCATTGACGTGATTGATGACCCGCGTGGCGACTTCTCGGTTGCCCCCACCTCGCCCCACAACCTTGCCCTGATCAATGCCCCCACCCCACCTCAACCCGAAACTGAACTGGAACTGGCCGCTCAAATTGCCGATGAAATCGAGGCGGAGATCGAAGCGGAGCGCAGCAACGAAACCGACCTCAGTCTGGAAATGGATAGTATCAGCATTGATGACCCGGTGCGAATGTATCTGCGCGAGATTGGCCGCGTCCCGCTCCTCAGCGCCGATGCCGAGGTCTCGCTGGCGAAGCGGATGGAGCGTGGCGAGTATCTGCTGCAACTGAAGGCCCAGGTAAACAATCGGCTAGGGCTGGCCGAGCGCAGCCGCACTCCCTTTATGGGCTATGCCAATGGCAGCGCCAGCAAGGGCCTGCTCAATGGCAGCAGCGGCAGTAATGGTGCCAATGGCAGCAATGGCAGCAACGGTGTTGTTCATTTGAACGGACACAACGGCATTAGCCCAACGCGGCACACTCTCCCGCAAGACCATGCCAACGGTTCGCGCAGCGATATTAGCGAAACCGACCCTATATGCCTGGAACTATACAACGCCCTACGCAAGAAGTGGAGCCTGCTGGAGCAGGTTTACAACGATAATTATGGAGAGCAGCCGCCTCGTTCTCGCCGTCAGTTGCTTCTCGCCGTCGTACCCGCCAGCCAGATTGACCAACAGGTGCTGAAGAATATCGCCGCCAACCAGCAATGTAGCAGCGAACAGGTCGAGGATGCGCTCCGCAGTTCACTGATTATCTTCGAGTTGCTGCCTGCCGAGATCCGCCAGGTAATTGACGAGCAGGGTATCTGGCCCAGCGACACTGATGTGGCCCGTATCCTCTACAACATCCGCGCCCCCCTACGCACCCGCTGGGATGACATTATTGCCGATGCCAACGCCGCCCGCCGCCACCTTACCGAAGCCAACCTCCGCCTGGTGGTTAGCGTGGCAAAGAAGTACATTGGGCGGGGGATGTCGCTGCTCGACCTCATTCAAGAGGGCAACATTGGCCTCATCCGCGCCGTCGAAAAGTTCCGCTACACTAAGGGCTACAAGTTCAGCACCTACGCTACCTGGTGGATCCGCCAGGCCATCACTCGCGCCATCGCCGACCAGGCCCGCACCATCCGCATACCTGTGCATATGGTGGAGACCATCAACCGCCTGATCCGCACCCAACGTCGTATGCTCCAGGATCTGGGCCGCGAACCCACCTCCGACGAGGTGGCAAAGGAGATGGGCCTGCCGCCAGAGAAGGTGCGCGAAATCATCAAGGTGTCGCAAGAGCCGGTCAGTCTGGAAACCCCCATCGGTGAGGAAGAGGACAGCCACCTGGGAGACTTCATCGAGGATCAGAAGGCGCTAGCCCCCGCCGATGCCGCCAGCCACCAGTTGCTCAAAGAGCAAGTAGACGACGTACTTGGCAGCCTCAGCCTGCGTGAGCGCCGCGTGCTGCAACTGCGCTTCGGCCTCGATGATGGCCGCAGCCGCACCCTCGAAGAGGTGGGCCGCGAGTTTGGCGTAACCCGCGAACGCATCCGCCAGATCGAAGCCAAAGCCCTACGTAAGCTCCGCCACCCCAGCCGCAGCAAGAAGCTGAAGGATTATCTGGACTAAACAAACCCCTCTCCCCTTGTGGGAGAGGCTGGGTGAGGGGTAATGGTGAGGCGCATCAATGCCTATCGCAAGCCGTCCGGCCAACAGATGGAATTAGCCAACGGATTGTTACAGTGGATAAACGGATTGGCTGTCTCTCAGCAGCCGTGACATAGGGGCGCAGCGCATATGCCCTGATGAACGATTACTAGATTTAGGAGCTTTGTCATGACCGCAACTGTACCTAGCCAAGCACAACTTCCGTCGAACGCGGACTTCGACTATGAGGAAGCCGACGAGCCTAATTTCACCGATGATCCAGACCAGTGGGATCAGAAAGTGTTGCAGATTGAAGCCCTAATCCGCCGCCTGTCGCTGGCCGAGCTAAACACTATCGCAGACCATGTGATCAGCCTCGTCAAGCAGAAGCCCCACATGGGCATTCCTCTAACAATGATAATGACTGAGGAAGTGCTTGCCCACGATTGGAACAGCCCAGAGGACGATGCGGCGTGGGGAAGTTTAACCGGGGTGATATCGTTTACCTACCTTTTCCTTTCAGCGACCTTAGCCATTTTAAGGTACGTCCTGCTTTGGTGCTGGCAACCATGGCAGGCGATGACATTGTGGTTTGCGAAATTACCAGCAAGCCGGTAGCCGACAACTATGCAACTGCCATTACCCAGGCTGACTTCGAGTGGGGTGGGCTTGTTCAAGCTAGCAATGTCCGCGCCAACGTTATCTTTACGGCAAATCAAAGATTGGTGCTTAACGCGAGAGGTAGATTGAAGAAGGATATTATGGATGCAGTAGTGGCTAATGTTGCACGGCTATTGGGCATCCGTTGACAATAAATGGTAAAGCGCATCAACACTCATCCTAAACAACTAACCTCAACATAGGAGCGCATCGCTTACGCCCAATTGCAGCGCATCAATGTTCGTCGCAAAGGTAATTATGCCCGCTAGCCAATCTGCACAATCTAAAATCCAGAATCCAAAATCCAGAATCAACGGCGTGCTGTTCGACCTCGATGGCACGCTGGTTGATACTGTAGACCTGATCGTGGCGAGCTTCCAGCACGCTACCACCACCCACCTGGGCTACTGCATTGAACCCGCCGCAGTGAAGGCGACGATTGGTCGCCCC
>JBBRMT010000167.1:0-10128 GCA_038230695.1 Chloroflexia bacterium
GACGAATCGCAAACGCCTACGTGAAGCTAGCGACTGGTGAAGCTGATCAGAAACACAATCACCATGCCGGAGATACCCACCAGGGTGAACTCCACCACCGCCCTCCCGTTGAGGCTGCCGCTGATATAGAGCGACATCAGCCCGACCACGACGTAGAAACCCAGCAGTAGGAACATCCCCCCCACCAGCGCGGAGACCGGCCAGTAGTTGAGCGCCCAGGTAACTTCCGCCAACAGCAGGCCCGCACTGAGGGCGAGGATGAGGGCGCGGCGGCGCAGGGCGGCAGCCGCATCGGGGGCGAAACGGCCCACGCCGGTGCCAAGCACGCCGTAACCGAGGCCGCTACTGCGGGTAAAGATTTCATACGACAGCAGGGCAGTCACCGCCAACACTATTGGCGAGGAAATGAGGCTGCGTTGCTTGGCATAGTAGATTGAGCCGAACAGGGCAAAGGCGGTCAGGTAGGCGATCAGGTTGAGGCCGAGCGTGGCGATGCCGAAGTATTGATCCTGTGCGTCGAGGCTGTGATACTGGGCGATGAACACCAGGGTGAGCGCGACGGCGGTAATCACCAGAATGAGCGCAACCACCGCGAAATCGGCAAAGATGGGCAGGAAGAGGGCTGCGCCGAGGGTGAGCAGCGCGGGCAGCGTCCAGTAGCGGGGGGCAAACTCTAGCGTCAGCTTGCCAATATGCAGGCGAGGAAACGGCCAAAGTTGGGTATGGGGATGGGCGTGAACCGTGCCCTCCACCCCTAGCGCGGCGACCACTAGCAGCAGCGCGACGATGATCCAAAACAGCGGCACCCCCAGCAGCACGCCTGGCAGCGACAACACGCCGCCTTGTTGAACCAACAGGGTAAGGCCGAGGCCCAGCATGATGACCACCACAACGGTGATGATTCGTTCGAGGCGCATCAGAGTGGCACAATCTTGTCGCCCGCGCCCTGGCGCACGGCGCGGGTAGCGTTGCGGGTATCCACCACCAGCTTGCTGGCGGCCACGATGCTATCCCAGTTGTAGCTGCTATGATCGGTGACGATCAGGACGCAATCGTAATCAGCAAGATGGTCGAGACTGACACTGGAGATCGCTTCAGCTTCCGCCGCACCCACCTGATGCTCGGCCAGATGCAGGGTGGGGATGTAGGGGTCGTTGTAATCCACCTGCGCCCCCTTCGTCCGCAGCAACTGGATGATTGCGAGGGCGGGCGACTCGCGTAGGTCGTCAATATCGCGCTTGTAGGCCACACCGAGGATGAGGATGCGTGCGCCGTTGAGGCACTGGCGGCGGTCGTTGAGCGCATCGGCCACTTTGTTGACCACGTATAGCGGCATGGTATCGTTGATTTCGCCCGCCAGTTCGATGAAGCGAGCTGCCCCGCCAATCATCTTCATTTTCCAGGAGAGATACATGGGGTCAACCGGGATGCAATGGCCGCCAATGCCGGGGCCGGGGTAGTGCGCCATGAAGCCGAACGGCTTGGTTGCGGCAGCGGCAATCACCTCCCACACGTCCACGCCCAGCCGGTCACACATCATCGCCACCTCATTGACCAGGCTGATGTTGACCAGGCGAAAGGTGTTTTCCAGCAGCTTAGTCATCTCCGCCGCTTTGGTGCTGGAGACTGGCACTGTGCTATCAACCGCGCTGGCGTATAGCGCCTGAGCCAGTTCGGTGCAGACGGGAGTCGCGCCGCCAATCACTTTGGGGATGGTGCGAGTGTTGTAGTTCTGGTTGGCGGGGTCTACCCGCTCCGGTGAGGTAGCGATAAAGAAATCCTCGCCCACCTGATAGCCGAGGGCAGTTAGGCGGGGCAGAATAAGCTCGTCGGTGGTGCCAGGATAGGTGGTACTCTCCAGCACCACTAGCTTGCCGGGGACGAAGTTGGCGGCGATGCTGTCGGCGGCGCTGATCACGTAGCCCAGATCGGGGTCGCGGGTCTGGTTCAGCGGGGTAGGTACACAAATGCTGATGGTATCGGCATTATGCAGCATGGCTGGATCGCTAGTGGCGGTCAGCCGCCCCTCTTTGACCAGCGCGGCGAGGGTCTCGTCTGGTACGTCCTTGATGTAACTCTGGCCCGCATTGATGGCGGCGACCTTGGCCTCGCTAAGATCCACCCCAATGACATGGAAGCCGCTGCGGGCGAATTCGACTGCCAACGGCAGGCCCACATAACCGAGGCCGAGGACGGCGACAATGGCGGTGCGCTCTTCAATCTTCGTTTTAAGTGCAGTATAGTGCGACAAGTAAGCAATTCCTCCTAAGTAATGGGGCAGCGGGCAAAGCGTCCGCTGCCCCATTATCGCATTTGTGGGGAATTGCTGTCAACCAACAAAAGCCTCTCCCTGGCTGGGAGAGGCTTTGGCGCGGATTACGTGCTAACTTGGTAGGCACTTTGTGGTAAGGCGAGATTTCTCTCACAAACCCTCGCTGGGGGCTTTTTACATTACTACGCCCGATTGCGGCGGGTGGCCTGGTTGAGAACAACCGCGCCGATGCAGATTAGGCAGAGGCCGAGCAGGATGAAGGCCAGCAGCGCGTCGCCGCTGAATAGACCCTGAGAGCCAGCGCCAGTGGTGGGCAGCTTCGGCGGCCTGCGTGCGCCTAGCCCCTCAGTCTGGTCAAATGGGGTGGGGGTTGCGCCTAGACCCTCAGTTTGATTGATAGGCGTATCGGTGGGGCCACCCTGCAAGCTGGGGGTGGTCGGCGAGGGCTGCACCGGGGCAATTGGTGTGTTGGTTGGCGACACTGGTGTATTGGTTGGAGCAACCGGCGTATTGGTGGGCGGCACAGGCGTGTTGGTCGGTGCAACCGGCGTGTTGGTCGGAGTTGCCTGGCGGTGGCTGGTTGGCGTATTCGTCGGCGTGCTGGTTGGAGCAACCGGCGTATTAGTGGGCGTGTTAGTTGGCGACGCAGGCGTGTTGGTCGGAGTGTTAGTTGGCAGCACCGGCGTGTTGGTTGGCGTGTTAGTTGGCGTATTCGTCGGCGCAGTGGTAGCGGTAGCGCCGCCCACTGTCTGAGTCGGGGCCGGGGTGTTGGTTGGCGTAGCCGTTACCGTATTCGTCGGCGTAAATGTCGCAATTTCAGTTGGCGTGTTAGTCGGCGAATTAGTCGGGGTGTTGGTTGCGGTTGGCGTGTTCGTCGGGGTATGAGTTGCAGTTGGCGTATTCGTCGGGGTATGAGTTGCAGTTGGCGTATTCGTCGGCGTATGCGTCGCAGTTGGCGAATTAGTTGGCGTGTTGGTTGCGGTTGGCGTGTTCGTCGCGGTATGAGTTGCGGTTGGCGTATTCGTCGGGGTGTTGGTTGGCGTGTTGGTTGCGGTTGGCGTGTTGGTCGGAGTGTTGGTTGGGGTGTTGGTTGCCGTCGGCGCGTCGGTCGGAGTGTTGGTTGGCGTGTCTGTCGGAGTGTTGGTTGGCGTGTTGGTAGGGGTTGGGGTCGGCGCAGCGCAGACCATGAACTCCTCTATAGCCTCAGCTTCATACAGACTGCCGCCCTCCATCGAGTAGTAATCGAGGGTAATGTAGTAGCTACCCACGGGCGCACCCGCTGCAGGGGTCCATTGGTCAGAGCCGCTAACCGGGCTATATTGGCCGGGATAGTGGCTGCCTATCTGCTCGACAATCGGGCCGTAGACGGTATGGTTGTTTGGATCGGTTATGAAGTAATTATAGTGGGTGCCGGTTGTATCGAAGTTGATAATCCAGGAAAAGTGTTCGATTTGTGAGCCGTCGTTGTAGATGCACTGGGGAGGAGCAGGGTTCGGCGAGAGGTAGATCGAGCCGGTAAATGGCCTTTTGGAGCCTTGCTTGACCCCATTGCCCTTTGCGCCGCCGGATACGCCGCCGCTGCCGCCCTTGTGGCCGGAGGTATCTCCCCCACCCTGGCTGCCACCGCTGCCTTTGTTGCCGCTGCCGGTTGTAGCTGCGCCCTTGCCGCCTGCGACCGCCGCGCTGCCACTCTGGGGAGTAACTTGTGACGCAGATTGGCCGCTAGCTGTAGGCGCAGTCAGGAAGATGCCGCCCAGCAGTTGAGCGGTTAGCAGAATCAGGATGGACACTCTCGTGAGCAGCCCGCTGTGGTTAGAGTTCATAAACACGTTGTAATCTCCTTTTTGTTCGGTTGAAACGTTTGCCTCATTGTCCAGGTAGGAAATAAGTACCATGACTACCTAGTACCTAAGTCCCGTTAATTCTAACAATATTTTACGTATAAAGCAATATTTTGTTATGCTTCTTTGAGGGCTATTTTCGCTGTTTTGGTAAGGTATTGGTAAAGAGTCGGTAATGAATTGGTAAGGTTGGGCAGTTTATCGGCAATTGGTAAGGTTTTGGTAAGGTTGACAGGCACAAACGTGCCACACGGTTTGACGCTGAGGGCTGTGCCATGCTAAACTATGCTGCAACGCAATATTGGTAACAAGGAATGGGGAACGGAGCTTGGCAGAGATAAGCGGCAATGCGCTGGTCGCTCAATCGGGCGGCGGCACTGTGGCAATCAATCGCAGCCTGGTGGGGGTAGTGCAGGCGGCGCTGGCTGCGCCAGATATAGCGAAGGTATACGGCGCGTGGTATGGGATTATGGGTGTGCTGGGGCAGGTGGAGCAACCGTGGCTCGACTTTGGCAATGTGGCCGCCGCTACACTCGACGGTCTGCGCGACACCCCTGGCCCCGCGCTCGGCTCGTGCCGCTACAAGGTGAAAGCGGCTGATGAAAGGATTGCGCTGGACAACCTGATCGCCCAGAATGTGCGCTATTTCTTCTACATCGGCGGCAACGACTCGGCGGTCACTGCTCACCACTTGCAGCAACTGGCCGATGGCGAGGGCTACGATCTGCGCGTTGTCAGCGTGCCGAAGACGATTGACAACGACCTGCCAGTTACCGATCACTGCCCCGGTTATGGCAGCGCAGCGCGGCAACTGGCAATCATCAGCCAGGATCTCGACCTCGATGCCTGGGCGATGCGAACAGTAGAGCCGGTGCGCCTCCTTATCGTGAAGGGGCGCAACAGCGGTTGGCTGGCGGGCGCGGCGGCGTTGCTGCGAACCGACGAGCGGCGTGGCCCCCACCTTATCTATCTGCCGGAGCGCACCTTCGATGAGGGCTGCTTTCTTGCCGATCTAGAAGGGTGCATCAAGCGAAATGGCTATGCTGTCGCGGTGGTGGCTGAGACGGTGCTGGATGCGACAGGCCAGACTATCGGGGCAAGCGGCGGCGGGTTCACCGATGCTTTCGGCCATCGCTACGTGGAGGGGTTGGGCCAGTACCTAAAGTCGCTGGTGGAGCAGCGGCTGGGAGTGCGTACCCGCTTCGATCAACCCGGCTCGACCCAGAAGACGGCGATGGCCTATGCCAGCCAGCGCGATCTCGCCGAGGCTGAGATGGCGGGTGCAGCGGCGGTAACAGCGGCGCTGGCGGGCGCACGCGGGCAGATGGTCACGCTGCTACGCGAGGGCAACGGCGAACACTACGCCTGCTCCGCTGGCCTGACTGATCTGGCGAACATCGCCGCTCAGGAGCGCGTCCTGCCCTCCGAGTACATCAACGCGGCGGGCAACGGCGTAACTCCCGCCTTCGCCACCTATGCCCTGCCCCTGATCTCCTCGCCCACTGACCCGCTGCCGCATTACGTTACGCTGCGCTAATAGAGGAGACTTCTTTGCGCGTTCTAATTACCGGCTCTAGCGGACAGATTGGCACCAACCTTGCCCTGCGCTTGCAGGCGGCGGGTCACGAGGTGTTCGGTGTGGATAAGCGGGCCAACACCTGGAGCGACGGGTTCGAGTATGTGGTGCAAGACCTGCTGACCAGCACGGCGGCGGGGATGGCTCTAGCCTGGCCCGAGCCTGATGTGGTGGTGCATATGGCGGCCCACGCCAAGGTGCATGAGCTGGTGAGCCAGCCGCATCGGGCGCTGGAGAACGTGACAATGGCCTTCAACGTGCTGGAATACTGTCGCACCCAGCGCCTGCCGATCGTGTTCGGCAGCAGCCGCGAGACTTATGGCAACCTGCCCCAGCCGCTGGATAACGTGAGCGAGGAACTAGCGAACTTCATGACCGCTGCCAGCCCTTACTCTGCCTCAAAGCTGGCGGGCGAGGCGTTCGTCTACGCCTACTCGCGCTGCTACGGCCTACCCTATATCGTGTTCCGCTTCAGCAATGTCTACGGCCGCTACGACGACGACATCGAACGGATGGAGCGGGTCATCCCCCTGTTTATTCGTAAGGTCCGCAACGGTGAGCCGGTGGTAGTCTATGGCCGCGACAAGCTGCTCGACTTCACCTATGTTGACGACTGTGTGGCGGGGGTGATGGCGGGCATCGTTGCGCTGGCTGAGGGGCGGGTAAAGAACGAAACCATGAACCTGGCTTATGGCCGGGGCCACACGCTGGTCGAACTGGTGCAGATCATTGGCCGCACCCTGAACCTGGAGCCGGATATGCAAATTGGCCCCACCCTGGTTGGCGAAGTGACCCGCTATATCGCCAACATCAGTAAGGCGCGGCGGCTGCTCGACTACGCGCCAAATGTAACGCTGGCCGAGGGCATTCCGCTGGCGGTAGCGTGGCAGGACTCTTTCAGGAGTGGGGGTCGAGGACTGAGGACTGAGACAGAGGCAGGCCAGTGAGCGCGATCAAGAAATGGCAGATACTTGCGCGACGGCTGCCGGTGGATGACGAGTGGCTGCAGGTGCGGGCCGACGATGTGCTGACCGGCACGGGCGCGGTGCTGCGCGATTACTATACGGTACGCAAGAAGGATTTTGCCCTGATCGTGCCAGTGACCGACGATGGGCAATTGCTGCTAATCCGTGAATATAAACACGCCATCGGCGAGGTAGTGTGGGCGCTGCCAGCGGGTATTATTGACCCCGGCGAAGATGCAGCGGCGGCGGCGGCGCGGGAGCTTGAGGAGGAAACTGGCTGGCGGGCGCGAACCATCGAGTCGCTGGGGCGGTATATAGTATCGGACGCATTTGTGGCCGACTACGCCTATTTCTACCTTGCCCGCGACCTGAGCGACACCGGCGTGCAGCACTTCGACAGCAGCGAACAGATTGAGGTTTGCCTGATGCCCTTCGACGAGGCGGTGGCTGCCACGATGCGCGGCGAGTTGTTTCCCAGTTTGGGCGCAGTGGCGGCGCTGCTGCTGGCAAAGCAGCGGCTGGAAGGTGAGCAGGGTAAATGACTAACGCGACGATTATCATGATTGTGGCAGTGTTGCTGGTGGTGGGCGAGGGTTTCGCCTACTGGTATCGCACCCGCCGACGGCTACGCACGATGGGCCTACTTACTATTGCCAGCTTCTTCGCCATCGCCTTCGCCGACGCGCTGCTGGTAAGGCTATTGGCAGGGCTGCTAGGCGATGGCGTGGGTGGCTGGCCCGGCTTCGGCGAACTGGTGATGTGGCTGAGTGGCCTGGGGATAGTCGCCAGCGTGATGCTCGGCCTGTTCGTGCGCTGGACGCTTCGCACCGACATTACCGACATCCCTGGCGCGGACAAGCGCGAGCCGCCGGTCGGCAACGACGATCGCCCCACCGGATTCTAAACTACATTTGTAATACTTCCAGAGGCCGAGCCGCAGCTATTGCGCCAACTGATGGTAGTTGATACAATGGCTACATGGACGATGAGGCGCTACATCATCGGCTAGCCACCAACCTCGACGACGAGGACCTACGGATGCTTTGCAGGCATCTTGCAGGCCACGCCCCGGCTTGCCACGATCTGGATGCAGCGCGACTAACTGGCAAAGGTGTCGAGGGTCATACAAAGTCACTGGTTAGCTACAGCCGGATGCGCCAGTCGCGCACCGCGCTGCTCGAAAGTCTGCATGAAGTTGCCCCCAGCATCCTGGCAGCCGACTACCCACCTGGCGTGAGTGGGCCATCGCGCAGGATGCGCTTCCGCCACCGCCAACCGGCCCGCATCCCAGCGAACGGCGGCAATGGCACAATGTGCAGCTCAAGAGCTTGATTAGCACGATGTACGATGCGGCCATCGCTACTATCTGGCCGCAAGTAATCAGTATCAGTGAGGCGGTCGCTGAACTGCATCCCGGCGGCCAGCTACCGCAAAAAGCAGTGGAGGCCGTCTCGATGTGGCTGGGCGATGCTTATTATGCGATGGGCGATTATCGGCAGGCGCTGACGGGATACACCAGGGCAATCAATGGCGGTGGGATGGTGATTGCCTACTGCAAGCGCGGAGATGCCTATTATGCAAGGCGAAGGTACAACCTTGCTATGGAGGATTACAACCGCGCCATCTGCATCCAGCCAGATTACAGCGGCGCTTACTATGGGCGCGGCAATGTCTACTTCATGCGCGGTCAATGCGTGGCGGCGATCATCGAGTACAATCTAGTCATCGAACTAGATCCCAACTTTGCTCCTGCTTACTACCAGCGTGGCAGCGCCTACGATCAGCTCTGCTATTACAAGGGGGCATTTGCCGACTACGGTCGCGCCATTCACTACGACCAAAGCATGGCTGCACCTGCTTATAACCGACGCGGCAACATCAGTTATGCCCGGAAGCAATATGGCGAGGCAATGGCCGACTACAATCGGGCGATCCACGCTGACCCCGGCTTCGCCAGCGCCTACTTCAACCGCGCTAACCTCTATCGGCGACAAGGCGACCGGCTGAAAGCTAGCCGCGACTACGCTAAGGCGATTGAATTGAGCGCGGATACCATACTGAAGGCGGAGGCGGAGCAAGCGTTGCAAGGGTTGGGGGTTGTCACAACTTACCACGCTGAACGCTTGCCACAAAATGATGATTGCGCGGGGCGATGCCGTATTATCGTAGGGGCGAACCATTGTTCGCCCTGGCGCGACTTACTGCTCCCTGCTGCCCAGCGCGAAATCGGCATTGAAGGTGACAAGGGTGCGGCTAACCGCATCAGGGTCGGTGACGATGACGCTGACCTCGCGGCGCTCATCCAGGCTCTGAGCGATCAAGTTGGTGCTACCCAGCAGCATATCTGTATCATCGCGCACCATCATCTTGGCATGGATCTTCAGCGACTTAGGAAATACTGCCTGCACGCTGGAGGCAAGGCGGCTCAACTGAGTCGCGCCATCGCGGCTCTTCTGTTCGCTCAACACCATTCGCACGGTTACACCCGCATTAGCGCGTACCGCCAGCGCGTTGATTACCTGGGGGTCGCTGAACTGCTCGTGTTCGATCAGCAGGCTACGCCTGGCCGCATGGATAAAGTCGAGGATGGCGGCGCGGCTGTCGCCGGGGCTGATAATCAGCGGCTGCTGCTGCGCGGCGGATGGCTGGCCCTGCTGCTGCTGCCAGTCGGCGCTGAAGGTGGTGTTTAGCGCAGCGATCACCGCCTGGTCATGGGTGGTCATGCCGTAGTCGCGGGTAACATTCCAGTCAGCGACATAGTTCAGGGTAAAGATGGCGGCCAGGGAGTTGTCAGCAACGAAGCACTTGGCATGGCTTCTGGGGAAGTAGGCTGGCCCCCACTTGACTGCCAGACCTGCCTGGGTCAGCCGCTGGTAAGCCGCTGCCGAGGTGTCCGAGGTCTTGTCCAGTATCGCTCGTACCACTACGCCGCGCTTGACCGCCTCATCCAGCGCCTGCTCAATCTCCTCGTTCTCCATCTTGAAGATATAGATGTCGAGGGCATGCTGCGTCTGGTTGATCAGGTCCAGCACCGGGGTCAACCCATCGTCGGGCAACACGAAGTAATTCAAATCGGTCATGATTGTCCTCCTGCAAAGTTGGGGTCTGGATATTATAGCATAGTTGATGCCAAAGCATCCTGGCATAATCAATGCACATATTACTGAAACGCCGGTAAAGTAGGGGCGGTGGCAATTACCCACCCCCGCCCCTCCCGGTGGGAGGGGAGTTTTACAAGATGGCGAAACTGACTACTTATGCGGCGCAGGCGCAGTTCAAGGCTTACGGCTGGCTGGGCTTGGCGCTGATTGTATTGGGGCAGACCCTAACTTACGTGCATTGGCGACCCCTATCCGATTACTGGTTTGGCTTGGTCTGGTTTGGCTACATCCTGACCGTGGATGCGCTGACCTACCGGCGTGATGGCTATTCGCTGCTGATGAACCGACGGCGCGACTGGCTGCTGATGCTGCC
>JBBRMT010000168.1:0-10031 GCA_038230695.1 Chloroflexia bacterium
ACTATATCCTGATGGTCGAGGATCCCAACCCGCCCGCTGGAACAGCCACCGGCACTGTGGTCGAGGATATAAAGGTGCAATACTCCGAGCATCTTCAGTAATCTGACTAAAGCCTCCCCCTTTGGGGAGGCTGGGTGGGGGAGTACAGCGAGATGTATCCACCACTGGAGGAGACAAAACCATGAACAAACGCAGAGTTGTGATGCAAACCGGCTTGCTAGTAGGCGTGTTGGCAGTGCTGCTCAGTAGCTGCAACGTACAGACGCAAGTAACTAACACGGTCCAAACCGCTACTAACAAAACACTGGCTCCTACTAACCAGACCAACCGCAACTTTGAAGTGATCCAGGCGTTGGCCGATGAGAACCTGATCGTGGGCAAGGATACTGTTGCCCGCGTAGTTGGTGGCGGCAAAGTTACCATTAGCGTCAACGGCGTTAGCTGCACCACACTGTTCCTGGGCGGGCAGTGCAGCGGCAATACTCAGGACGAAACTGGCGCGACGGTGGTGACGCTGGGGCGGCCCATCGCGGGCGCAAGCGGCAAGACCTTCACCATCAGCGACGGGCGCGACAGCGTGCAGCGTAGCGTAATCACGGTCAACGCCAAACTCAATGTCTTCTTCCTGCCGGTGGATTGGACCACCGAAATGCGTAACAACCCCAACTATGATTATAACAACGCCATCCCGCAGATGAGCAGCGCATCTTGCGCCTTCATGAAGGCCGTCTACCCCGTGCCGCCCGACAATGTATCGTGCAACTACACCATCGTGCCTTATATGCTCCGTCCTTTCGAGGAGACGGTGGCCGATGCCAACGGCCAGATCAACTGGACCGCAATTAGCGCGATGTACGCTGGTATCGGGGTAGCGGGGCGGCGTTATGCGCCGGATGCTAATGCGGTGGTCGGCGTGCTGCCGCCCGATTGGTTCGCCCAGCATATGAACAGCGCCAACACCCTCGGTTTGGAGCTGCAGAACGTCAAGGGCATAGTCACCTCGCAGATCACCCCCCACTTTCTGAACTACCAGGTGGCAGCACACGAGATCGGCCACACCTTCGGTCTGCTCGACGACTACAACTTCGGCATCAACCCGCCGCGCAATGGCTGGATTATTGACAGCGATGGTTTCTGGCTGAACAAGCCCAGTGCGGTGCAAACCCCCCACTACTATGCGATTGACGACACCAGCAGTCAGTTGGGCGGCTACATCAGCTTCATGGGCGCGGCGGGCGCACCGATCTGGGTGGACAAATGCACCTACGAGTACCTGAGCGATGCGATTAGCAGCGGCCAGCAGCCAACCAAGTACGACTGCGCCAACAGTCCCGGGCCAAACACCCAGCCCGCCAACGCCCAGTAGGTAGAAGGTAGAGGCCAGCAGCGTAGAAGGTATACCAACGAAAGGGCGCACGAACTGTGCGCCCTTTCGTTTACAGTCGGTTATCTCACCCAACACGGTCAATGGGCCAGTGCTGGTCAATAACAAAGGTTTGAAACAAGCCGCCCCTGCTACGCTGTCTAAGGGTAAGCCAACGGGCCGAGCGCAGGCCAGTGCGATTGTTGCAACTTGCCAGCGCCCACCAACGTAGTATAATAAGAGAAGCAAACGCCGCAATCTTGCAATTACAAAGGGGCAGCCGAATGAACCGCACCAGCAATGACAACGAGGATTATTACCTGCAACTGCAGCGCAATGGCGGGCAGGTTGACTATTCGCTGCCGCCCAACTATCCGCCCCCGCCAAACCCCTACTCGCCGCAGGCGAACTATCAGCCATCCGGCAACCCCTATCTCCCACCCGCCGCCATTGGCGGGCAGGTGGGCTATCCGTTGCCGCAGTACAGCCGCGCGGCGGCTTCGCCGTTCAACGCGATTGTGCTCGGCGTGTCGCTGCTGCTTACCCTGGCGGCGGGCGGTGCGCTTGCCTATTACACTAGCATCTGGTGGTTCATAATCATATTCCCCCTGCTGGGCATGAGTGGCGGCCTGCGCGGCGGACGCGGCAGCGGCTCTAGCGCCGCTTACATAGGTTCGCGGCTGGTCGCGTTGCTGATTACGCTCGCCATCTTCGCGGGGGTCTTTATCACTATCCTATGCAAGTTGAATGGGGTATTCTAATATGCCCCCACCTAATAACCCTGAAGCGCAGGGCGACGGCACCTGGCAACCCGATTTCGATCCCGACTATAGCGGGCAACTGCAGCGTGAGCAGGCTGTTCGCAAGCAGCAAGCCCGCGTGGTCGAGCCGACCGATGTCTGGCAGCGCGGTGAACCGATGAACCCCACCTCAAGCCAGAGTGTACAGATTGAGGAGTATCACACCGACGCGCAAACCCCGCCCGCGATCATCCAGGCCGCGCAACCGATGGGGCAGGGGTTCACCCCACCTGTTAACCGCCAGGGAACACCCGCCTGGGCGTGGCTACTCACCGCCATTGGCCTGATCGTCTGTATCATACTCTTTCATCAGGCTGGACTTTACATCTTTATCTTCGCCAGGCTAGCGGTCCTGTGGCTAACCAAGGCGATAAGCGCGGCCAATCGGAGCGAGTAATTATGCAGCAACCTGTCTCATACCAAAGTCTAATACACCAGCCACACCGATTATGGTATAATCTACACAAAGGTAATATCAGGCAGTAATATCACGAAAGGAGGCAACACGGATGAGCAATCCTAATTATGATAGCAATAACCAGAACGTGGCGCGAAGCAACGCCGCTGGTGATACCAGCGCCAGCAGCAACGCCGATGCCGATGCCACCCGCAGTTTGCAATGGGACAGCGCGTGGCAGCCCGACCGCGACGAGGATTACGGCACGCCGGTGCAGCAGTATACCGGACCGGGAGCCTTCCCGCCCGCGCCGCCGCTGCCGATGCCACCGCCGCAGCACCCTTACGCGCAGGCAGCGCAGAACGTGCCAGGGTATCCGCCCACCCCCAGCTACTCTAACCCTCCCGTAGCGGGCTACCCCAGCACGCCAGTGCAGAGCTACCCCAACCCGCCGATGCAGGGCTATAGCACTCCATCCACGCCCGATTACAGCGTTAAGCCCACACCCTACGCGCCAGTGACCATCTATCAGGGCGATCAGCAGATGACCCCAATGCAGCAGAACACGCCGCTATCCGACCAGCAAACCTATCGAGGCTATGTGCCTGCCGACCAGCAGTACAACGGCCAGCCGTTGCCGCCGCAGTCGCCTTCCACTCGGCCTGCCGCACCCTGGTTCATCTGGCTGATCATCGGCATCGTAGTGATATCAATCTTCTCGTCAGGTGGCCTGTGGGGGTTCTGGCCGATTTATGGCTTCTGGCCTATCTTCATCTTCTGGCCGCTGTTCGCTTTTGGGCGGATGGGGCGCTATGGGCGATATGGTAGATACGGTAGGCGCTGGCGCAACCGCGACCGCTGGTGAGGAATGTAGAATGTAGATCGTAGAATATAGAATACAGAATGTTAGGGGGGTGGAGCGGATGGACAATAATAACTATAATTACAACTCTGGAGGCGGGCAACTGCCGCCCGACCAGACCCAGCATCTGCCGGAGTCGAGCATCGGCGGCTACAACCCTAATCAGCCGATTGGCTACGCTGAACAAAGCAAGGAAGCGTATGGCACGCAGGTGAAGCCCTACCCTGGCGGCATTGCGCCGCAGCCGCTGCCACCCTCGCCCGGCGGGCCGATACAGCCCTACCAGCTACCACAAGCGCCGTTGCCCTACACCCAGGTTGACATTGACCGCGTCCGTGCCGAGGCGGCCAAAACGGTGAAGGATAGGCAGGCATTTCGCCAACACCTGACCAGCTATATCTTCGTTATTAGCCTGCTAGTGGTCATCTGGCTGGTAACCTCGATTGCCTCTGGCGGCTTTATCTACTTCTGGCCGATCTGGGCGGCGTTCGGCTGGGGCATCGGCCTGTTCTCCCACTATATGTCGGTCTACGGCGGTTGGGCGCGACAAAGCGAAGTTGACCGCCAGCGCGAGATTGATGCTGAGGTGCGGCGGCGGATGGGGCGATAGATTGGCACAGGGCGAACAATTGTTCGCCCCGATTCTTGCTGATCGCTTGACTAATCTACTCTATAATTGTATAATGTAGGATACATCCAGAGGCTGCTATTTAGTCGTAATTACGAATAGCGGCTGGTGTTTCTCCCGCTGTAGAGCAGTATGAGGCAGGCGCTGATGATCGAGCTACTCAGTAAGGCCTACGATTACATACAGCATAACCAGAGCCGTTTCTGGGAGGCAGTGGGGACGCACCTGCGTATCAGTTTGACTGCGCTGGCGATCGCCATCGTCATTTGTCTGCCGCTGGGTATCTGGATCAGCCGCCACCCGCAGGCGGCCCGCTATATCATTAACCTCGTTGGCGTTGCCAGGGTCATCCCTAGCATCGCCATTTTGTTTTTGCTGGTGCCAACCCTCGGCTTTGGCGAACCGACCGCCCTGGTTGCGCTCGTCGTGCTGGCGGCTCCGCCCATCATTATCAATACCGACGCAGGAATGCGCGGCCTCAACCCGGCGGCCATCGAGGCCGGGCGCGGCATGGGAATGTCGCCCACGCAGTTGCTCGCCCGCGTCGAACTCCCACTTGCCCTGCCCGTGATCATCGCGGGCATTCGTACCGCTGCGGTCGAGGTGATCGCCAGCGCCACCATTGCCTATCTGATCGGCATCGGCGGCCTCGGCTACTTCATCTTTGCGGGTCTACCCCTAAGCCGCTATGACCTGCTACTGGTCGGGGCAATACCAGTAGCAATACTGGCCTTCACCGCCGAGCTGCTGCTCAGTGCGGTGCAACGTTCGTTCCGTTATCAGTAGTTTGTTCAAAAGGAACATGAAAGGATTCTCCACCGTGAAGCGAAGAATGTATGCCCTCCTGCTGTTGGCAGCGGTTGCCATCCCCCTACTCGGCGCTTGTGACAGTGGTTCACCCACCGCTACCCCGGTCAGCGTTCCAACTACCGCCGCCAGCAACACCCCAACTACCGCCGCATCAGGGGTAATGACCCCCACCATGGCGATGACCAGCACCACCAGCAACACCCCCATGACGATGATGACCTCCACCATGACGATGACCAGCACTGCCAGCAACACCCCCGCTGCCTCCTCTGGCAACAAGCCCACGGTATTCATCAGCAGCAAGAACTTCACCGAGGAATACATCATTGGGCAGATGTACGGCCTTGCCTTGCAGAACGCGGGCATCCCGGTTGACTTCAGCAAGATGAACCTGGGCGCGACCAGCATCGCGCAGGCCGCCATCGTCAAGGGTGACATCAGCCTTTACCCGGAGTACACTGGCACCAGCCTCGGTGTCGTGCTTAACGTTGACCTCACCTCCAGCCCCGACTGGCACAACGCTGACAAGGTGTACGCCAGGGTTAAGGCGGACTATGAGAGTATGTTCAAGCTCACCGTGCTAACCCCCGCTCCGATGAACGACACCCAGGCCATCGCTATGCCGATGGACAAGGCGGCGGCGAACAACATCAAGACCCTCAGCGATCTGGCGGCCAAGGCTCCCAACCTCACCCTTATCTCCACCGCCGAGTTCGACAACCGCGCCGACGGCCTGCCCGGCTTGCAGAAGGCTTACGGTGGCTTCCAGTTCAAGAAGGTGGTTGACGTTGACAACTCGATCAAGTACGACGCGCTGAAGCAGGGCCAGGGCGATGCGGTTATTGCCTACAGCACCGAGGGTGCGATCGCCGCCAACAATCTGCTCGTCCTCACCGACGACAAGAGTTTCTACCCGCCTTACCCGGTCGCCCCCATCGTGCGCGACGACATCATCGCCGCCTACCCCAGCATTCCCGCGCTGCTCAACGCCGTTGATGCCAAGATCACCAATGCTGAGATCACCAAGCTGAACGCCGCCGTGGACATCAGCAAGAAGGATTACAAGCAGGTGGCCCACGATTGGATGCTAGCGCAAGGGCTGATTAGCAAGTAGCCAATTCTCAGCAAAAAGCCTTCTTCCTTCCAGGGAGAAGGTTTGGATGAGGGTGAATCTTACTTTACAATCAGCTGGCACGTAAGTTGGGATCCACCCTCACCTAACCTTTCTCATTTGCAGAGAAGTGGAATTGAGGTACACCTATGGCGGCACAGATAGCGGAGCAGGCAAAGGTTGAACCAAAGGTTGCCGATGATGCGGCAATTGTGTTCGAGGATGTAGTCAAGGAGTTCCCTGGCGCGGCCCGCCCGGCAGTCAACCATGTCAGCCTCAGCGTCAAGCGCGGCCACCTGGTAATCCTGCTTGGCCCCTCCGGTTGCGGCAAAACCACGCTGATGAAGATGGTCAATCGCCTGTACGAGATGACCTCTGGCTATATTTATATCGAGGGTACGCCGATCTACGCTTTGAAGCTCGAAGATCTGCGGCGGCAAATTGGTTACGTGATTCAGGATGTCGGTCTCTTTCCCCATATGCGAGTGGAGAAGAATATTGCCGTTGTTCCCAACCTGCTGGGCTGGGACAAGGCCAGGATTGATGCCCGTATTGACGAGTTGCTCAAGCTGGTAGGGCTGCCACCGCAGGAGTATCGCCGCCGCTATCCCCGCCAGCTATCGGGCGGGCAACAGCAACGGGTGGGTATTGCCCGCGCTATGGCTGCCGACCCTGCTACCCTGCTGATGGACGAGCCTTTCGCCGCGATTGACAGCATCACCCGCACCCGCCTGCAAGACGAACTGCTGCGCATCCAGCATACGGTACGCAAAACCATCCTGTTCGTCACCCACGATGTCGAGGAGGCGTTGCGCCTGGCCGATGAGATCGTGATTATGCAGAATGGCGAAGTGGTGCAGTACGACACTCCGCTCAACATCCTCACCCACCCCGCCAACCAGTTCGTCAGCCAGCTAGTGGGCGCAGAGGATGTGCTGCGCCGCCTCAGCCTGCTAGCGGTGAAGGATTTGCTGGAGCCGCTCACCAGCCAGGCAGCGACCAATCATAACCTCAGCATCGGCATTGACGACGACCTGCGCCACGCGCTCGGCCTGATTATGGCTAGCGGCAGCGACGCGCTGCGGGTCGTTGACGAGGATGGCAACCCACGCGGTCAGGTGACGTTGGCGGCGTTGCGCCAGCTAACCAGCGACCACCACGATGAACCCCTTGCGGCGGGCTAATCCTTACCCGCAAATGGTGAAGGGCAGCAGGGGAGGGGTATACTCCGCCGCTCCCCAAGTTACCGAAGGCTGGGAGCGTAGCTCCGATCGGTTGGGCGCATACAACGCTGGTCGAATGCGCTAGTGCTACAATGTAGGCAATGTGTGGCGCAAACATCGGAAGGTGATGGTTTTCTATCCTTGATGTGGGGCGACCTGAGTATTGAATCCAAGCTGGAGTAGTGCGGCAAGCAAGGGCTGCGCCCCCAACCCCCAGTAACTCGGCACACGGCGTGCTTTCTTGCCGCCTCGTTATATTGGACTTTTATTTGTGGGTAACGATAAGCTCTCTGGGAGAGGCATGGTGAGGGAGGCCGCGTGGGCTATATCTTCAACAACTTTGATGAGGTGAGCCAGCGTCTGTATCAGCACTTGCAGCTTACCGCCTACTCGCTGGTTATCGCCATCATCATCGCGCTGCCGCTCGGCCTGCTAATCAGCCGGATCAAGCCGCTTTCCACCCCCATTCTCGCGGTGCTGGGTATCATATACACCATGCCCAGCCTGGCCTTGTTCGCCATCATGGTGCCATTCCTCGGCCTCGGCTTCCTGCCCGCCATCAGCGTGCTGGTCGCCTACTCGCAACTGAGCCTGGTACGCAATGTGGCGCTCGGTTTCGATCAGATTGACCCGGCGATCAAGGAAGCGGCACGTGGCATGGGCATGAGTAGCTGGCAGCGATTGACCCAGGTGGAATTGCCGCTGGCGTTGCCCATCATCATCGCGGGTATACGCATCGCCGCGCTGCTGATTATAGGCATCGGCACGATTGCTGCCTGGATCGGCGCGGGCGGCCTCGGTCAACTGCTGCTCAACGGGGTGGGCGAACGCAACAACGACAAGATCCTGGCGGGCGCGATGATGATCGCGCTGCTCTCGATCAGCGTTGACCTGCTCTTCCGCCTACTCGAACACCTCACTACCCCCAGCGCAGGACTCAGGCCTGGGGCGCAGATCAAGGCCGACGAGTTGGATGTACAGGGTACCGCAGTTGGCTAATTGCCGCATAAATAGTTTACACAGGTTTTACTCCACTCCAATGTGGCTCTAATGTGGATAGATGATAATATAACTGTAACGCCTTCGGCGCAACAACCTAAACATCAACACACAAAGGAGACCAAAGAAGTGAACAACTCGAAACGCACAATCTTCCTCGGCGCAATCGCCGCCTTCATTCTGCTCGGCTCGCTGGTAGTGATCAGCGCGGCGCAGACCACCGGCAACAGCACAACCACGACTCAGAACGCCCCCGCAAACGCGACCACGACCCCTGGCACCGCCACCGCCGCGTCAACCACCAAGGGGCAATACTACAACCTCTACCTGCAGAACCTGTCCACCAGTCTCGGTGTAAGCAAGGACAAGCTGACCCAGAGCATGGTGCAGGCTCAGAAGGACACTATCGCCCAGGCAGTCAAGGATGGCAAGCTGACCCAGGCGCAGGCCAACAAGCTCGCCACCCGCATTGATGCGATGGCTCAGAAGGGTGTATATAGCTTCGCTGGTCTCGGCGCGAAGCATCACGCCAAAACGCACAAGCCCAACGCCGCGCTCAAAGGTGTAGAGCAGCAAGTTACCACTGCGGTAGCCAACAAGCTGGGCATCAGCGTTGACCAACTTAAGAGCGACCTGAAGAGCGGCCAGACCCTGGCCCAGATTGCCCAGAGCAAGAACATCAGCGTGGCCGACCTCAAGACCACCATCGTCAACACGGTCAAGCCCACGCTCGATGCAGCGGTGAAGGCTGGTACGATAACCCAGGCGCAGGAAGACAAGGTCATCCAGCGCATCCAGAACGCCGACTTCACCAAGAAAGGGCTGGGTCTCGGCCATCACGCGCACAAGGGGCTGAAGAGCAGCAATCCCGCAACTACGCCTACCCCGGGCAGCAATGGCTAAACGTAGCCATTAACCTAACAGCTTGATTAACTAAGCCCCCAGCGGGGGTTGGGGGAGAAATCTTGAAGCGCGATGATACTATGGTAAGCACTTAAACGGCAATCCTGCTTACTTCAGCATTAGCGCTGGGCGAGATTTCTCCCCCAACCCCCGCTGGGGGCTTAGTTGAAGGTGTAGGCGGCAATTTCGTAAAATCGCCTGCAAAATTGTGGATAACCCCCTTGACGGGATCGGGAAACGGTGATAAGATAGTCTCACGACAGCAGCAATGCTGCTCGTAAGAGAAAGGCTTCGGATGCTCCGCAAGGACTGTTCGGGGCCTTTCCGTTTTTTGCCCGCCTCACTTGACGCGCCGACAATCGTGGGCTTATAATCAATGTCAGGAGGTGCAAAATGGCTGAACAAAACGCAAAGTATGTAATCGTCGGCGGTGGGCTGGCAGCGGCCTCGGCAGTCGAGGGTATCCGCGAGTTGGATAAGGATGGCAGCATTATCATCGTGGCATGGGAGGCGGAGTTGCCTTATCATCGCCCGCCGCTATCCAAAGACTTCCTGCGCGGCGAGACCCCGCAGGCAGATGTCTACGTCCACGACGCGGATTTCTATAAGCAGAACGGGGTGCAGACGCTGACTGGCCGCGAGGCAGTGACCATGGATACGGCGGCGAAGACAGTGCGTCTCGATGATAGCAGCGTACTCCACTATGACAAGCTGCTGCTGGCGACAGGCAGCGGTTCGCGCAAGCTGGATGCGCCCGGCGGCGACCTACCAGGCGTGCATTACCTACGCACCCTAGACGACAGCCGTCGCCTCAAGCAACAGATCAGCGCGGGCCAGCGGGTGGTCATCATCGGTGCGGGCTTCATCGGGGTGGAGGTTGCCGCCAGTGTCGCGCAGATGGGCGCGAAGGTTACGCTGCTGAACAAGGGCAAGCA
>JBBRMT010000169.1:0-10025 GCA_038230695.1 Chloroflexia bacterium
CAGCACTACCTGTGGCGTGCTACTAAGAACGCGCTTATCTGCGTATGTAGTGGCGATAGCAGCGCGACCTACTTCCTCTGGCGAAGCATTGCCTAGTGGTTTGCGGGCAGCTGTGTGTGGAGTTGGTCGGGGTACCGGCACTGTTGCTAGCGGTGTTGGTAGACTGATGACCGCCGCTCCAGAGCCGTTGTTCTGCACCGCCGCATTGGATGCGCCCGTTTGGGTGCCTGTGTCACAGGCCGCCAAGGCGAACAGCGCACATAGCAACGCGCTAATTAGCAGCAAGCAGCGGCTATACCTTGAGTTAATCTTTGACTTCATCTACATCCTCCTTTGTTCGAGTTGTGAGCATATGCCACTATTAGTCGTGGGTCCATTTTATGTTCCAGTAGTAGTCGGGGGAGCCGCTGCAATTGTCGAAGAGCGCACCCGCAGTGTTGAAGATTAGGGGAAGGTCGTAGCACCATGGGTGAGTGTTGTTGGGGTCGCTTACGCGGGTCATGAGTGTATCCCTTGTTGTGGTGTTGCCTAGATTCTCTGCGTAAGGGCTAGCCTCCCCAACCGAGGCTACCTCGGGCAAGCTGGTGGTGGCGCCCAAGTCATAAACCTTTAGGGTTTTACACACAGGATCACAGTCGGAAGCAGTCCAGAAGTTGGTTGGGGGGTTAGGGGTATATTGCGAGTAGTAAATGTAGTAATGACTAGGCTGAAGATATACGCTGAGGTCTACGAATTGACTGTTCCGTATTGAGCTATTCGCATAGCTATGATAGTTGCGGCTGTTTTCAAGGTTGTCGCTAGGTCCCGACTCTATATAGGTGGCAGGGCTGTTCACTGAAACGTCGGTCAACCCAACCGCGCCGCCTGCGTAGTGATATTGGTTCTCGTAGTTTCCGTTGCGGAGAGGTACCGTCTTACTAATCTGTACGTAGATATACGGACCTTGCGAGGACTGCTCGGTAAAAGCCTGACCTAGAGTAAATACATTGTTAGGGTAAGGGATGTTAGTATCAAGGGCGATGTAATCGTAGTAAGCAGCGTAGCCCCTAGTTGCCAGCCTTCCCGCTACAAATTGGCTGCCAGGATTGGCAAGAACGTAGTTATCATACAAGGCCTCTATGTAATAAAAGGCCCAGTAATTAGCTTGTATATTAGGGTATGTAATGATGGCAGGCGGGTGGTTGAGCGGGTATCTCTCTGCAAGAGCTAGAATCTTGGCGATCTCGTCGTACTTGATTGTCGCGTTGGGCTGGAAGCAGTTATGTGTTGGCACAGGGGTACCCGGTCCAGCACATTGTGCTGGCGGGTAGCCAGTTACAAGGCGAGCGAGACAAATAGCATAGACGTATTGGTAGAGTGTATCACCCACGTGGACATCACTGAACGTACAGTTTGCCGTAGGTGTTGCATCAGGAGCAGGGAGCGGTATAGGGTATGATGTAAGTTGAGACGAAAGAACGATGAGTTTAGCATATTCTTGGCGTTTAATTGGATTATCCGGGCGGAAAGAGCCGTCTGGATAGCCGGAAACAACCGGATTAGGAAGGGCGCACAAGCTATAGATGGCTTGAGCATAATACTGCGGCGAACTCTGCGCGAATGGGTAGTGCATTACATCATTGAAAAGGCAAGAGGTATTTGGCGTGGCTGTAGCTAGTGGCGAAGATACGGATTGATGAGCAGGATGGCTGGCCGTTTGCGCCTGGGTGCTACCGGCTACCATCATAGCCAGCAACACAGCTACTAGGAGCAGTACGAGGGAGGTAGTATTGCGAGTGGCTTTCATGGTGGTTCTCATTTCGAGACCTTCCAGTGAATGGTAAGCGTTTCAAAGCTCCTACCCATTATAAACCAGGTTCTAGAAAAATGCAATAACTGTGGTACTAATTTGCTAAGAATCGGCTAAACTGGCTTGGCCCCATAATCATTGATCGTCAATGCCATACATGAATTACGTTATGGTTTCCTAAAAGGTTGCACAAATCTGCTAATCCTTTTTATGAATCTGAAATGGCCTCTGTAAATAAAGACGTTCGAGAACCCCAAAATGTCACGCCGATCAGCAAAACAGGCAAAAAGAAAAAGGCGGCTATGCGCCACCCCCATCTTTGGGATTGCAGATTATAGATTGTAGAAGCGAGCCATCCTAATCTGCAATCTGAAATCTTAGATATGCAATTACTTCACTGCCGCCTGCTTCTTGGTCGGAGCCTTCTGCAAGGTGCGTAGGCAGCGAGTGCAGACGTTGACCTGCCGTACCTGGCCGTTGATGGTCAGGTGAGCGTGTTGAATGTTGGGCCGCCACTGCCGATTGGTCACGCGGTGCGAGAAGCTAACGTTGTGGCCCCACTTGGGCGACTTGCCACAGATGTCACATTGTCCAGACAATTTATCCAACCCCCTTTACGAAATCGCGTTTTTCGGTTATTATAACGTTGCAGAAACCCCGCGTCCTGATTGACGTATAGAAGCGCAACGTGTTCCCCGCCTTAGCGCCGGAACACAATCATACCACATCCTCAGCGATTCTGCAAGCGATAAGGAGCCATATGGACGTTGCCCAGGTAGAACCCAACCCGGTGGTCGAAGATAACAGCGCCAGCCCGCCCAAACTCGGCAAGGTGGAGGTTTCGCCCAACGCCGTTGCCACGGTAGTCAGCCACGCGGTGCTGAAGTGCTACGGCGTGGTCGGCATGGCCGCCCGCCACCCGCTCGGCGAGTTGCTACGCATCGAGGAACGCAACCGAGGGGTGGACGTAAACTTTGACAACAGCAAGCGCCACGTTACCATTGACCTGTATGTGATCATCGAGTACGGCACCCGCATCTCCGCCGTTGCCAACAACATCATGAGTACGGTCAAGTTCGCAGTCGAGAGCAGCCTCGGCCTGCCCGTCGCTCAGGTGAACGTCAATGTGCAGGGTATCCGCGTCAGCAAGCCCAACGAGCTATAAAATAACCCCCACCGGGGAGGCTAGGAGAGGGTGCGCTGGTTAATGCGGCACTCAGCACTCAGCACTCAAACCTCAGCACTATATTGACCAGGAGAAGACGATCTTGACCACCGCCAACGTACTACCACAATCGGCAAGCCCTGCGCCGCGCCTGCCGCTCGGCAAAGGCGCGACATGGGATGGACAGAACCTGAAAGCCGGGTTCCTTGCCGCCGCCGCCTGGCTGGAGCAGCACGCCGCTGCCCTCAATGCCCTGAACGTCTACCCCGTGCCTGATGGCGATACCGGCACCAATATGTACCTCACCTTGCAAGCGGCGGTCAAGCCGGTGGCCGACTCGCCCACCCACTCCGCCGCCGAAGTATTGCAGGCAATTGCGCGGGGTGCGCTAATGGGGTCGCGGGGCAATTCAGGGGTGATACTCAGCCAGGTATTGCGCGGGCTAAATGAAGGGTTGGCGGGCAAGCAGCAGGTAAGCGCGACAGAGTTCGCTGCAGCAATGGAGCAGGCCAACGCCCGCGCTTATCGTGCCGTGCAGAAGCCGGTCGAAGGCACCATCCTGACCGCGATGCGCGAGATGGCCGAGGCAGCCCAGATCGCCTGCAAACAAGAGAACAGCTTCGGCCACCTGTTTGCCGAGGTGTGCAGCGCCGGACGCGCCAGCGTGGATCGCACCCCCGAATTGCTCGACAAGCTGCGCCAGGCAGGGGTTGTTGATGCCGGGGCCGAGGGGCTGCTGACCATCTTCGACGGCATCCGCCGCTATGCGGTAGGTGACGACATCGCCGCCCGCCCCGTAGACATCCCCGACACCATGCACCCTGTCTCCGCTGCTGCCGACGCACCCAACGTCAATATCGAGCTAGGACAATACGGATACTGCACAAACTTCATGGTCTTCGGCCCAGACATCAACTTCGACGAGGCCCGCGATAAGCTGAACACGATGGGCGACTCGGCAGTGGTGGTGGGCGACGACACCATGCTGAAGGTACATATTCACACAGAACACCCTGGTCTGGTGTTGGAGTTTGCCACCTCGCTGGGCAGTATGCGTCAGATCAAAGTTGATAATATGCAGGATCAGCACGAACACTTTGTGGATAGCCACGCCAGCGGCGCGGACCTGACCGCCTTTGCTCCGCCCGGCAGCAGTGGCGCGGCCAGCCCAGCCAAAACCTTCGCTACTCCCAATGCCGAACAGCAGGCCAGCGAGTGGGCGGCAAGTTCCGCCGCCAGCGGCATTGGCCCCGGCGTTATTGCGGTCGTGTCCGGGCCGGGGCTGGAGCGAGTCTTCCGCAGCATGGGCGCGGGCCGCATCGTCACTGGCGGTCAGACTATGAACCCCAGCACCGCCGACTTGCTCGACGCAGTGGAGAAGCTGCCCAATGCTGAGGTGATTATCCTGCCCAACAACGGCAACATCATCATGGCCGCCAACCAGGTGCAGCAGCTAACCAGCAAGAAGGTAAGCGTAGTCCCTACTCACACCATCCCCCAGGGAGTGGCCGCCCTGCTAGCCGTCAATTACGACACCGACCTGGATAGCAACACCGCCGCGATGAAGCGGGCCGCCGAAGATGTCGCCACTGGCGAGATCACTACAGCGGTGCGTGATACCAGCATGAACGGCATGGAGGTACACGAGGGCGATACCATTGGCCTGCTCGACGATGTGCTGGTTGTCGCTGGCACTGACCGTGAGCAAATTATCCGCGACCTGATCAGCAAGATGGGCCTGGAAGCGCGTGAAGTGCTAACCCTCTACTACGGCAAGGATATAGACACGGAGCGGGTGCGCCGCCTCTGTGACGGCATCACTGCGGAATATCCCGAACTGATCGTCGAAGTAGTGGATGGCGGTCAACCTTTCTACGATTACATCATCTCCGCTGAATAGTGAGGTCAGTGAGGGATAAACCTTGTCAGCCTTGCCATGCTGCGCTATAATACTGATAGCTAGCATTTAATCAATAGGGAGACCGACCATGACCAGCATAACCATCGAACTGGATGATGAACTTCGCACCCTGGTAGATAAGGCGCGCGGCAGCCTCGACCCCAATCAGTATTCCCAAACTGCGCTTGAAGAACAGGCCCGAAATGGCGTGGTAATCCAGTATATCTCCGTTGCCCAACTGACTCCTGGCCTGACCCTGGCTGACCATTTGCGGTTGGTAGCTGAAGCGAGGCAGCCGCGGCGGACGCTAAGTATAGAAGAAGTGAAGGCAGCAATCAACGCCAAATACGCGCACCTACTGGATAAAAATGGGGATGCTGCATGAAAGTGCGTATCCTTGACAGCGTACCAACTGCTATTGATGAAGCAATTGAATACTCGCTGCAAAACTATGGAGTGATTGCTACTCGTAAGCTGCATGGTCGCATTTTTAACCCGTCGGATGAGAGAATTCATGAGCAGCATTAAGATCGTAACCGATAGCACCTGCGACATCCCCGATTATCTGCTGCGACAGTATGACATCAGTGTGGTGCCGCTGCAGGTACAGGTCAAGGATGAGCTATACCTCGACCGTGTGGCGATCAACAGTACCGAGCTATTTCGCCACCTGAACGGCAGCGGACCTGGCGCAGCTACTACCTACGCGCCTGCCGTGACCACCTTTGAGCGGTTGTTCCGCAACCAGATTCGCCAGAGCGATGTGCTGGTTATCACCATCAGCAGCAAGTTGAGCGACACCTACACCGCCGCGCTCCGCGCCCGCGAGGGGTTGGGCGCGGCTGCGGCTGCCCATATTGCGGTTGTGGACTCGCTATCCGCTTCGATGGGTCTGGGCCTGATTGTTCTCGCCGCCGCAAAAGCGGCCCGTACTGGCCGCCACAGTCTGGCCGAACTTGCTTCAATGGTGCAGCGCATGACCACCCAGACCCATGTCGTCTTCTTCGTGGAAACCTACGACTTTTTGCAGCAAGGGGGCCGCGCTGCCAGAGTTGCCAGTTTGCTTGAGCCGGGCAGCGGGCGTTCTTTGCTGCGACTTGATGAGGGGTCAATCGTGCCGTTTGAACGCGCCCGCACCCGCGCCAAAGCAATAGAGGGACTGTACAACTTCGTGGAGGACTTCCCCCATGTGGAGGAACTTTCTCTCTTGCACAGCGGCACGCCGGGCGAAATCGAACTGTTGCTAACCCGCATCCATCCCATCTACCCCCGCGAACGGGTGCTAGTCACCGAATACAGCGCCGTGCTGGGGACACACCTCGGCCCTTCCGCGCTCGGCGCTGCCGTCTATGAAGGAGACGACCGTTGACTGATCGCCCGGCCACCCCCCGCCGCGTCCGCGTTGTCACCGACAGCACTGCCGACCTGCCCCACGAGGTTGCCCACGCGCTGGGCATCAGCGTGGTGCCGCTCAACGTAATCTTCGGCGATCAGCAATTCGCCGACGGCGTTGACCTGACCGGCCCTGAGTTTTATGCCCGCCTCAGCCATATGAAGAGCCTGCCCACTACTGCCCAGCCCGCCCCCGGCCTGTTCTCCAACCTCTACCAGTTGCTCACCTCCGACGGCAGCGATGTTATCTCCCTGCATATCAGCAGCGAACTGAGCGGCGTATTCGGTAGCGCCCATCTGGCCGCAGAGAGCCTGGGGCTGATCGATCCGCCTTCCGGCTCGCGAGTGTGCGTGATTGATACCCGCTCGATGAGTATGTGCATCGGCTGGATGGCGATCTTCGCCGCTCACGCTGCCCGCGAGGGTAAGTCGCTGGCCGAGGTTACGGCGCTGGTGCAGAGCATGATCCCCCGCGTGCGGATCATGGGCGCGTTCGATACCCTGGAGATGCTGCAGCGCGGCGGGCGCATCGGTATGGCCCAGGCGTTCCTCGGCACGATGTTGGCGATCAAGCCAATTATCCAGCTAAAGGACGGCCAGGTAGAGCCGATGGAAAGGGTGCGTACCAAGAACCGCGCCTTGCAGCGCATCGCGGAGATGGTTGCCAGCTTTGGCCCGCTCGATGCTCTCTCCGTAGTTCACGGCTACGACGATGACGATGCCGCGAAACTGGTAGATATGCTCTCCCCCATATACCCCCGCGACCAGATTATGATCGGCCACATCGGTGCGGTGCTAGGCACCCATATCGGCCCCCGCGCCGTAGGGGTCTGCTGCGTGATCGCCAACCCCGCTGGCAAGGAGCCAGGCAAGTGACCACCTCCCTCAACCCTGCGGTTGCCACTCTCTCGCGTATCCTCGAACTGGAAGAACACAAGGGTTTTCAGGATGCCGCCGTCGCGGGCGGCCTGCACCGCTTCAGCGAAACCTGGAGCCGCCAGGCCCGCGCCGCGTTCGCCAACGCTGGCCCGCCCGATGCCAGCAACCTGATTGACGAAATCGCCATTGCCCTGCACAATTATCAGAGCTTCGGCGTGGATGCCCGCAAAGCCAAAGTAACCCGCGTGCGTGCGCTACTGGCGCGGCTGGGCAGCCCCCTCCCCAACCCAGTTGCGACCCAACCAGGGCGGGGTAAATCACGCCCCTACGATGATAACGATGACCCTCTAGGGGCGCAATTCAGTGCGCCCAACTCAGCGCTTCGCCAGCCCAGCGCCGCAGAACTGCTGACCGGCGACCGGGTTGACGGGCCGATGCACAAGCCATATTACCCCGTCCCCACCATGCCGACAGTCGAGGAGCGGGTTGGCACCGCTGGCGAACTGCCCGCCATGCCGCGAGAGCTGCTGCGCTCTAACCCCCCACCCAACGCCCCTCTAAAATCGGGAAAGGGGAAGATGGCTGACCTTGACCCGGCCGCGTTGGACGAGCCAATTACCCTGCTGCGTGGGGTAAGCGAGAAGTTTGCCGCGCTGTTCGCCAAACTGGGGGTGATGACCATCCGCGACCTGCTCTACTTCTTCCCCCGCCGCCACGACGACTTCAGCCAGTTGCACAAGATTGCCGAGTTGACCTACGGCGCGACTGAGACGGTGATCGGCACGGTAGCGGAGACATGGCAACAGAATACGCGCAAGGGCTTCGGCCTGTTCCGCGTCACCATCGAGGATAACACCGGCATGGTGCAGGCCACCTGGTTCAACCAACGCTGGCTGGCGAACCAGATTGTGCGCGGCCAGAAGATCGTGATTAGCGGCAAGGTGGACGAGTTCCAGGGCAGGCTCACCTTCCAGTCGCCACAGTGGGAGCCTTACACCAGCGAACTGACCCATACGGGCCGCCTGGTGCCAGTCTATCCGCTCACCGAGGGGCTTACCGCGCAGTCGGCGCGGCGTATCGCCAAGCAGGCGCTAGACACTTATGGGGCGCTGCTGCACGAGTTTCTGCCTACCGATGTGCGTGAACGCGCCGACCTGCTGCCGTTGCCCACCGCCGTGCAGCAGGCTCACTTCCCCACCGATCTGCCCACTCTGGAACGCGCCCGCCGCCGCCTTGCCTTCGACGAGTTTTTGCTTATCCAATTGGGGATGCTGATGCGTAAGCGCGAGTGGCAGGCGGATCAGCCAGGGCGAGAGATTAAACCGGATGCTGCCCTACTGGAACGCTTCATCGCCACCCTGCCATTCGAGTTGACTAAAGCGCAGCAGAAGGTGCTGGCCGATATTATGGGCGACATGGAGAAGCCACTACCAATGTCGCGCCTGCTACAAGGTGATGTGGGCAGCGGTAAGACGGTGGTCGCCGCGATTGCGATGCTGGCGGCAGCAGCAGCAGGATATCAGTCAGTATTGATGGCCCCCACCGAAATCCTCGCCGAGCAGCACTATCGCACCCTCAGCAAGCTGATGGCGAACATTAGCATCCCCGCACCGGAAGGCACGCTTACCCTTGAGAAGAAGGTAGTGGACGGCAAGATGCAACTTGGTGGCTTGTTGCAAGGCGGCGAACGCCCAGTGCAAGTGCGGATGCTGACCGGCAGCGTGAAGAAGGCGGAAAAGAGGCGCATCTATCAGGAAGCGGCCCAGGGCAGCGCAGATATATTCATCGGCACCCACGCGCTGATCCAGGAGAAGCTAGAGTTCAACGCCCTCGGTGTGGTAGTGGTAGACGAGCAGCACCGCTTCGGCGTGTTGCAGCGCAACGCGCTCAGGCAGAAGGGCTACAACCCAGATACCCTGGTAATGACCGCCACGCCCATCCCCCGTAGCCTGGCGTTGACCGTCTATGGCGATCTCGATGTGAGTGTGATTGACGAGAAACCGGTTGGTCGCCTGCCGATTAAGACCAAGTGGCTAGCCCCCAATCAGCGCGATGCCTCATACCGCTTCATCCGTAAGATGGTGGCGCAGGGGCAGCAAGCGTTCATCATCTGCCCGCTGGTCGAGGAGTCGGAGAAGATCGAGGCGAAGGCAGCGGTGGACGAACACGTCCGCCTGCAGGCCGAGGTTTTCCCCGATCTGAAGCTGGGGCTGGTGCATGGCAGGCTGAAGGCCGAGGAGAAGGACAAGGTGATGGCCGCCTTTCGCGCAGGCGAGTTCAACATTCTGGTCAGCACCAGCGTGGTTGAGGTGGGCATTGACGTGCCGAACGCCACGGTGATGATGGTGGAAGGGGCCAACCGCTTCGGCCTCAGCCAGTTGCACCAGTTTCGCGGGCGGGTAGGGCGCGGCGAGGCACAATCCTATTGTATGCTGCTGGCTGATGGTGTGGGGGTAGTGGCCGAGGAGCGGCTGAAGGTGATTGAAAGCACCGAGGACGGCTTCGTGCTGGCCGAGGCCGACTTGCAGATCCGCGGCCCTGGACAGTTCTTCGGCACTAAGCAGAGCGGCTACACTGACCTGCGGATGGCGAACCTCAGCGACATGACCACCCTGGAGATGGCCCGCCGCGAGGCTAAGGCGATCTTCGCCGAAGATCCCAGCCTCAGCCGCGAACCGAACGTGATGCTACGGGCCGAGCTACAGAACTTCTGGGCGGGCCGCGAAGCGCCATCAGAAGGGGCAGGACGCTTATACCAAATGATCAAGTTCTGCTTGGCTTATCGGTATTAGAGCCTTATCTCAGCCAATCCTTCTCCCGCCGCGTTCGCCGCCCGCTACTTCGGCCCCTCGCTGTTCCAATCCGGCGCATACGTCCTCTATCCCTTGCGATAATAGCCC
>JBBRMT010000170.1:0-9957 GCA_038230695.1 Chloroflexia bacterium
GCAACGAAGGCATCATTGCCGCCACCGGGGGTTAGCTGGAATGGGTCAACTGTGGGGAAGCCAGGAATGGGCGTGATAGTTCCAGTCGAGGTCGGTGTTGGCTCTGCGCCAGGATAGTAGGGTGCAGTTTCGCCAGTAATGTAGGCATTGCCCACTCGATCCACCGTAATGCCGAAGCCCGCATCGTAGCCAGCGCCACCGAGATAGGTGGAGTAAATAAGACCATTGCCAGCGGCATTGAACTTGGTAACGAAAGCATTGCTGGAATTAGAATCACCTTGTGCCTGGATAGGTTTGGCGAGGGGGAAATCCGTTGAGCTGGTACCACCTGTAATATAAGCCTCACCAGCTCTATCCGCAGCGATAGCATAACCAGTATCTATATCGCTCCCGCCAAGATAAGTTTTGTAACCAAACATCGATCCATCAGCATTTATCTTGGCTACGAAGGCATCAGTGAAACCACCGCCAAAGGCGGTCTGGAAGGCTCCAAGGCTGATCGGAAAGTTTCCGTCGGTCTCACCGGTAACGAATGCATTGTTGCTGCTATCTATAGCGATAGACTGGCCGATGTCGTTGCCACTACCACCCAGATAGGTCGAGTAGCCAAGACTGAGCGTGTTGGTAGATGCTGAAAAGTTTAGCTTGCTAATAAAAGCGTCAATACCGCCGCCAATGGTTGGTTGAATAGGGTTGTAGGTATCAAAATCTCCAGACATCGTGTAACCAGTAACATAGGCAGATCCGGCTCTATCAACTACAATAACGCCGCTACCACCAGTCGTTGAGCCAGCAGCATCATCACCACTACCGCCCAGCAAGGTAGAATAGATGAGTGAGCTACTACCTACTGCAGTCGTGCTTATCTTAGCGATGAAGGCATCACCTCTACGAGGTGTCCCTTGCCCAGGGAGTGGATATTTTAGCGGAAACATATGGGATGGATCAGTGGTGCCTTGTACTGTCGTGCCAGCGACGTATACCGCTCCTTGTGAATCCAGAGCGACACCAAATCCTTCATCGTAGCCACCGATGTCGGAAAAATCCGGTGCGCCACCCAGATAAGTGGAATACGCTATGAAAATTCCTGAGACATCCAGCTTTATGAGGAACGCATCGGTCTGTCCATTATTGACTGTCTGGAACCCGTTAATAATCGGCATGTCGTTAGACCATGTTCCGCCCGCGATGTAAGCCGCACCCGCATTATCTACGGCAATGGCTCTACCCTCGTCGCTACCGCTACCGCCCAGGTAGGTAGTGTAAGCCACAGATGAGCCGCCAGAGTTGATCTTGGCGACGAAAATGTCACCATTACCGTAATAGGTGTTGCTAGTGTGCGGGAAATCAGGAGACATGGTTGATCCAGTAGTATAAGCGTTGCCATGGCTGTCTACCGCAATTGCATAGCCAGCATCAGCGCTGCTACCGCCCATGTTTGATGCGTAAGCCAGAACTGGATCAATGACCATTTTGAGAGTGGGGTCGTAAGCGCTAGCCGCGAAACTTACCTCATCGTTGCCAGTCAGTACATAACTACCAGGAATATCTACCTTGCCATAAGCTCCATCCTGATAAATATGTGGGGCTGGCTGACGTAGTTCACCGATCGCTGTATGGATAACCAGCACCCCACTTTGTACTTCCAGTTTATCTGCGCCAACTATTTTGAGGTGAATGGTTTCCGGCCTGATGCCAGGCGCGAGAGTAAAGTCATATTCGAGGTTGCTCCCACTACCATAGTACGTTAGATCAACACCGCTATAGACATTCATGTAATGAACTTTAGTGTAGTTGGTGATGTTGGTGTGCCATTGTGAAGACTGGCTGCCAATAAGGTAATTACTCTTTGTTGGAAGCACATCTTCACCGACAAGTTGAGGGTTAGGGTTGGCACCTTGTAGTTGAAGACGCAGCACGGCTGTCGGTCTAACTGCATTAGTATCAGATACTACTTGGCCACCTCCTTGCTTCGGAGAGCTGCCAACCACCTCGTTCGATGTTCGAGGTTTGGCAAGGACGATCACTGCCTCATTCGCCGTGAAGAACATAGCCTGGTTGGTGCCATGGTTTAGGAAGCGAACCGCCGGATCAGATTGCCCTACATTCTCTTCAAAACGTAGCGGCAAGTTGTTGAACATTGCTGGAGCTTGAACCACAGGGGGGTTGTCGCTCGTTTGCAAGTCGTGGCTTTGTACAGGTGACTGTTCCATGATGCAAATGAGCAGCACAAAAGCAACGAGATAAATAGCGGGGTTCCTGAAGATCTTGCTCATAGTCAGTTTCCTCCTATGTGTGCAATGGCGGCTTGATACTGGAAGACGTGCGAACAAACCATTGACTCAATGCTTTCCTCAACTATAGCATAATAAAATCACCCTGTCAATAGTACCGAACCGCGTGAACTGATTTATTCCGAATGAGGTGAACACCCTCTTTATAGAAAAGGAAGAGTGGCATACATAAGAGAGCAGCAATGTTAATCTGAGTACCTATCAAGGGCGAGGGCGAAAGCTGCTGCTTCAGTCACAAGCTGGCGACCTTGTTGTAGGCAGTGCGCTGGCCCTTGTGGTACAGCAATCGGCGAAAGCAGAAGACATTTGCCAATTCCAAACTGAAATCATCTTAATCTGCTGCTTTATCCGCCACTAACTATATAGAAGAGGGGCGGATCAGCGATCTGCCCCTCGGATGCTAAGTCTGTTCTAACCCGACCTAGAAGGACAACTCCTCAGCATCAAGCTCAACCTCATCGCTAGCTGGGCGGCTACCGCTGCGACCATCGAGCATGATCATCTGCGAAGCGACAATCTCGGTCTTGTACACCTTCTGGCCCTCGCGGTTCTCGTAGGTGCGGTACTGGATGCGGCCTTCGATGTAGATCTGGCTGCCCTTCTGCAAGTATTCGTTGCAGGTCTCGGCCAGCTTGTCCCATACCACAATGTTGTGCCAGTCGGTGTTCTCGCCCATCGTGCCGTCCTGGTTCTTGGTGGGGGTATTGGTGGCAATGGAGAAAGTGGCGACTGCCGTGCTGGTGCCAGTATAGCGCAGTTCGACTGCGCCGCCCAGGCGACCGATCAGTTGCACCTTGTTTAGCGTCCGGCTCATGATATTTCCTTTCTGTGCGAATATCCTAAATCGCAATCAAAGGTATTGTAAGCGAGGTTCTGTCGCGCCGTCAACAGGCCGCCTTTCGCTACTGACCAAATACCTGAGCGGCCTGAATTACACCATGTGCAGCGTGCAGTAGTTGCATTAGCACCACCGCGCCGCCCATCAGGGTCGAGAGCAGCAGCGACCAGAGGAACAACTTAAACTTCATGATCCCCACCCTTCTAAACGCAAGCGAAGGACCAGCCTTGCCACCTAGGTAGCAAACTGGCCCTTCGCTTTGTTCTCCGGCGCCGTAGTCCATCTGCCCTTACGGGGGACATCGCAGCGCTGAAGTGTGCATTGGCCGCCGTCAGCCCGGTCAGCCGCCGACCCGCCTCCCATCTGCTGATGTCCCCGCTCCAGAGCATGGCGCGAGAAGGATGTTGCGGGCTGCGCCGCTCCCGCGCTATGAAGACGGCGCGGAAGCAGCGTTGCGGTAAGTTAGAAGGCAGACGCGGATGCCATCGCAGGAGCAGCGACCGATGCGGGCATGACCTTCGCCAGCTGCTCCGTCTTGGGCTTCATCTCCGGTACGTCGAACAGCGAGGTGGTCTTGGCTGCCTCAGCCTTGGGGCGGGCGGCATAGACCTTGGAGCCAGTGACGCGGTAGGTATAGTGGCGGATGCCGGTCTTGGGGTCATCGTAGGTGTTGTCGCTGACGTAGCCCAGCACGGTGACCATCATGCCGTCCTCGAGCTGCTCACCCACGCGGGTCGCCAGATTGTCACCCTCACGGTTCCAGGCGGTGATCTCGGTGAAGCTCTTGGCAACACCACCTTCCGCCTTCTCGCTCTCACCCTCGATGGTGAAGTTCGCCACCCCGGCCCCTGCGTTGTAGCGGATGTTGCGGGCGATGCCCTTGATGCGGGCGCGGTTGGTATCTTCGGCCACCCCGGCCTCGACCTCGACACCAGCCGGGGTGATAACCACGGAGCTGCTCTTGCGGCGGGGCAGCACCAGCTTGCCCTCACCGTTCTGCACATAGAGCTGCTCACCCGTTTCGGGGTCGCTCTGCTCCACATCGTAGCTACGGGTCTGAAGCTCACCCGAAAGCTGCACCCGCATAACCTTGGTCAGGGTCTCGGCGATCTGCTCGGCATCAGCACCGAAGGCGACGAAGTTGCGGAACTTGCGGCCACTCTCGAAGATGCTGGACTTCGACTGGGGCAGCTTGTAGCCGATGCTGCCACTCAGCACTGCCAAACCCTTGCCGGTGTAGCGAAGGGTCGGCTCCTGGTAAAGCGTGCCGATGAGCGTGACCTCATTGGCGAACGGCTGATCCTGCTTGCTGCTGGTCTTGCTATCCTGGGTATTCACTGCTTTGGTCCTTTCTGGCCCACATGGGGCTGACTAGAGATTTGATATTGTTGTTTGTCGGATTTCCTTAACCGACATTCACCTTTTTGCCCAGCATCGGGCAAGCCGCAAGGCTTGCCGCTGGGCAAGGGTAACTAACGCGGCGACTTAGCTCCGTCTGGTTTGGCGGGCCGCGCGGCCAGGCCGGATTTCAACGCTCCCTGGCGTGGGCGGGGCCAGCCCTCAGCCTGTTTCTGCACAGGACCGCCAGCCGGAGCGGTCGCCAGGGCGATAACCTTTGCCATGCCTTCACCCTCCTTTTTCGACAAAGCTAGAGGGGCTGGTAGTGTTTGCCTTCCCCTTTTGAAGGTAGCTAAACCTTGCTACACCCTCACCTTGTCCCAGCGACTGGCAAGCCGAAGGCTTGCCGCTGGGCAGGGCGCTGCTAATGCCCTATCTGCGCCGCTTGCCACCCAGGGCATTCAGCAGCCAGGCGGCCACAATCAGCACCGCAAGGAAGACGATCAAGTCGGGGTTTATTGCACCCCACGGCCCAGCCTGCATCTACCCACCCTCCTCTCTGGATGTTTGGCGCGCTGTTCGCCGTGCTGCACCGCGCCGCCGATGACCTGCACCCCAGCCTTTGCAGCGACAGTCAAGGTCGGCCCCGCCGACCTTGACCGCTGCGCGGCGGTCAACCGCATCGCGCCAGTAAAGGCTTAAGCGTGGCTGACGCGGTAACGGAGGTTGCACACTTCGCGTTTACTCAGTAGCTCGCAGCCGAGCGCGCTAGGAAGAGCCAGCATCAACCTTCCCAACTACTCGGCCCATTCGACCACCTGCATCGTGTCGTTTTGAATGGCGGCAAAAAGGGGCCGCTGCCCTATTGACAGTGACCCCATCCTAGGCTACAATACTCTCGGTGTCCGCTGAGAGCTGGTAACTCTCAGTGGTGATAGTGGAAACAGTTGAGGGCGATTGGTTTGCTTCGGCGACCGCTCGCCCTCGCTGCATTCCTGCCCATCCAAAGCCATTTGCGGTCCTAGAGTTTCACCTCCCTTGTTGGGAATGGGGCAGCTAAAACGGCAAAAAAGAACCCCTACCCGCAAGGGTAAGGGTTCTTTTACAGCTATTGTGCTACTGCCGCAGCCGGGCGGCCAGCTTCGCCCCCTCAGTTGCGTGGATCGCCGCCATTACACGTGTATGGCAGGCGGGGCTGATACAGTAGTCATCAGGGCAGTTGTGCCGGTAGCAGAAGCAGGCGAACCAGTCGTTACCTTCCATCATCTGTAGGAACCCTTCGGCCCATACGTCGTCTTCGAGCCGTTGGTACAGATACTTGGCGTAGCAGGGCAGGGTTTCGGCGTTGGTATTGTGGATGCCCTTGCATACCGAGCAGTGATAGCCCTTCTGCACCGGATTGCCCCAGTGACCTTCTTCAGACGGGTCTACGGGTATTTCACGCCCGCGTCCCCGACCGCAGTAAACCGCGCCAGGAGTGCCGACCGGCACCAGCCACTTGCCGCCAGGCAGCTTGTGACTGGGCAGGTACACCACGACCTTCACATCGCTCAGGTGAGCGAACACCTCTTCGATATGCGGTCGCACCTCTTCCCAGCGCAGTCCGCCACGACCGCAGCCCAGTGGCGGGATTGCCACCGAGGGCAGGCCGAGGCGATTTATTTCGCCAGCAAGCGTTTCCAACCCAGAGCGCACCCACTCGATGCGCGACGGCAGCCAGGGGTCATCCTTAGTCGGGACGTTGAAGACGATGCGGTTGCCCTGCACGACTGGCAGCACGCGACCAGGTCGCAGCCAGCCAGTAGCACAGGTAGTGCGGTAGATATCGTAGTTGCCAGGGTATACCCGCTTGAACTGGGCGGCCAGGTCGGATACCGGACCTTCGCAGTTGACCGGATTGACGAGGCTCCCGGCCTTCGTGTCGAAGATGTTGCCAACGGTGTAGGTAATCACTGATTTGTCCCTTTCGTGGTGATAGTGGTGGTTGGTGTGCAAGGGACAGGTATTACCCCGCCCCTTGTGAGTTAGTTCCCGCATAGGGGCGGGTGATGCTGCTAGGTGGGGAAGACACTGGCAGCGTTGCCGGCGCCTTCCCTTGAATTGTTAACCTGCGGCACTGGCGTTCGCTACCGGGTGCGGCGCGGTCACCTGCGGGTAGCAGGTGGTGCAGAGACCGACGGCGTAATCGTAGCTGATACCGTCGCGCCCCGACCGCCGCCCCAGGTTCAGCCGCAGAAGCGCAGCGAGATTGTGGCAGCGCTGGCACTTCGCGGCCCGACTGACTGGCTCTGACCGCGTTCCCAGACCGAAGCTGGTTGGCTGCGGCTGCGGGCGTGGTTGCCAGTCAGCGGTACGCCATACCTCACTGGCCGCTTCGAGGAAGCGGTAGGCGAGGATTTGCCCCTGGTGGCTGCCGCTGGTTGCCAGTTCGATGCAGGCCGTTACCGCCAGTTCCTCGTCGCGGAGGAGTTCACGGTACAACCTGGCCTGGTCAGCGCGGGCAGCTTCCAAGCGCCTTTCGGCGTAGATGCCACTGCGTACCACCCCCGGCAACTGGGCGATGATGCGCTCGGCCTCAGCCTTGCGCTGTTCACGACGGATCGCTAGCGGCAATCTGGTATCTGCCGTATACGATGCGGTTCCCAGGTCCAGGGTAGGATTGCCGCGACTGCCGTAGCGCCAATCGTCGAGCGCGGGCATGAGTGGCAAAGGCTGCTGCGGTACGGCCAGCTTCTTTGCCTCCCTCATCCAGTGGCGATATAGCCTGGTCAGCCGGTCGGGCTGGTTCGGCGTTCGCTTTTTCATGGTTGGGGTAACTGCGACCACCTCTGGCTGAGGCAGAGACAGCAAACCCCGCTCCCGCTTGGCCGCATCCCACTTTACCTTGATGCGCTGGTAGCAGGGGCGGCAGCAGGCCGTCAGGTGGTAGCGACCCGCTTCGACGGCTGTGGCCACCACATCGCCAAGGTTGTCATCGGTCACCTCGGCTTTGCAGTAGCAGCAGCGGGGATTTGGCTGGTGCTGCAGTGGTTTACGCACGACAGTAGGGGCGTAACTGACCACTGAGACCAACTTGCCCTTCAGGTAATCCCAGACCATCAGGTGGATGGCTGAGGACGATTTCAACATCTCGCGGCGTGCGGCGGCGTTCGCTACACACCTCGCGGCGAACGCGGGGGTGAGAGAGCAGCGATAGCACACCATGAGTTCAGGGACGGTGCTAGCCGGGGTATCCTGGGCAGACTGGCGATACTGCTGCCAGTCACGGAAGACGACGTTGCCCCAGCCGGTGACGATCTTGCCACACTCAGCGCAAGTACCCAGCCTAATGACCGGCTGAACAACCCCCGCTTCGTATGTGGGTTTCGGCTTCACCCACGTGGGGCGTAGCCGGGGGATGACCGCCAGCTTGCGTATTGCCGCAGCGATGCGATTGCCGACGGTAGTGTGTGAGCAACCCATCAGTTCGCCCACCTCGCGGTAGGTACGATCAGGATTGCCTTGCAGTCCGTAAGCGTGGATGAGCGCCTGCTTTTCCTCGGCAGTGATGATGTCGCGCTCGAGCAGAATGTCTACCTCGGCGCGGTTCACTTCATCCTCAGCTTCACACACACGCTCGACCACCGGCGCGGCGATCATCTCGATCAGTTCGCTGCTCTCGCTCTCGCTTGCAACCCTGGCCTTGCGGTTCAGGCTGTCCAGCTTGACCTTGAGCAGCCTCAGTTCGCCCACTTTCGCTGGGGTGGAGGCCAGGTACGGCGCAATCTCGGCGTTGGTCGGCCTGTGTTCCAGCTTTTGATAGAGGGTGTTTTCCACCTCGTCGAGCTTGCGTAGTTCGGTGCGGAGCGCGGCGGGGAGGCGCGGGCTTGAGCCATCGAAGCCGAAGAAGGCGTAAATGGCCTTGCGAACCCGATCAGCGGCGTAGAACAGGAATGGCTTGCCAGTGCGGTAGTCGAACTGCGCTGCCGCTTCGGTAAGCCCCAGGTTGCCGCAACCTTCAAGCTCCCCCAGTTCCTTGCCATAGTTGGCGTAGTGGCTGACGATATCTGCTACCAGCCCCAGATAGTGGGTGATTAGCTGCTGACGAGCAGGGATATCGAAAGCAGCGCGACTGGTGAGCGCTACTTCCTCAGTGGGGGTTAGCGGTGATTGGAACTTGAGGTGCAGCCTGGTGCCTTGCGCCCGAGTTGGTAGCACGGTCGGGTTGGCGCGGCCCGGCGTGTTGGTGATGGTGGTAGTGGAAGGGTACATCGGTTCGATCCTTTCATGGCTGTGGCGGCTTCCTTTCCGGTGCGCCTACAGCAGTGAGATGAGATAAGGTTGTGTGGCACAGCAGAAAGCAAGCAAGGTCCGTCCATAGAAGGACAAAACCTTACTGCGTGTGATATTTACCCGACGATGCGCTACTCCTGGTTGTCTACGCCTGTGCCTTACGTGCTAACGGGAGCGAGGCGGTCGGGAGGGCTGTTAAGGTGCGGCTTACTGGTAATGTCTATATCCCTGCGTTTAGTTGTCAAGTTGCTGGTGGTCGAGGTATTTAGCGCAGCATTTGACAAGGTAGGTGAGTGATGTAGATGAGCCAGTAGTAGTGTGTTGATAGTGATGTTGGATTAGTGTTGATGGGCGTGGCTGGGTTGGATTGTTGTTGGTAGCGTGGCTGGGTTGGATTGTTGTGGATAGCGTGGCTGGGTTGAGTTGGTGTTGATAGCATAGCTGGGTTGAGTTGTTGTTGATAATGTGGCTGGGTTGGGTATTGATAACATAACTAGGCTGGGTCTGGTGTTGATGAGTGTGGCTAGGTTGGGTCTGGTCTGGTGTTGCTGATAAGGTTGGTAGATAGTGATGGTAGAAAGTTGGTGTTTGCTGCTTCAGGTTGGTAGATGATAATGTTGATTGGATTGGTAAGTGGTGATGGTGGAAAGTTGGTGTTGATGGTTGTGGCTGGGTTGGGTATAGGTGATGTTGGTTGGTTGGTGGTAGTGGTGGTAGTTTGGTGCTGCTTTGGGATGGTAGGTGGTGATGGTGGAAGTTTGGTGGTGCTGATTGGTTGGTAGGTGGTGATGGTGGCTGGTGTTTAACCTGATTATGATAGCGGCAATCTTCGGCCTGGTCAAGAGGCCAGCTTTTGCGTCAGAACCCCCATCCCCGCCGCTAGAACCTGGGCCTGGAGGTATCATTTCCACGGACCGGCCAGCATTGTAACCGAGGCTGCCACACGGCCCGCCGGGCCTGGGCCTGGAGGTCGTACCAGATGCGCTCGAACGTCGGGCCAGGGCTATCTTCGCCTACTGCGCGGGTCATCAGTTCCTCGGTAGTGAACAGCCAGTCGCATCCCATACCTACCGCTACCCGCCGCTCACGCACCGCCGCAATCATCCGCGCCAGACGCTCCTGCTTTCCCTTCGTTACTACCAGTACCGTCATTCCAGGCCCAGGTCCAGGCCCAGAGCGTTTTATTTCCAGGTAGTAGCGATGATATTTATCGTA
>JBBRMT010000171.1:0-9742 GCA_038230695.1 Chloroflexia bacterium
CTCGTCGCTGATCTTGCCGGTGCCATAAGTTTCCACCGCCACACTGATGGGGTGGGCAACACCAATGGCGTAGCTCAATTGCAGCTCGAAACGTTCGGCGATACCAGCGGCGACGATGTTCTTGGCGACGTAGCGGGCGGCATAGGCGGCGCTGCGGTCAACCTTGGTCGGATCCTTGCCGGAGAACGCGCCGCCACCGTGACGGGCAATGCCGCCATAGGTGTCCACAATGATCTTGCGTCCAGTCAGGCCCGCATCGCCCATCGGTCCGCCCACTACGAAGCGGCCAGTGGGGTTGATATAATACTTGGTCTTATCATCAAGCAGCGCGGCGGGAACGACCTGGGAAATGACGTGGTTCTTGATGTCCTTCTCCATCTGGTCGCGGCTGACATACTCATCGTGCTGGGTGCTGACCACAATGGCATCAATGCGCTTGGGCTTGCCGTACTCGTATTCGACTGTAACCTGGCTCTTGCCGTCGGGCCGCAGGTAGGGCAGCAGCCCGTTCTTGCGTACCACGCTCAGTTGGCGGCAGATGCGGTGGGCCAGCGCGATAGTGAGGGGCATATACTCATCGGTCTCGTTGCAGGCAAAGCCAATCATCATACCCTGGTCGCCCGCGCCAACCGCCTCGACCTCGGCCTCGGTCATTTCGCCGGTCTTAGCTTCGAGCGCCATGTCCACGCCCATCGCTATGTCGCTGCTCTGCTCCTTGATTGAGACGATTACGCCACAGGTTTTGTAGTCGAAGCCCTGATCGGTGTGGGTGTAGCCAATGTTCTTGATTGTGTTACGCACGATTGTTGGGATGTCAACGTATCCGCTGGTGGTAATCTCGCCGAAGACGAGTACCAGGCCGGTGGTCGCTGCTGTTTCGCAAGCGACGCGCCCACGTGGGTCAATCGCCAGGATTGCGTCCAGCACCGCGTCGGATACCTGGTCGCACAGCTTGTCTGGATGGCCCTCAGTGACCGACTCGGAGGTGAGGAACACCTGGGCCGAATTGTAGAAGGTTGTACTGCTGCTCATGTTGTAAAACTCTCCCTTTCCTATCTGGGTATGCTCATTCGGGCAGATTAGATCAGTGGCAAGTATAATGGTAGGAATGGTTGGTGTCAAGTTAGAAAGTTGTGTTATTATTATAACAGGTTCCCCAAACGGAGGTTGACATGAAAAGCAAGATTGTTTCTTTCACTCGCACAGGCTTGGCTGTGATGGTACTCGCCACGTTGCTGGGCGGGGCGCAGCACAGCAATGCGGCGAACCATAGCGATATTACCTTTCCGCAGACTGGGCAAACCCTGTCGGACGCGCACGGCTTCCTCAGTTACTGGCAGGCGCACGGCGGGCTGGCTCAGTTTGGCTACCCAATCAGCCCTGAAGCGGTGGAGGTCAGCCCTACCGATGGTAGGCAGTATAGCACCCAGTGGTTCGAGCGCAACCGCTTCGAGTACCACCCGGAGATCAGCGACCCGCAGTACCGTGTGTTGCTGGGGCTGCTGGGCCGCGACCTTGCGAAAGGGCGCAACAGCGAGCCACCCTTCCAACCCGCCGCCGACCCGCACAACGGCATCTGCCTGTATTTCGCGCCCACCAGCCACACCCTCTGCCACTCGTTCCGCGACTACTGGGAGCAGCATGGCAGTCTGGCGATCTTCGGATACCCCATCAGCGAGGAGTTCCAGGAGCAGAGTACCGACGGCAAGACTTACATCGTGCAATACTTCGAGCGCAACCGCTTCGAGTACCATCCAGAGAACATCGGCACGCCTTACGTGGTGCTGCTGGGTCTGCTGGGGGTGCAGATTGGCGGCTTCCCCATTCCCGCCATCCCCACTGCCGATACCGCGACCACCCTGATCGTGCCGGACAAGTTCAAGAATAATGCCAAGTGGCAGACCCCTCATACCTTGACTGGACCGGCGGGGATGCAGATTAGCCTGTTCGGTCTCAGCCCGGGGCCACGCATGATGGCGGTGGCTTCCAACGGTGATTTGTTCGTCTCCGACACGCGCACCGGCCAGGTGTTCGTCATGCCTGACCGCGCCCATACTGGCGTGGCCGACCAGAGCAAGGTGTTCGTCGCAGGCGTGACCGACATGGAGAAGCCGCACGGTCTGGCCTTCCACAATGGCTACCTCTACATTGCCAGCGAGAAGGCAGTGTTTCGCTTCCCTTACAGCGACGGCCAACTGTCCACCACGCCGAACCAAGCCCAGAAGATTGCCGACCTGCCCTATGGTCCCAGCCACGACCTGGCGAATGGGGTAAACCACGATACCCGTTCGCTGGTTTTCGGGCCGGATGGCAAGATGTATGTGAGCATTGGCTCCGACTGCGACCTGTGCGAAGGCGACACGCGGCGGGCGAAGATTATGCAATTCAACGCTGACGGCAGCGGCGGGCGCGTCTTCGCCAGCGGCATCCGCAACGCAGTGGGGCTTGACTTCGACCCGCGCACGGGCCTGCTATGGGCCTCGGTCAACGAGCGCAACAAGGAGGGCAACAACTTCCCACCCGACTATCTCACCCCCATCCGCGACGACGGCGATTACGGGTGGCCCTACTGCGTGGGCAAGCCGCCGCAGCCCGACCCCAAGTTCGGTAAGTCGGCAGACTTCTGCGCCAGCAAGGATACCGGCGCGGCAGACATCCCTGCACACATGGCTCCGCTGGGCATCCGCTTCTACGAGGGAGGCGCGAACCTGCCCAAAGGCTACGAGGATGGCATCTTCGTGGCGGCGCACGGGTCGCAGGAGCGCCAGCCCGCCTACGGCTACGAGGTGCGCTTCGTATCTCTACGCCCCGGCCAGATGACGCTAGGTTCGCAGGTGGTGATTACCGGCTGGCTGGTCAACGGTCAAGCCTGGGGTCGTCCGGTGGATGTGGTCTTTGGCAAGGATGGCGCGATGTACGTCAGCGACGATGCAGGCGGCGCGGTCTATCGGGTTACTTTCTAGTAGGGAGTAAAGAGTCCGAAAAGGGCGAACAACGGTTCGCCCCTACAAACTACGTTATGGATTTTGAACTCATCTCAGTAGTCACACTCAAACCTCAGCACTCAAACCTCAGCATCTACAACTCCAGCCGCCCCTGCTGCGCGGCATCTGCATCAGTCTCGGCGGTGAGGCGCTCAAGTTCACTGGTGCGGGCGGCGGGATAGGCGATGCCAAGATGGTCGTAGGCGCGACGGGTGGCGACGCGGCCACGTGGGGTGCGAATCAGGAAGCCGAGTTGTAGCAGATACGGCTCATAGACATCCATAATCGTGTCGGTCTCTTCGCTGGTGCTGGCGGCCATCGTCTCGATGCCGACTGGTCCGCCGTTGAACTTATCAATGATGGTCTCGATGATGCGACGGTCAAGCTCGTCCAGCCCCAGTTCATCCACCCCCAGCATATTCAGCGCGACCCTGGCTATCTCCTCGCTGATTACCCCATCGGCCCGCACCTGGGCGAAGTCGCGCACCCGCTTGAGTAGGCGGTTGGCAATACGTGGCGTGCCGCGTGAGCGTCGGGCAATCTCCGCTGTTCCCGCCTCGTCAATCTTCACCCGCAGGAAGCCTGCCGACTGGGTGATGATGCGTTCCATGGTCGGCACATCGTAGAAGTCCAGGTGGTATGTAACTCCGAAACGGGCGCGCAAAGGGCTAGTCAGCAGCGCCAGGCGGGTAGTCGCGCCAATAATAGTGAAGCGTGGCAGGTTGAGGCGCAGGTTACGGGCGCTCGGCCCTTTGCCGATGATGATGTCCAGCGCATAATCCTCCATCGCCGGATACATGATCTCCTCTACCATGTGGTTGAGGCGATGGATTTCGTCAATGAAGAGGATGTCGTCCTTCTGCAAGTTAGTCAGAATTGAGGCGAGATCGCCGGGGCGTTCGATGGCCGGGCCAGCAGTGGGCTTGATGTTCACCCCCATCTCGGCGGCGATGATGCCCGCCAGGGTGGTCTTACCTAGCCCCGGAGGGCCATAGAGCAATACGTGATCGAGCGCCTCATTACGCCGCTTACTGGCCTCGATGAAGATACGCAGGCTCTCCTTGATCTTCTCCTGCCCGATATACTGATCAAGGTGACGCGGACGCAGGCTCGACTCCGCCAGCGCCTCCTCCTCCTGCTCAGTGGGGGATACCATTCGCTCTACGGCCATGATTGCTCCTAAAACTATATCCCTACCCTTTGGGCTAGGGAGTTTGGTTGCGTTTTTGTAACCCTTGTCAGTGAAGATTGGATATTGTAGCACATATGTGCTACAACTGTCAACCTACCAATATTAGCAGCCTTTGTGATAACCCATTCGTCTGTTCACACACCCACTATTGGCACGCATGAATGTAGGCTGTTCAGCGACATATGCTGTGCTTGTTGATCACTTGTCTATTTTACCATATCTCTTAAGTAAGGATGAGCAGCTAACCACCAAGCTGGGATACAAGTTATTGTCTAGCTTGCTCAATAGAGCGGACCACTGCCCGCCCCTACGCTTACCCCATAATTTGTATCACAACTACCGCCCGTATACGTTTGACAGCAAGCGGCATGATGGCGTATAATTCAGAGCAGCATCGCTCCTGCGGGGGTATAGCTTAATGGTAAAGCAGCGGACTTTTAATCCGTGGATTAGGGTTCGATCCCCTGTACCCCTACCAACATGAAGGTAGAATGTAGAAGGTGGAATGTAGAAGGTAGAATGGGTGGTGCGCTATCGCACCCCCGTTTTGTTTTTACTAGCACCTTTTCCGCTGAGAGAGCATGGGAGAGAGTTCGTGAGCAAGGTCGAGCTTATTAGCGTTACCGCTAGCAACATCGCCAGCTACCGCGCTGAGTGCGTGTTGTTGCCTGGCTGCTTTGTCGAGGGCAGCAGTCTCAGCGAAGTGCTGATTCGCATCGAGGATGAGATCAGGGAATATGTGGAGCAGAGTCGCCGCATCGGTTGGCCGCTGCCTGACGAAGTGGTTGCTTATCTGGCCTCGCCCAAATCGCAGACGTGTGGTGGAAGCTAGCTGGTTACCTGCCGCTTGAAATAGGCGATGCCGTTATCTACACTGACCAGTTCCCAGCCATTGTGGCGGGCGTAATCCCAGCACTGCTCCGGCGAACCCTCGAATAGCCGCACCCCCGTCGTTAGATTGAACATGATCCGCACACGGATGTAGGCATAGTCCCACTCTACCATGATGAAACCCCTTTGCTTGCCTGCTAGTCTAAACAGGTTGTCAGTTCGGCGCTTATCGTAGGGCGAACAACGGTTCGCCCCTACATAACTAGACGTGAAGTTGCGGCAATCGTAAGCCCCGTGCAGATTGTAAGTTCGGCGCGATGATGATATACTAAGCGCGGCGCAATCGCAACCCCGCCATCACCCTGCGCCCAAACAACCACAAATACGAATCTACAATCTACAATCTACATTCTACAATCCCGATAAGGAGGAACGCAATACTATGGCTGATGAACAGGTAACCCTGAAGTGGGCGTGGGGGCGGGCAACCGCGCCAGTTATCGAACAGCCCCAGGCTGGCTTCCTCGCCCTCGATGTAATCCCGCCTGCCAGCGTGCAAATGCCGCAGGCTCGCCCCAACCCCCTCAACCTCGCCTTCGTCCTCGATCATAGCGGCTCGATGGATGAGAACAACAAGCTGGGCCAGCTAAAAGAGGCGGTCAAGCTGGTGCTGGAGTTGCTCGATGCCCAGGATCGCATCAGCATCATCGTCTTCTCCGATCGCGACAAAGTAATCGTGCCGTCCACCACCATTGGCGAGGCGAATCTGGATGAGATTAGAAGCAAGATTGACGCGATTAAGGTGGAGGGCGGCACCACCATGAGCAAGGGGATGCGTACCGGACTGGCCGAACTGAAGAAAACCCCCGCTGGCGCTGCATACAGCAACCGCATGATTTTGCTGACTGATGGGCAGACCTGGGGTGACACCGTGGGCGGCGATGAGCCAGTCTGCAAGAGCGTGGCGCAGGAATCGGCGCAAGAGGGCGTAGCAATTACCGCGCTGGGCCTCGGCACTGACTGGAATGAGACTTTGCTCGACGCAATTGCCGATGCGGGCGGCGGGCAGAGCGACTTCATCGCCCAGCCTGACCAGATTGACAAGTTCTTCCAGCGCACCGTGCAGGAGATGAAGGAAGCCACTATTGCCAATGCCGTCCTCACCCTGCGGCTGGGCGGCGGCGTAGAAACCCGCACCCTTTACCAGATGACCCCGATGATTAAGAAGCTCAAGCTGGAGAACATCCAGAACGATAACGTGCTGACTGTCAAGATTGGCGATTTGCCGCTGGGCCGCAACCAGACCGTGCTGGCCGAGTTGCTGCTACCGCCGCGCCCCGCTGGCACCTTTCGCATCGCCCAGGTGCAGCTAAGTTACGACGCGCCGGATGGCAGCGGCACGCAGGAAGCGCAGGCCGATATTACCCTCACCTACGAAGTTGGCCCCGCCGAATCGCCGCGCATCGGCCTCGACCCCCGTGTGATGAACCTGGTGGAGAAGGCCACCGCCTTCCGCTTGCAGACCACCGCTCTCAGCGAAGCCGAAGTGGGCAACATCGCCAGCGCCACCACCAAGCTGCGGGCAGCGGCCACTCGCCTGCTCAACCTGGGTGAAGTAGACCTGGCAAACCAGGCCGAAGCCGAGGCATCAGCGTTGGAAACCAGCGGTCGAATGACCGCCGCTGGCACCAAGAAGTTGACCTTCGCCACCCGCAAGCTGGCCCAGACCGAACTCGACGAGGCTATGCCAGAACCCGCTATTGCTGCGCCTGCTGGTGACGTTGCCGCAACCGAAGCATAGGGCGCATCAGCCTAAACTTCAGGAACAACCAGGTCGGACATTCGTTGCACCGGCCAATCAGGAAGGAACTATCCGTGAACGAAGCAGAGGTCAGCCAGTACATCACGGCTACGTTTGACGGTGTGGATGTGGTAGTTGCTTCGGGTGATAGTTTCTTCTTCTACAACCCAGACATCAATGTGCCGCCGGATCATACGTTTCCCTTTGTGACGCTGGTGACGAGCGATGGCAATGACGATTTCTCCAACCTAAACCGTCCTGAGACCTTCCGCTTGAACATCGGCCTCAGCAAGCAGACATTTCGCACGCTATTTGGCACGCCCAGGCTACCTGAGTATGGGGTTAGCGCGGCTGAAAGCGGGCCTGATGCTAGCGACTACGACTTCACCACGCTGGATCAATTGATGCCACACCCGGTATATGGCGGGATGTACTGGATGTGTGTACTCAACCCCAGCGACGAGACCTTTGCCACGAAAGTGCAGCCCCTGATCGCCGAGGCATACGATATGGCGGTGAGCAAGTACAACAGAAAGACCGACCGCTTATGACCATCCCTCGCCTAATTCACCATTCACCATTCACCATTCACCATTATGTCTATCTACCTTGACCACATACTAATCGCCGTACCCGACGTGGAGGTGGCGGCTAACCAACTCGGCCACGCGCTGGGGTTGATGTTCGCGCCGCCCAGCTACCATACGGACAGCGGCACGTACAACCGCATGGCCCGCTTCGCCAATGGCACCTCTATCGAACTGCTGGGTATCAGTGACCACCAGCAGCCCGCAACCGTGGGCGGCGCAGCGCATGACCCCAGCTACTTCGACAACGGGCCGAGCCAGTTTGGGTTCGCGCTGCATAGCGAGGACCTGCCCGCGCTGGTAGCCGCCAGCAAGGAGCGGGGCGGCAGCCTCATTGAACCAGAGTCGGGTGCAGCGCGGCTGCCCGACGGTTCGATGCGCTCGTGGATGAGCAGCCACCCAACCGAAGTCGAGGGAGAGCAGTTTCTGGTCGTGCCGTTCGTCATCCAGTATACCGAAGGCTGGGGCGCGGAGCTTTGGCGCACCCAGGGGCTGCTGGAGCATGAGATGGACTACAGCGGCGTTGTGGGGGTCAGCATTACGGCTACGCCCGATGAACTCGATGCCATCTACCTGTACAACTATATGCTGATCAACACGCGGGTGGGGCTGGATGGCCCGCCCTTCTACCCGCTGGATGACGGCAGCTTCATCGAAACGATGGTGGGTAGTCCCGATTACCCAGGCGGCAGCTACAAGCCATTCTACCCGCCACAGGTGCATACCATCTTCATCGCCGTGCCGAGCCTGGATGAAGCGGCCCGCAAGCTGCGGGCGTGGAAGGTGGAGTTTGTCGAGGAGCGGCGTTGGGACGAACACACCGCGCTCAGGATTGACCCGCAGGCAACGATGGGGCTGCGCTTCGCGCTGATTAGTGAGGAATAGAACCTTATGGCTGACCCGATTACCCTGAATGTGCAGATGGCCCGCCCTACCCTGCCCGCGCTCGGCACCGTGCAGGTGGCGCAAGCGATGGTCGAGGTGCGGCCTAATCCCGCCGCCTTCGCTGATGCGCCCACCTCGCTGAATATGTGCCTGGTAGTGGACATCAGCGGCAGCATGGAAGCGCAGAACAAGCTCGGCTACGCCAAAGAGGCGGTCAAGCTGGTGCTGGATCGCTTCAGCCCGCAGGATGCCATCTCCCTCATTGCCTTCAACAGCCGCCACCAGACGGTTATTCCGGCGCAGCTTGCCAACGATGTCAATCGCCCCCGCCTGAAGCGCGACATTGACGCACTGCACCCCTCTGGCGGCACGCGCATGGCCCCCGCGATGCGCGAGGCGCTGCGCCAGCTTGCCCTCGGCGCACGGCTAGGCGGGCCGGACAACGCGCCGCTCAACCGCATCGTGCTGCTCACCGATGGCCGCACCGAAGCGGAGGCCGATTGTCTCAATGCCGCCACCCTGGCGGGCCAGCAGCACATCGGCGTTACCGCACTGGGCCTCGGCACCGACTGGAACGAGCGATTGCTGGATGAAATCGCCGCCCGTACCGGCGGCATTGCCGATTATGTAGACCAACCCTCGCGCATCGTGGACTACTTCCAGGAGGCGGTACGCGCCTTGCAGCAGGTGGTGATTGACAATGCGACCCTGCGCTTTCGTCTTGCCAGCGGGGTGAGCCTGCGTAATACCTACAAGGTGGTGCCGCAGATCAGCCAGCTTGCCTCTGCGCCCAACATCGGGGCCGACTTCGGGGTGGTCAGCGAATACTATCTCGGCCAGATTGAGCGGGGGCGCGGTCAGGCATTGATGATTGAGATGCTGCTGCCACCATCGGAGGCAGGCCGCTTCCGCGTTGCCAGCGCCGAGCTAACCTTCGACTTGCCCGCCAGCCGCCAGCGCGGGATGGTGGTCAGTTCCGACATTATCGCCACCTTTACCCCGCCCGCGCAGCTTACCAGCACACCGCAAACCAACCAGGGGGTGATGAGCGTGGTGGAGAAGGTTGCCGCCTACAAGCTGCAAGAGCGGGCGCAGGAAGACCTCGACGCGGGCAACACCGGCGCGGCCATCCAGAAGTTGCAAGGGGCGGCCACACGGATGCTGTCGCAGGGCGAGATCGAAATGGCCCAGCGGCTGACCGCCGAGGCGCAGAACCTGCAATCCAACCAGCCGATGAGCGACGAATCGCGCAAGGCGCTAAACTATGGGCTGCGTAAGACGGTGCATCTCAACCTGAACGACCCCAACAACCCGCTGTTTTAGCAAGGAGATGCAATGAGCCAGACTATCATCCACGTAGACGCATTTACCAGCCAACCGTTCGCGGGCAATCCGGCGGGGGTGTGCATCCTGCCCCAGCCTGGCGATGCCGCCTGGATGCAGCTTGTCGCCCGCGAGATGA
>JBBRMT010000172.1:0-9737 GCA_038230695.1 Chloroflexia bacterium
ATTGTCCTCAACCTGCTGGCAAACGCGGTAAAGTATACTCCAGAGGGTGGGCAAATTATCCTGAGTCTCACCCAGGGTGACGATGAGGCAGTGGTAGCAGTATCCGACAATGGCCTTGGCGTGGCGGACGCAGATCGTAAACACATCTTCGAGCGATTCTACCGCAGCAACGAGGATGCGGTGGGCAGCTCCAGCGGCACTGGCCTCGGCTTGCCCATCGCAAGGATGTTGGTCGAACTGCATGGCGGGCGGCTCTGGCTGGATGACGCGCCCGGCGGTGGTAGCATCTTCCGCTTCACTATCCCGGCCTAATGCCAATTCCAGCAGGTGATGCAGTAAATCGCAGGGGCGGTTGCCCGGCCTGGTGAAGCGCCAACAATGCTGATTTTACCGCATCATCTACCAGATTTGGTGTAATACTAAGCGGGAAGTTGAAAGTGGGCAGTCAGGAGATGCGGCCAGGTAACGAGGCTTCGCTTTAATCTTTTATCACGCGTTAGCGCGGGCGAAGCGGTAGCCTATTCCACGCTCGGTCATGATATAATGGGGGTTTTCCGAGTCATCGCCCAGCTTACGGCGGATACGGCTAACATAGGTCTTGAGGTAATCAGTTTCGGTACGATACTCGTCGCCCCATACTTTTATTAGCAGCGTCTCGAAGGGTAGCACCCGCCCGGCGTTACGGGCTAGTTGATAGAGCAGATTGTACTCGGTGGGGGTCAGCTTGACCGGCTTGGTCGCCAGCGTCACCTCACGACTGCTAAAGTTGATCGCCAGTTCGCCAGTTTGGAACGAGGGTGTTGCGCTGGCCGGGGTGGTCATCTCGGTGCGGCGCATTACCGCCTTAATGCGGGCGAACAGTTCGAGGTGGCTGAACGGCTTGGTCAGATAATCATCGGCCCCCAGTTCCAACCCTTTCACCTTATCCATCTCCTCGCCACGGGCGGTCAGCATAATAACCGGCGCGTCGGAAAGTTCGCGCAGCCGCTTGAGCATCTCCCAGCCGCTCATGCGCGGCATATTAACGTCGAGCAGAGTCAGGTCGGGTGAGGTCTTGAAGAAGGTGTCCAGCCCGCTCTCGCCGTCGCCCGCGCTAAGTACCTGCACATCGCCCCATTGTAGCTCAAGCCCAATGGTCACTGCTTCAACGATGCTGCGATCATCATCCACGATCAATACCTTCATTAAATACCTCTCCATTTCCTATCAGCCAGATTGTAGATTGCAGATTATTATGCCTGGCACACCGGACTCTGCGACAGGCCACTACGTTGATTATATCACGCCCAAATAGCCACTAGCTATTATTACTGGTGTAAAGTGGGTATAAATTGGTTAACGTTTGGTAAAAGGCAAATCATCCCCCATTTTACCCGATTGCAATGACTATACACCAAACGTCAACCTGTGTTTGCCAGCAATGTTACCGGCAACCTCTATACTTGCATCAGAGCAAGAGAAAACCAGGGCGATTGCCCTAGCAGATAAATCAACAATCCAAGCAGTGAACACAACGTTCACAAAGTTTCTTTAGGAGGAACAAGAAATGACTCGCTACTTTAGTGACAAACGTTTCATCGGCGCAATATGGGGTGTCATTCGCGTATGGCTGGGCTATTCCTTCATCACCGCAGGCTGGGGTAAGCTGACCGACGCGCAGGGGATGTGGATTGGCAGCAAGGCTGGCACGTCGGTCACTGGCTTCCTGCAAGGCGCGATCAAGAACTCGACCGGCGCACACCCCTCGGTACACCCCTGGTACGCCAGCCTGGCCCAGAACTTCTTCCTGCCCAATGCGGGCCTGCTCAGCTACATGGTCGCCTTTGGTGAGACGCTTGTCGGCATCGCGCTCATCGTCGGCATCTTCACCCGCTTCGCCGCCTTCTGGGGGATGTTCCTCAATCTGATGTTCCTGTTCGCCGGTTCGACCAGCACGAACACGGAGATGCTGGTGGCCGAGGTTGCCATCGTCAGCGCCGGGTTCTACGCCAGCTACTACGGGCTTGACAGCTTCGTGCTACCCTACCTCAAGAAACGGCTGAACATAGGCGTTACCAACATCAAGACAGAGTCAGCGCCAACTTTCAATCCGCAGCCAGTCGCCCAGGGTATCAGGTAGCCAGCAAGCGATAGACAACTGAAAAGCATCAGACCAACCCACTACCAGCGCGATGCTGACAGTGGGTTGGTTTATTTCTTGCCTGATATAGGTAAGGGCCGCATTACTGTTTTTGTAATCTTCCTCTCATCTTAACGTGATATAATGTCATTAGCGCCACAGCGAAGTGTGTGACCAGCGGTTTGATAAAGGATGGGAGTACCATGCGCGTATTGATTGTGGAAGACGACCAGCGGATTAGCGGAGTATTGCGCCGTTATCTCAACGAGCATAGCTACGCGGTGGATGCGGTTTTCACTGGACCCGAGGGGCTGGAGGCTGCTCGCAGCGTGGACTATGATGTGATCGTCCTCGACGTAATGTTGCCGGGCATGGATGGCTTCGCCGTCTGCAAGGAACTGCGCCGCCTACGGGTACTCACCCCGGTGCTGATGTTGACCGCACGCGACAGCGTGGCCGACCGCATTGGTGGCCTCGACAGCGGAGCCGATGATTACCTGGTCAAGCCCTTTGCCCTCAGCGAACTGGCAGCACGTATACGCTCCCTGGCCCGTCGCCAGAGCGGGCGCAACCCGTTTCTCACTATCGCCGATCTGAACATCAATACTGTTAGCCGCGAAGCCCATCGTAACGACGAGTTGCTCGACCTGAGCGCCAAGGAATACGCCATCCTCGAATACCTAGCCCGCAACCCTGGGCGGCTGATTACCCGCGCCAACCTTGAGGAACACATCTGGAACGAGGAGTTGCAACCAAACTCCAACATCGTAGATGTGTATATCGCCCGCATCCGCCGCAAGCTCGACGACGGCCATGACCTGAAGCTGCTCGAAACGGTGCGCGGCGCGGGCTATCGTCTACGCGCCCCCAGCGAGGCCAAGTTATGCGCCAGTTTCGCACCATCCGCGCCCGCCTCACCGCCTGGTACACCCTGGCTTTGCTGGTGCTACTCACTCTGGTATTCCTGCTTATATATCTGATTGCCCACGCCCAACTATATAGCAACTTCGACCAGAGCCTGAGCCAACGCCTGCAGGAGGTTGCTGGTAACGTCAATCATGAAACCGATGAGCAGCACGAACTTGCCGATATAAGCCAGCACCGCAGCCCCGACGATCAGGGGGCAGGCGCGAACTCGGCTTTCAGCCAGGGTGGCGCACCCGACCCAGGTGGCGCACCCGGCCAGGTTGGTGTACCCGGCCCCTTTTTCGGCTTCAACCCGATGAGCGCAAATGAAGTAGTGATGGTGTATAGCGGCACGGGCCAGCTAGCAAATCAGTTGGTCGGCCAACTCAGCGCCGCGCAGGCAGCGGGATTGGTGCAGGGTCTCACTGGGGGTCAAATTGGCACCGCTAATCTGGATGGCGGTCTGGCCCTGCGCGGCGCACGCATCAACGACGCAGACGACGGCACCATCATCATTGTGGCCCGCCCCACTAACACCGTGGAGCAGCCACTGGGTAATATGTTGTTTGCCTTTGGGCTGGCCGCGCCGCTGGCGTTGCTGTTCGCCGCATTGGGTGGCTGGTTCCTCACCACCAGGGCGTTGCGCCCCATTGCCGCGATGAACCAGACGGTGCAGGCAATTGGCAGCCAGGATCTCAGCCGTCGCCTCGCGCTTGGCCCGCCTACCGACGAACTGACCGGCCTGGCTAGCACCATTGACGCGATGCTGGGGCGCATCGAGGTTGGCGTGGAGCAGCAGCGTCGCTTCACTGCCGATGCTTCGCACGAGCTACGCACCCCTCTGACGGTGATCAGTTCGGAGGCCGAGCTAGCCCTTTCGCGCAACCGTTCTGCCGCCGAGTACCGCGAGGCGTTGGCGGCGATCGAGCGCGAGAGCGGGGTGATGCAGCGGCTAGTTGAAGATTTGCTCACCCTGGCCCGCAGCGATGCGAGCCGCCTGGCCGCCCCTACCGATGTGGACATGGTGGAACTGGCCGCCAATAGCGTTGCCCGCCTCAGCAATAAGGCCACCGCCGCTGGCATCACGCTCACGCTTACTGGCACCGAGGAGGCCGCCATCGTGCGTGGCGACGAAAACCAGCTAGGCCGCATCCTTCTCAACCTGATTGAGAACGCGATTAAATATAGCCCACCCCACTCGCAGGTAACAGTGCGATTGACGACTCTGGCCGCTTCGCCCGCTGGTGAGGTGAGCAGCGACGAGCTAAAGGCCAGCGGCCCCCTTGTTGCGGTCAGCATCAGCGATTGTGGCTCCGGCATTGACTCGCAGCACCTGCCCCAACTGTTCGACCGCTTCTACCGCGCCGATAGCGCCCGCACCCGCGACGAGCAGAGCGGCACCGGCCTGGGTCTGGCAATCTGCGCCGCCCTCGCCCGCGACTACGGTGGCTGGATCGGCGTTGCCAGCACGCCAGGGCAAGGCAGCCGCTTTACCCTGTACCTGCCAGCGCGAGCCAATCATTAGCCGCTAAGTTGTTCGCCCCTCCCATCGGGATGGTCTGGGGGTGGGTCTACAAGTCAATTAAAGCTCATCCAGTTCTCATCTTGTGTTCACCATCATTTAATCTATGCGTGTTAAACTTGTCGTATCACAAAGGAGTTTATTTCGTGCTTATAGAGCTTCATTCACCGAGGAGCAGCAAGTTATGTCCAATTCAAATCAAAATCGCTGGGAGAGCATCCCGCTGCGGCTGTTTCTGGGGATAATATTCTTCTTCGCGGGGTTGGACAAAATAACCGACCCCACCTTCTTCGACTCCAAAAATGCCAACTATATTGGGGCGCAGTTGCAGGGCTTCGTCACCTACAATCACTCGCCGCTTTCGTTCCTGCTCACCAGCATCGCCATCCCCAATGCAACTATATTTGGCGTATTGATGGCGCTGGGCGAGATAGCCTGCGGCCTGTTCGCCTTCATCGGCCTGTACACCAGGGCGGCAGCGGGATTGGGCCTTGCCCTAAGCGCTACCCTCTGGCTGACTGCCAGTTGGGGGACGCAGCCGTTCTACACCAGTTGGGATCTGCCCTATATGTTCGGCTGGCTCACCCTGCTGCTGCTGGGCGCGGGCCGCTACTCGCTCGACGAGCAGCGCGAGGCCAAGCAGCAACTCGCCCCCCAGCAAGCGCAAGTCAACAGTGAACGCCGCCGCTTCCTGGTGCAAGCGGGCGCGGCAGCGGGCGCAGTGGCGGCATTGGTGATTGCGGGCGGCGAGGTATTCACGGGCTTTGCCAGCCGCAACCAGAGCGCCGACATTACCACCGTCAAGCAAGGCGCGACCAAAGCGCCCAATGCTGGCATCAACAACGCTAATGCCGCCAATCCGACTGCCATCCCCACTGCCGATAGCGGCAACGTTGCAATCGCGCCGCCCACCGATACGCTTGCGCCCGCGCAATCCACCGATACGCCAGCCTCCGCCGTACCTACCGACACGCCAGGGCAAGCGGCAGGCCCGATCGCTCCCGCGCCGCCGCCCACTGATACGCCCGCGGCTACCGACACACCAGTACCCGCCGCTGCTCCGGCAAACGGCACGCTAATTGCCCACACCACCGATGTGCCAGTCGGGCAAGGGCTACACTTCACCGCCCCCGATACAGGAGATGATTCCTACATTGTCCACCTCAGCGATGGCCGCTTCGTCGGCTTTGATGGCATCTGCACCCATGCGGGCTGCACCGTGCAATATGACTCGCAAAACACCATCTTCTATTGCCCTTGCCACGGCGCAGAGTTCGACCCCACCAACAATGGCGCAGTGCTGCGTCGCCCCGCCCGCTCACCGCTCGCCAAGCTAAACATCAGCGTGGATCAGGCTAGCGGCAGCATTTACTATCTCGGCCAGGCATAGTGTCTCACTTTGAGGCTAAATGGAGAACCCGATCATGAACCAGCGCAAACCATTGATTATTACAGCGATACTAACCGCCTTCAGCATCGTAGTCATCGGCGCGGTCGCCGTGCAGCTAAACCAGCGGCAAGCGGTCGCCGCGACGGTGAACAGCAGCAACCCGCTGCCTGCTAACCTCGATCCCAGCGTGACTGCCATCATCAGCCAGCGCGAAACCGCTTATCAGCAGGCGCTGGATCAGGCCAACCAGCGTTTGCAGCAGGCCAACGATCAGCTAGCCCAGGCTTACAGCCACGAGCAGGATCTGGCTAACCAGCTTGCCTAGGCACAGCAGCAGATTGCCGCCTTGCAGCAGCAATCGCCAACCCAGCCCAATTCGTCGTCCAACTCCAATGGCAGTAGCAATTCCACCACGCCGCAATACGCCGTCTCAGCCGCACAGGCCGCTCAGATTGCCCTCAACGCCGTGCCTAACGCCCAACTGCTAGGCGACCCGCAACTGGTAAATATCAGCGGTAACATTGCCTATGAGGTGCCGCTAGACCAGGGCCGCGTCTACGTGGATGCCAACAGTGGTCAGGTGCTTAATGGCAACTTCCGCTTCGGTCGGCGGGGCAATAGCCAGCCTCCCGCAGCCCCTGCGCCTAATACCAATGGGGCGAGCGGCAATAACAACTAGCACAGGAGAAATGCCTAAATGAACCCGAAATCTTCGCGCCGCAACAATGCCGCAATCAGCGGGGCTAAGGCCATCATTACCAGCGCATCGGTAGCTGCCACTATTGGCGGCTGGATGCTTATGGCTGATGCCAGCCAGGGTCAGGGGCTAGCGCCCGTGCCGGTGCAGGTGGTCAACGCCCAATCGGTCAGTATCGGCCTGCCGCCGCTCAATATCGCCGTGCCTACCGTCGTTCCCGCGCAGGATATTACGGTCAATGGCGGCCAGACGGTGACGCAGCCCGCGCCGCAGCAACAAACCCAGCCGCAGGTCACTGATCCCAATGCGTTCGGCAATCAACAACCATTCCCCTTTACCAACACCCGCTCCTCGCGCTGAGGCAGTGACGACGCAGAGGCAACCATGTCCAACCCCTACCCGCCTAACCCCGACATCAACGCCATCAACCCGGTGTTCTCCCGGCGTACCTTCCTCGCCATCCTCGGCGCGGTTATCCTGGCGGTGGCCTTTACTATGCTCGTTCTACCCTTGCTGGTGCCGGGCCTGGCCGCCTCGCTTACCAGCAGTGAGGGTGAAGGCTACTGGTATCTGTCGCGGGTTAGCGGCTTCGTCGCCTACCTGCTGCTCTGGGCCTCGACCGTTATGGGCCTGATTATCACCGATCGCCTGGCCCGCCTCTGGCCCGGCGGTCCCGCTGCCTATGACTTGCATCAGTATTTCAGCATCATCGGCATCGCCTTCACCCTGTTTCATATGCTTATTCTGCTCGGTTCGCGGTATATTGGTTACACCGTAGTGCAGTTGTTTATCCCCTTCACTGGCGCACAGTATCGCCCACTCTGGATCGGCATCGGCCAACTCAGTTTCTACCTCGCCCTGGTCGTCACCTTCACCTTCTATGCGCGTAGCTGGTTTGGCTCCCAGGGATGGCGGCGACTGCACTACCTCAGCTTCGCTTTCTTCCTCTTTGCCCTGCTGCACAGCGTGTATAGCGGCACCGACACCAATACCTTCTGGGCAGGGCCGCTCTACTGGCTTACCGGCGGCGTTACCCTGTTTTTCACCGTCTATCGCATCGCCTTCACCCGCCGTCGCGCCCGCCCGCGACTTACCAACTAGACCTCATGTTCAAGAATTGTGTACGGTATAGCGCCTGCGATGCCTAATATGTTCGGGCATAGGCTTGTTGCTCTGGTCGCCGCCGGAGATGACGCTGATTGAGCCGTCCACCTCCAGCACCGCTGACTGGCACTCGCTCAGGTTCCCCACCCCATGTTCACGCAATGCCTGCTCCACATCCTCCGGCTTGAGCCGCTCTTTCGTTAGATGGGCGGAGATCAATTGCCCATCATGCACCAGCAGTGTAGGGGAGCCTTCCAGCAGCCGACCAAAGTGCATACTGTGCGAACGGGTGTAAGAAAGCGCCATGTTGATGACCAGTAGTGTCACCACTGCAACCATGCCACCCGCTACCGTGGTGTCGGGGCCGATCATCGCGTTTTGCACTGCGTTGGAGATAACCAGCAGCAGCACCAGATCGAGCGGGTTGAGCTGGCCCAGTTCATGTTTGCCAGTCAGCCGCAGGCCAATGATGAGGAATAGATAGATGATCGTGGTGCGAGCCACGATTTGAAGCACGGTAAGCCAATCAATATTGAACAATGTATCAAACATTTTTTGTCCTCATTCTAGTTGCGTTTCCGGCTCTACCCCGCGGCTCGGCTTGTCGAAGCCGCCGCTACGCATGATCTGCACCATGCTAGCGACCACCTGCGGCGCTTCCAGGGGGATGAAGTGGCCGACTCCAGGTGAGACAACGGTGCGGGCGTTACTGAGGCGTTGCTCCAAATCCGTCTTCAGCGTCGCCAGCGGTATCACCGCATCGCCCGCGCCCGCCACAATCAGGGTCGGCACGTTGACGTAGGGCATCAGCATACTGATGTCTTCGCCGCTGCCCTGCTCCAACCACGCCTTCCAGGCGGTGTGCGAGGTACGCAGGCTATCTTCGATCGCAGTCTTCAACTCCAGGGTGGGCAGGGGGCGCACGCTAGCCCGCTGAATAGTCTCCAGCGCGGCGGTGCGGCTGCCGTAGCTGCCCAGTAGCCGCTTGCGTTGCTCATCGCTGCTCGGTTCGGGGCTGGGCGGCGTGGGTGCGAACAGAGCCAGGCTCTCCAACCCTTGCGGTTGACGGGCAGCGAAGGCCAGCGCGATCTTGCCGCCCATGTCATGACCGATCAGCATATATCGCTTCAGCTTGAGCGCGTCTACCAACGCGGCCAGGTCGTCGGCATAGTTGCCCAACCGATAGCGGGCTGCGCTGGCAGTAGAGTCGCCGAAACCGCGCAGGTCGGGAGCGATGCAGCGGGCGTAGCCGTTCAGTTTGGCGAACGCGCCGCGCCAGGCCCGCGACGAGCCGCCAAAATAGTGCAGGAAGACAAGGGTCGGCCCCCCTTCGCCCTGCTCGTAGATATTGTAGACGCTGCCGTTAAGCATGAGCTTCACTCGCTGCACCTCCACCATGTGCCAGCAGACAAATGTTTAACTGATCAATTGTGCAAGTTGTTATCCGCGCTTAAAAGGTGATTTGCTATGTAAGGGCGCAGATTTATTGCGCCCTGATGCGCGTGTTGCTGCTGCCTATTATATCACGCCCCAGCCTGAAACATATTCTCGCCGCTGCCAGTCTGAAAAAGCGATAGGTTAAAGGAGGCAGACGATGCGAATGGTTAAGCGATTGTTTGCTGTTGCCGCCGTGCTGGGTATAATCATGTTGACGGCAGCCTGCGTTCCAGCCAATGGCATTGCGGTCAGCGGCGTGGTAGGCCACACCGATATAGCCACCCACGCCCTGGTGTTGGACACCGCTATTGGCTCACTAACCGCTACCCTCAGCCTGAGCAGCACGATCCTGCGCCAGCCCATCCCCGGTGATGCCAGCAGCGTGAAGATTGGGCGCATCGCTCTGGGTGATGTTCAGCCCGGCAGCAATGCTACGGTGCGGCTCACCCAGTTCCAGGCGCAGGACTTCATCGGCCAGCTTACCAAACCGACTAACAACAGCGCCGCGCAGAATGAAGATACCCTGCTGCGCCGCCTCTTTGGTCTGGGCGATGGATACAAC
>JBBRMT010000173.1:0-9727 GCA_038230695.1 Chloroflexia bacterium
GGTGATCCTACCACTGGCAAAACCGGCGCTGGCAACCCTGGCGATCCTGGAGTTCCAAGGCGCGTGGAACTCGTTCCAGAACGAGCTGGTGCTGCTCAACACCCAGGACAAGTTCCCGCTCACTGTCGGCCTCGCCTCGCTGAAGGGGGCGTACACCGGCAACATCAACCTTATCCTGGCCGCCTCGATGTTCAACACCGTGCCAGCAGTGCTGATCTTTATCTTCTTCTCCCGATACTTCGTGCAAGGCTCGACCTACGCCGGAGTGAAGGGCTAGGGCGGAGATTGGCGATCACACTATCTCCTGCTGATGTTCTCGCGCTGCGCCTACGGGCGCAGCGCCTGCATCCCCGCCCGCCAGCGGGTACGTCGGTTGCCCAGATCGTCAGTGAAGTGTGCGGCTTGCAGTCGCAAGAGCCTAAAGCGGCGGCGCTCTCAGTGTGGGTTCGCAGTAGTGGGCTAGTCGCTGCCGACATTGAACGCGCCCGCGTGGAGCAGCGTTCGGTGGTACGCACCTGGGCGATGCGTGGCACACTGCACCTGATCGCCAGCGCCGACCTCGGCTGGCTCTTGCCATTGCTGGCTCCTGGCTTTATCGTGGGTGGACGTAAGCGCCGCGCCGAACTGGGGCTAGATGATGATACCTGCGTTCGTGGCATCGGCATCCTACGCAGTATCCTTGCCGCACAAGGGCCATTGACCCGTGCCGAGATTGTCGCGCAACTAGCGCACAAGGGGATTAAACTGATCGGCCAGGCAGTACCCCACCTAATCGGTTTGGCTGCGTTGCAAGGGATTATCTGCTGCGGGCCGGATCGCGGCGCGAAGCCGACCTATGTGCTGCTCGAAGATTGGCTGCCGTGCGGTGTATCGCTGCCGCGTGAAGCGGCGCGGGCAGAACTGGCCCGCCGCTATCTTCAGGCTTACGCGCCCGCCACACCGCAGGATATGGCTGCCTGGTCGGGCCTCCCCATCAGCGAGGCGCGGACCGCCTGGCAGCAGATCGGCGATGAACTGATTGAATGCGAGAGTGTTATTGGCCCTCTGTGGATGCACAAAACTCAAGCTGGTTGGCTTGACGAGCTATCGCTGCGCCGCCCCATTGTGCGGCTGCTGCCGGCCTTTGACACCTACCTACTGGGCTATCGCAGCCGCGACCTGGTAGTGGAATCGCAGTTTGCACGGCGCATCAACGCGGGTGGTGGCATACTGCACCCTACCCTGCTAATTGATGGCCGAGCGCGGGCAATCTGGCACAGCAAGCAGCATGGCAAGCAGTGGGGGGTTATCGTGGAGCCATTTGCCAACCTCGAAGGCGAAATCCAGCCACAATTGCAGGTTGAGGTAAACGACATGGGCCGCTTCCTGGGCGGGCAAGCGAACTTGCGAATGGAATCTGGCGATGCTTGAGCGGTTGCCTACCCCGATACGCACCATTACCCGCACTCTTGCTGACTGGTGGAGCGAGGTATACGTGTTGTCGCTAGCAAACTTCTTCTGGCTGCTGCTGCTGATTCCCATTGTCACCGCGCCTGCAGCAACCGCTGCGCTGTTCACCGTGGGCTGGCAAACGGCGCGGCACGAGGGTAGCTCGGTGCGCGAGTTCTTCGCCGCCTTCCGCGCTGCGCTGCTACCCAGCATCCCGCTCGGCCTGCTCGCCTTGCTCGGCACTGCCTTCGTCGGCTTCGATTTGTACTACTACATGATGACGCTTAATGGCGGCGTGCTGCGCCTCGATAGCCTGGTCACCTGGACTGCCGTATACCTGTTTGTAATCTGGCTGCAGTGCCTCGGCTTCTGCTGGGCGCACTTTGCCGCCCGCCCCGATGTCGGCTTTGGCGGCACGCTGAAGAATGCCGCCATCCTCACCTTCCGTTACTCCGGCCACAACCTGATAACTTCGCTGTTCGTCCTGCTGCTGCTCGGCCTTTCAATCGTGCCGATCCTGCCCATCTTCGTCACCTTCGCTATCTCTGCCGTACTCATGGCGGAAAGCCTGCTCGAACTCGCTCCCGAACTGGTGGGGCATCGTGCCGACTGGGTAACGCCGGAGGAGCGGATTGACACGTGGAAATGATAGGCTACCCCTACGCCGTTAGACTTCCGTTAGATAGCGCCCGCTTAGGTCGGATTCTATTGACGGCGCGGCGCAGGCGGTCATATAATGAATAGCATGAGGGGCAGGGCAAGCAGCAACGCTACACAGACCCTGCGCCGCGAAAATGTTTGCATATAATAACAGGTTTTTCAGAAAGGGGCAGTAAGATGGACGAAGCAACTATCAAGCTGGACGAGGCCAAGACCGAGGATGGCTGGCAGTACAAGGTTGTATACATAGACTTCCGTGGCCGCATCTCAGTGGAGGGCCAGGAGACGCACGCCAGCAGGGGCGACCACAGCACCGGGTTTGTGCGCCGCTTCCTCGACAACCTGGGGCGCGAGGGCTGGGAGCTAGTCAGCATCCACCCGCAGATGCCGCCGGAGACCGCCTACTTCTTGTTCAAAAAGCCTGGCAGTGCGCCAGTGGATGAGGCCAAAACTGTAGACGAGACGCAAGGCAACCAGCAAGGCGAGGCTCAGACCGAGGGCCAACCCACCCCGCAAGCAGGACCGCGCTTGAGTGCGTAAGATAATCAGTTGAGTGCATAAGCCACAATCCTAAGAATAACCCCTACTAGTACGACAGGGGTTATTCTTTTTGCCGTTAAGTTGTGGAAAACTATCTTGACGTATCAGTACAATTGTGCTATCATATTATTGGGCTTCATAATACTCTCATAGGAATCAACAACCCATAACTGAAAAGGAGATTGCCATGCTAACCATTCGTGATTTCATCTACCTTGATACTGAGCGCCTGAAGTCCATGTTGTCACAAGTTGATGAGGGTTTGCTAGAGAGTACAGCTAAAGCTAGAACTAGCGAAAAGGGTGCAAGTACAGAAGGAAAAGGGTCACTCTTCGGACTCCTAGAGGCAAAGGGTGAACTAAGTTATCTTCTTCAGAATCAGGAAACAGAAACCCGAGCGCTCCACGACAACATATACAACATCGTTGAGGACACACTCAAAAGGGATGATGCCCTAATCCTTATTCCTGGTGACACTGAAGACCGGGACACTTGTATATCTAGCAGGAAGCAACTAGAACTAGTAGCCACAGAAACGTCATTCGTGCTAGCTACTGGTTTGGTAAATATAAATGATTACAACTACCTTCTACGCTTTCTTCGAGGCTATGAAAAGTTGGAGAAAGCAATCGGTGCGGCTGCAACTCCGAGTCAAGCAGCGGGATCTTCTCGCTCACAGCAACAGGGCAAGAGTGGAGCCGCTAACCAAAAAAATCCATCAACGTCTAATTCAATTAAGACAGTTGTTCTTCCTATTATTGAACACTTTTATCAGAGAGATACCAGCTCACCAAGTCGTATTACCTTTAAGATTATGCCAAACGAGAGTCAACCTGATTTTCGCCTAGTTGGAGACTTGCAACCAGAGTTTCTTAGGGAAAACATAGACTCTATTATCTACAAATATGGGTCAGCACCGGCTACACCATGGCATATGTTTGCTCAGATCGCAGCTATACCAAGCCAGCACCAATCTGGAGTCAATATGCAGGGAACGGGGTCAGAAGTTGAGATGGCACTGCATAAAGGCTTCGATGCACTTCGTGGGTTCGAACGATCAGGTATATCCGTTTCATACCCCGAAGTAGCTGTTACGCCAATTGCGATATACCGCATCTGAAACCAGCATAGTCCTCAATAGAGAACACCCCTGCCTCTGCAGCAGGGGTGATTGTCAGATCATATGATTCAGCCGATTAAATACCGTCTGTACCGTACTTCTCGCCATTGGCGATTGCTTCCTCCAGCGCGGGCATGAGCGCCTCGGCGGAGTGTTCACCGTCGTAGCGCCGCCCGTTGATAAAGAAAGTGGGCGTACCCTGGACGCGGGCGCGGATACCCTGGCGGAAGGAGTCGCGCACCTTGTCCTTATAGGTGCGCTCCACCAGCGCGGTCTCGAACGCGACCATATCAAGGCCAATCTGCTGTGCGTAGCGGTCGAGGTCTTCGCGGGTGAGGTGGCTCTGGTTCTCATAAAGCAGGTCGTGCATCGCCCAGAACTGGCCCTGCGCCCCCGCTGCCTCAGCGGCCTCGGCGGCTAGCTGGGCATGGGGATGGCTGCTGGCAATAGGAAAGTGGCGGAAAACGAAGCGGAGTTTGTCGCCAAGTTGCTCCTGCACCTGCTTCACTATCGGATAAGCCACGCCGCAGTAGGGACACTCGAAGTCGCCGTATTCCACCATCGTTACTGGCGCATCATCCGGCCCTTCGCGCCAATCCGCATCCGTCACTTCGGGCAAACCGCGTGGGGTTAGCGGCATTACTTGCTACCTTCCATCTGCTCCAGCGCGTCGAACACCTTGGGGATTTCAGGGATGTTTGCGCGGCTGGATGAGACATCGGTGTAAGCGATTTTGCCATCCTTATCCACCACGAATGTTGCACGCTCGGCAGCGCCATCGGGGTTCTGCACGCCGTATGCGCTGATCGCCGCACCGCTGCGGTCAGCCAGCAGTGGGAAGGTGAGATTAAGACTATCAGCCCACGCCTTGTGGCTGAAGCGGCTATCTGCGCTAACCCCCAGCACTACCGCATCCTTCTGTTCAAAGTCGGGCAGCACCTCCTGGTAGAGATTCATCTCGTTGGTGCAGACACTGCTCCAGTCATACGGGTAGAAAACAAGCACTACCGAACGACCTCGATAATCATGCAGGCTGACATCCTTGTTATCCGCATCCTTTAGCGTGAAATCGGGGGCGGCATCGCCCACCTTCAAGGGGGCATTGTTTTGCTCGGCCATGAGTTTAGTTTGTCCTTTCGCTTGACTGTCTCTTTCTGGTTTGTGGCTAACTGCTTCGCGCCAGAGTAATTATACCATACCCATCGCCCCAGATCGCCAACTTGCCAAAATATGCCAACTTTTTCATGCCTTGTTGCGATATGATATGGTTGCCCACAGGCAGTCAGCTAATTGGAGCAGGAGTGTGGAGCTATGTGCCTGGGTTCCTGGTGGGTATCCCATGTACATAGCTCCTACCCCTGCTTAGATGATATATGACAGGAGCGCAACCTATGCGCTCCTGTAACATCCTCATATCAATGCACTCCTCAGCACTCAGCACTCAGCACTGCTATTGAATATCCCGCCTCTTCATCATCAGCCAGGTAATAACCAGCGAGGCCAGGCTTATAGCAGCCAGCGTGATGCCCCAGGCTAGCGGCTGGATATCTTGCTTGGCCGCAAACTGATTCGCCAATACCAGAATATAGGCGGTGCTGGTTGAGCCAGGGAAGAAGCCCATATACTGTCGCCCGCTGCCGAAGACGTTGAGTAGCAAAGTGATGAAGGAGAACCCTACCCCCACCCCGGCAATGACGAAGAAGTTATTGGATAGCAAAGCGACGAGGAAGAAGATCGGTACAAGCGCCAGCAGGCAGGCGGTCTCCACCAGCAAAGCGGACCAGAAGATGTTGATGTGTTCGCCTTGTAGTCCGAGTGCCGTGCCAACGAGAAGCGCAGTGAGGGTGAAAGCGGCCATCTCAGCGATAACCCATAGGGCAACGAACAGCAGCTTGCCGAACAAGTATTCGCCGCGTGTAACCCCACTGGTCAGTACACTCTTCAGCGTATTGAAGCGGCTCTCGTCGGTCAATGTCAGGCCAGTAAGGGAGGCGACCATCACCGATCCCAGCATTACCGCGAAGAAGAAGAAAATAACCTGCTCGTAGCTGCTCCAGACGTAAGCGTTGTTCTTCACGATCTGATCGTGGGCGAGCAGAAAGCCGAGACCTATCGCTGCGGGCGATAGCATCCCGATAAGGAGGCTGTTGAGCCAGATGCGGCTATGCAGCGCCTTGAAGCCTTCGACCCCGATTACGCGCACAGTTGTCATTTATCATGCTCCTATTGCACATCGCGGCGTTGCATCGCCACCCAGGTAGCAATTATAGCCGCGACAGTATAGACGGCAAGGGTGATTGCCCAGGCCAATGGGTCATTGTATTGCTTGCCCCACTGGTTCGAGTATATCAGCATATAAGCGGTGCCAGTCGAGCCAGGGAAGTAGCCCATGTAGGGCCGCCCTGTGCCGAACAAATTGAGCAGCAAGGTGACGAATGAGAACGCCACCCCCATCCCCGCCACCGCGAAGAAGTTGTTGGTACGTATCGCCACCATGAAGAAGATTGGCGCTAGCGCCAGCAAGCAAACCGTCTCGGTCAACAGTGCGGGCCAGTAGGTAGTCATGTCGCCGCCATTTAGTCCCAGGGCAGCGCCAACAATGAATACGGTCAACACAAGCACTGCTACCTCGGCAATGACCCACAGAGCAACGAATAGCAGCTTGCCGAACAGATACTCGCTGCGGGTGATGCCGCTGGTCAGCACGCTCTTGAGGGTGTTGAAGCGGCTCTCGTCGGTGAGCGCCAACCCAGCCAGGCCGCCCACCATGGCGCAGGCAAGAAACACAGAGAAGAAGAAGGCGCTATTCTGCTCGAAACCCGCCCAGGTGTAGTTGCCGTTGAGAATCAAGTTGGCACGGCGCAAGGTGTAGGCAAGGGCGAACAACAGGGGCGACATCGTGCCGATCAGCAGGCTGGCAAGCCAGATGCGGCTGCGTACCGCCTTGTAGCCTTCGACGCTAATTACGCGCACGGTGTTCATTGCTGCGCTCCTACGCCAGTTAGCTGGAAGAAGAGCTGCTCTAGCGATGCCTGGCGGTGAACGATGCCGCCGATAGGGATGTCAGCCTGCTGCGCGGCGCGGTTTAGCGCCTCGGTGTCGCCGCTGAAGCTGGCAATGTGGATGACGTTGCCATCCTGCCGTAGCGTGCCACCCGGAACGTGCTGCGGCAACCAACTGGCGAGAAACTTGCTGAGACGGTCAGCCTGCGAACTCTGCAGCTCTAGCTGCGCCTCGCTGGAGTTCAGCACCGCGCCCAGTGGCCCCTCCTTGACCAGCTTGCCGTTGTTGATGATACCGACATTAGTGGCAACTTGCTCCACCTCGTGCAGCAGGTGGCTGGAGATGAAGATGCTGAAGCCCTCGTCCTTCAGCCGCAGCAACAGGTTACGCACCTCGCTCATTCCAGCGGGGTCGAGGCCGTTGGTCGGCTCGTCGAGGATAAGCAGTTGTGGGCGGTGCAGCATCGCAAGGGCAATGCCCAGCCGCTGCTTCATCCCCAGCGAGTATGCGCCGACTGGCTTCTTGCCCGCACTGCTCAAATCCACGAGATCCAGCACCGCCTTGATGCGGGCGGGGTCGTTGTCACCATGCAGCCGCTGGAAGACGTGCAAGTTCTCCGCGCCACTTAGCATCGGATAAAACCCTGGTGTCTCCACCATGCTGCCTACTTGCGAGTGGATGCGCTCCGGGTGGTCGCCCAGCGGCTGACCCTGAAACCAGACCTCCCCGCCAGTAGGGTGTACCAGCCCCAGCATCATGCGGATGGTGGTAGTCTTGCCCGCGCCATTGGGTCCGAGGAAGGCGTAAATCTGCCCCGGCTGCACCGTGAGGTCGAGGTGATCCACCACAGTGGCAGCGCCATACTTTTTGCTCAGTTGCTTGAGTTCGAGCAGTGAAGCCATACGAAGCATCCTCCTTTACGTCCTGTGATTAGTGATTAGCGTTCGGTTAGTTATTGTTCATCCCTAAGCAGCCATTGGTTAGACCGCCCCACCCTGCTAAGGGTTGCAGTAATTTCGCTCAGAGCGACTCAATAATGCGCCAGCCTCGTTCGCTGGCCGCCTGCCGAAGTTGCGCGTCTGGATAAACGGCCACCGGCGTTTTGCTCAGGGTCAGCATGGGCAGATCAGCCGCCGTGTCGCCATAAGCGATGTCGGGTAGGCTGCCTGCAAGGAAAGCACGCAGCCGCCCGGCTTTGGCTTCGGCATTGTTGATTGACCCCGCGAGGCGGCCAGTAGCCCGATCATTGGCAAGCTCAAGGGGGGTGCCGATTGCTTCTGCGCCGAGGCGATGGGCGAAGGCATCCAGTATCGGCTGATAGGTGCCGGAGGCAAGCACCAGGCGGTAGCCGTTTTGCCGATGCCCTGCGATTTCGTCAAGCACCGCTGCGCGACGGTTGGGCCACAGTTCGTGTTCGACCACCCACTCGGCAACCGAGTTCCACTGTGCGGCGCTGTAGCCTTTTAGCAGGCGGGGCAGGTCAGCTATCCAACGATCCCGAAAGCTTTGCCTGCTGGTTATCCCCAGCTTCGATAGCATCGCCCCAGGAAAATGAGCGAGGTAAAAGCCACGATAGGCCATTGACCGCCCGTGCTGTGCCAGGTATTTGCCGATGCCCTTCCAGGTTTCGCCAGTGGTCAGGGTGCCTTCAAGGTCGGATGCGATAATCACAATTGCTCCTTATGTCAATAAGCCTGGGGCAATGCTACAGTTGTATAGAGGTGAGCCGTTGTTCGTCCTGGTTCAATATATAACTTCAGCGAGGCGGCCACCTTCTCGGTATCGCTGAGACTGAGGCTGCCGCTGATGCTGACGATGATGCCGCTCTTGTCCGTCCAGAAGACCAGGCTGCGTGGCTGGTTGTTGGTAGTATAGCTAACCGCTGTGGCAGTAACGCCGCGCACGGTGATGCTCTGAGTGGTGGCATTATCGTGGCTCACCGGCGTAGCGCCGCCCTGCTGCGTGTATTTGGTGGTAAATGGGTCACTTTTCGCCTCGGTTATGTCGAAGAATGAGCTATTGCCCTGAAAATTAAGCAAGGTTATGCGCTCAGTGACGGCGGGGTTGTCGGGGTTGGGTTCATCCGTCTGGCTAGTTCCAGTTTGCGTAGCGTTATCGGGTATGTAGCCTGGCACCAGCAAGGTGTAGCCAGCGCGGTCGCGGGCCTGGGGCAGAGTCAGGTATACAGGTTTGGCGCTATCCAGATTTACTACCTTCGCGCCGCTGGGTGGCGTGAACTGGAACTTGGCGGGGTCAATCGTCTGGTTGAAGTCGGGGTTGATAGCGGTGACGCTGACCGTCCCCATGCTGGTATTGTCATACTGCAGCTTGAGCGGCACGCTCAGTTGCTTATCCACCCACAATGTTACCTTGCCGCCCATTAGCAACATTGCGGCGGTGCCACTCTGCCCCGCGCTCAGTCCCTGCTTGGCAGTAAGCTGAAGTTTGTAGGCATCGTGTCCGCCCACCTGCTCCTCACCTACACCTTGCACATCACTTACTGCCAGAATGCGATCCACCACCCCTTGCAACCCCTGAAGGAACACTTGCACCTGAGCCAGACTGATGTTTTTGGTAGCGAGGCTGCTCTTGTAGACACTTTTGCTGGCAGGGGTGTAGAGCCAGATGGCGCTACCGTCGGCCACCAGCACACTGCCTGGCAGGTTTTGCACACTGAACAGGGCGCTAACGCCGGGAGTTGCGCTGCCATTAGCGGTTACAGGGGCAGTGCCCAGCTTGAGCAGGCTATCCAGGCCGTTGATGTTGGCGGTGTGAATCTCGCCGTGAAACAGGGCTGGCATCTGTTGCCAGAACTCGGCGGTGATGTCGCCCTGAATTGGCGGGCTACTCAAATCTATATGCACCTGCACAACGCTGTGGGTAGTGTTGATCTTGGCAACCGCCGTCGCCATGTTGCGGATCACCTGTGCGCCATCCACGCTACTGCCACCGCAAGCGGCGACGCTGAGGCTAATA
>JBBRMT010000174.1:0-9699 GCA_038230695.1 Chloroflexia bacterium
GTCATTTTCCACTCCGCAGCGTCAACATCATCGCTACGGACATTTTTAGCTCAACAAGGAGGCAAGCATGACCGATCGGCAGTTCATCGAGGTTCACGGCGCACGCGAAAACAACCTCAAGGACATCTCGCTGAACATTCCCAAGCAGCAGATTACGGTGTTTACTGGCGTGTCCGGTTCGGGCAAATCTTCACTTGTATTCGACACCATTGCCGCCGAAGCGCAGCGCCAACTGAACGAAACCTTCACCTTTTTCGTGCAAGGCTTCCTGCCGCACTTCGGTCAACCGGACGTAGATCGCATCGAAAATCTGAACGCGCCAGTCGTCATTGACCAGAAGCGGGTGGGCGGCGGCTCACGTTCGACCGCAGGCACATATACGGATATTGCCACTTTGCTGCGGCTGCTCTTCTCCCGGGCTGGGCAACCCTATGTGGGGCCGGGCTACCACTTCTCGTTCAACACCATCCAGGGAATGTGTCCAGAGTGCGAAGGTATTGGCCACACCACTCAGCTTGATCTGGATAAGATGCTCGATCGCAGCAAGTCCCTGAATGAGGGGGCGATTCGGCACCCGGATTTTAGGCCCGGCAAGTTGCTGTGGAAGACCTACGTCCTCTCCGGCCTCTTCGACAACAATAAACCGATCAAGGATTACACGGAGGAGGAGCTGCACGCCCTGCTTTACGGCGCAGACGCGGCTAAGATCGATCTGGGCATGGGCTATCTGCGATATGAGGGCCTGGTCGAACGTTTCACCCGCTCGTATATCAAGAAGGATGCGGCGGCCATGTCCGAACGCAATCGCGCCGTCTTCGAGGAATTCACTACCTCGCAGCCTTGCCCCCTGTGTCATGGCGCAAGGCTCAACCAGGCCGCGCTGAATTGTAGGATTGGTGGCCGCAATATCGCCGAACTCTCCGATATGGAAGCGACCGAACTGGTTAAACTTCTGGGGGAGTTCAGCGATCCAGTCGCCGTGAGAGTGGCTGCCAGTCTCAGCGCACGCTTGCAGCATCTCATAGATATTGGGCTGGGCTATCTGAGCCTCAGCCGCGAAACCGCCACCCTGTCCGGCGGCGAGTCGCAGCGGGTGAAGATGGTCCGTCACCTGGGCAATAGCCTGACCGAGATGCTGTACATCCTCGACGAACCCAGCGTGGGGTTGCACGCCCGCGATGTTGCCCGCCTGAACGGCCTGCTGCAGAAGCTGCGCGACAAGGGCAATACCGTCCTGATCGTCGAGCATGACCCAGATGTAATGGCAATCGCGGATCACCTGGTGGACCTCGGCCCGAAGGCGGGGACGCATGGCGGCAAAGTGGTTTTTGAAGGGAGCTATGAAGCGCTCAAGCACGCTGACACCCTTACCGGGCAATTCGTGAAGCAGCAGCTGCCAATCAAACAGCAGGTACGGCAGCCCACCGGGCATATGACGATCAAGAATGCCACCCTGCATAACCTAAAGAACCTCACGGTGAACATTCCCACTGGCGTACTCACCGTGGTGACGGGGGTCGCTGGCTCTGGCAAAAGCACCCTGATTAACGATGTCTTCTTGCAGCAGCACGCGGGTGCGATTGTGATTGACCAGTCCCGCGTGACGGCAAATAGCCGCTCGGCTCCGGCCACCTATACCGGCATTATGGACGACATTCGGCAGGCGTTCGCTAAGGCCAACAGGGTTAGCGCCGCACTCTTCAGTTTCAATTCGGAGGGCAGTTGCCCTAACTGCAACGGTCTGGGCGTGGTGTACACCGATCTGGCGTTTATGGAGGGCTATGCCTCGACCTGTGAAATCTGCGAGGGCAAGCGTTTCAAGTCTGAGGTGCTAACATACCACCTGCGCGGCAAGACCATCAGCGATGTGTTGGACGCAACTGTGGAGGATGCCCTGATTTTCTTCACCGAGAAGAAGGTCAAGGCCGTGCTGCAATCCATGAACGATGTGGGGCTGGGATACCTGAAACTGGGCCAGCCACTCAGCACCGTATCAGGCGGAGAGGGGCAGCGCCTGAAGATCGCCACCGAACTGCACAAGAAGGGCAGCGTCTACGTGATGGACGAACCCACTACCGGGCTGCACCGCTCCGATATTGGTCTGTTGATGGGTATCATTGACCGGCTGGTGGATGCCAACAACACAGTCATCTTGATTGAGCATCATCTGGACGTGATCCGGCAGGCCGACTGGATCATAGACCTTGGCCCGGAAGGGGGCAGCGCCGGTGGTGAAGTGTTGTTTGAGGGTCCGCCTCATGAACTGAAAAACTGCCAGCGCAGTATCACGGCGAGGTTCATTTGAAGATACAAAGACGCGACAGACGTGCCGGAGCAATTCAAACCGCAGCGCTGGACCGCGGAGATGCAGAAGAGCCTACCGAAGTATGCCTACTTCTCCTTCGGCGGTGGCCCACGCCTTTGCATCGGTAGCCATTTTGCGCTAATGGATGTGCAATTGGTGCTGGCAACCATTGTGCAAGGGTTGGGGTTTCGGCTCAACCCTCGATGTTTAGCGCAGCCTTGATTGCAGCGATGGCGGCCTCGGCAGCGATCGGCAGCGGCGCGAGGGTGGCGCAGGCGGTGGGGGTATCAGTGGGGGCGCGGCTCTTGATCGCTACCAGCATGGTAATGTAGCGGTCGTTGAGCGACTTGAGTGGTGCGTAAGCGGGGTCGGCGGAAGCGGCGGCATTGAGCGCCTCCACCACCGCGTCAATGGTGGGCTTGATATAGTTGTCGGTATCGCCATCGCGGCGGCTGAGGGTGACAGCGATGCCGAGGCCGATCTTCGCCTTGCCACGACAGGCCGCCGCCAACGATTTAGCCAGACTGCCCGCTCCGCTGCCTTTTTCTTGCAGGGCTAGCAGCGCCCGCTCCTGCGCCGCTGCCTTGTAGCGGGTATAAGCCGCCGACAGGTAGGCAACCGGACGGGCGCGACCGCTCTCCCCCCGTTCGATACGCCACTGCCACGCCTTGTTGAAGCTGGGCGGGTCGGGGAGGACAATGGTGAATTTTGAATTTTGAATTGTGAGTTGTGGATTTTGATCGTCAGGTAGCGTATTCGCCTTCTGCCTTCTACCTTCTACCTTCTGCCTTTCATCATAATCTACAATCTGCAATCTGCAATCTGCAATCTCTTTCAGCCGGTGGATGGCGAGGCGGGCGGTGTCTTCGAGGGTGCCAACCCAGAGTTCGAGGCGGGGGTCGGCAGCATCAACGGCGCGGAAGGCGGCGACCAGGCCGATCTGATCATCGTCAAGATCGAGGCCATCCACCAGCGCGTCGAGCGCCAGCTTGAGTGGGCCGTCGAGATCGGAACGCTGGTCGGGGAAGTACAGCACCGCAACCACGCCGAGGCCGTCACCATTGCAGTAGGCGTAATCGAGCCGCGCCTGGGTGGGGCGATGTGCTTCCAGATAAGTGCGGGTCGCCTCCTTTATCTGGCTGCGGTAGCTGATACCCTCGTCGCTGAGGTCAATCTGAATGTACTTGCGCCCATCTGCCCGCCGCCGAATACGCGGCTTCCAGTGGTGGTTGATGCCGGTTGGCATTGGCCCGACGCTATGCAGAAACAGCCCGCCGCTGGTGGTTTCGTCGCTCATGGGGGTTAGTATACGTGGTGGGGATGGGGGTTGTCAAGAACATTCGTTCTGGACTTAGCCACTCTCCTCACTCGGCACAGGATCGCCACTAATAAGGCCGTAAAGCGTTTCGTAGGCCACGTCTTCAGTTTGCCTGCCAATAGTATATACAATTTTAGAAACAGCAATATCGTGAAGCAACTGTTGCACCTCATCTCGGTCGCCACATAGCTTACCAATGGCTGGTATCAGGGCAGACAGTAGGCTTGCTGCACGCATTCTTTCACGGCCAGATTTCGTTGCTCCTTCTTGAGCTGAAGCGAAGGCAACATTCATCCTATCCAATAGTGCTTGTATTATTATCGGGTCAGATGCAGCGATTGCGCCAAGAGCGGTAGCAGCCTTCTGCTGAACAACAAAGTCTTCATCACGTTGGAATGCAGTGAGCAGCACATTAGCCGCTTCTGGCTGATCTGGCCTGAGCTTGCCCAACGCCTCTGCCGCTGCTCTGCGTTCGCCAACATTTGTGCCAGTCTGCAGCGCATTTATCAATGCTGCAATTATCGTTGTGTTGCTGACACCTATTTCACCGAGCGACTGGGTAGCAGCCTCACGCAAACCATCGTGAGCATCATGCTGAAGGGTGTGCAATAGAGCATCGGCTACTACTTGATTACCAACCCCGACCTTGCCTAGCGCCTCAGCCGCATCGTGGCGATACCAGTCCGAGCTTTCACTTTGCAGGATACCAAGCAGAGCGCCGATTACCTGCTTGTTACCCACCCCGATCCCAGCAAGCGAAGCGATGATTGGCAATGAGGCGGCATCGCCGCGCCTGAGCGCACCAAGCAGTGCATCTACAGCCTCACTGCCAGAACCATGCCTGCCCAACACCTGCGCGGCCACCCCTCGCACCTCGACAAACTCACTATTTAGAAGCCGCAGCATCGTTTCGACAATCTGCTGCCTGCTATTTGCCGCTTTCTCCAGCACCTCTGGTATATCGCTGTCAGCTTGCCAGAAACTAGTGACCCACTCGCATGGCCGACTCACGATTTCCAGCAGACCAGCAATCGCCATCGGATTATCCCCTGAACTCTCGATCAACTTCTCGGCGACAACTTTGGGGGCGATGGCATCCGGTGAGTGTTCGATTATATACAACATCGTCGCCACTGCTGCAACACTACCCTGTCCAAGATTGCCCAAAGCATGACCGAGGGCAAGGTGCGTGCTGCCGGTCTTATCGTGCTTCACTATATCAATGATTGCTTCTACCACCGCCTGCTGCAATACGCCAACATCAACAAGCGCATAGGCAGCATAGCCTTGCAGCACGTCATCTTCACCGTGCCGCAGAATATGCCAAAGCGCCTCCTCGACCTTATGATTGCCTTTGCCTGCTTCAGCCAGCGCACCTATTATCTGACCGCGCTCATAGCCGCTAGTGGCACGACCAAGCGCTGCCAATAGCTGCGCGGGAAGCTTAGGATCGCCTTTGTCTATTTCAGCCAAAAGGATGAGGGCAGCAGTGCGCGCCAGTATATCGCTATCGTGGTGGGTTCGCTCGACCAGGGTAGGAGCAATTGCCTTGTCATCAACCCGCAAGTAGGTTAGGCCGTAGGTTGCCAACCGCCTGATGGTCGCGTCCTCGTCCTGCAAAAGCCCGCGCAGCAATTCAGCGATCGTGTCACGCAGTGGTCCAGCCTCAAGCTGCCACAGCCACGCTACTATCTTGGAGCCAACCAGCTTGTATCTTGGCTTCGGTGGATTGGCAGTAGTGTCAAAATAGGCGGCGACTATTGCAACGGCCAATGCCTTCACTTCTGCGTCGTTCAGTGCTGCCTCTGCATCATAAGCCTTCAGCGCAGCCAGCAAATCGCGGTGGAACAAATCTTCATACTTCGAGGTCACAGCACCTCCCTTCCTGACATATTCGTGCATCGCGGGTTTGCCCTACCTGTCAAACCGTGATCAAATTCTGCAGCTTGGCAAACTCCGCCTTGCCGATGCCCTTCACCTTCATCAAATCCTCGATGCGCGAGAAGGTGCCGTGCTGGGTGCGGTAGGCGATGATGCGGGCAGCGGTGGTTGGGCCAATCCCAGGCAGGTACTTCGCCAATTCGGCGGCGCTGGCGGTGTTGATGTTGACCTTGCCAAGCGGCACCGCTTTGCCTTTGCTAGAACTGGAGCTCGTGCTGCCACTTGATTTGCTGACACTTGATTTACTGCTTGTGGTGCCACTCGTGCCGCTGCTACTCGACGTAGACGCGCTTGCGCCGCTGGCCGAGGGATTGGTGACGATGGCAGCGGCGGGCGTGGCTGGCAAGGCAGCAGCCTGGTTGCTGGTGGTTTTGTCGGGGACGATCACTTGCTGGCCGTCGCTGAGGAAGGCGGCCAGATTGATCTGGGTAAGGTCAGCGTCGAGCGTCGAGCCACCGGCAGCCGCAATCGCGTCACTGATGCGCGAGGCGGCGGGCAAGGCGTATACACCGGACTTGCACACCGCGCCGGTGACGTATACCTTCATGGTCGTCGCGCTGGCCGCTACCGGAGTGAAGTTCGCGCAGCCGCCTGCAAGCGGCGTGGCAGTAGGGATGATGGTGGGAGTAGTCAATATTTTGAAGGGGATGTTGATGCGTTCACCATCCTGCAACTGCTCGGCGAGATTGACCTGGCTGAGGTCGGCCAGCGCCACGCCCGCGCCATTCACCGCTGCGCCGCCCGCAATGTGGATGAGGTCGGCGATACGATCGGTCTCCTTCATGGTGTAGACGTTGGGGACGCGCACCGCGCCGGTGATATACGCCTTGATTTCGTGGCTGGTATTCTGGCTTACTGCAACCGAGGTGGGATAGATAGGTGGGGCGGTGGTTAGACTTTGGCCTGAAGCGGGCGTGCCATTACTGCCGGAGAAGATACCGGAGGAGATACCGCCGATTACGGCAACGGCGAGGGCGATTAAGGTGAGGGTGATGGTGCGCCAGTGCTGCGCGAGGGTCTCTTTCAAGGCTAGCCTCCTTGAACTTGAATGGGGTTGACAAAGAAGTTGGGCCGATTATATTACAACCGCCTGCGATTTGTCAACCTCGTTTCATAACCGACCAGGGCGAACAACGGTTTGCCCCTACCGAACGCTTGCTTGATCATAACGCGACAAGCAAGCCACGTTCTACAGTTCGATCGTCATTTCGTGCTGGCGATACTCCTCTTCGAAGCCCATATCTTTGCACACCTGGTACAGTACGCTATTGTCCGGCTCGTTGTGGATGCCCACCGAGGGCAAATCGCCCGCTGCGTGGCGCAGCATGAAGGCGAAATCGTTGGCGCTGGTACGGTCAATCAGGGCCACGGCCAGAACCTGGATGTGGTCTTCACGCCGCTGATAGAGCATTGCGCCTGTCGCGCCACCGGGACGGCTGATAACCAACGCCTCACCGCCCATCACCAGAAGGCTGGCCCGCTCCCGCGACCAGGCGGGTTGCTGGCCCTGTAGCAACCAGTCCATAATGTACTCCGGCTCGGTGGGGGCGAGCCGTGCAGTAGTCTTGTGGTTGGGGATGGCGGCCAGGCTGCTCTTCAGCCCAACCACATCGCGGTGGGCGACGAACCCGTAGTTTTCGTAGAGCCGCTGCGCCCGGGTATTCTGGGCCAACACCTCAAGCTGCAAGCGAGTCAAGCCCTGGGCGCGGGCTACCGCCAACTGCTGCGCCATCATCGCCTTACCCGCGCATTTGCCACGATACTCCGGCACAATGCCGAAGCCACCTATGTAGCCGCGCTTTCCCCGCGTCGCCAACATGGAAATCCCCACGAAGGTTTCGCCATCGCGCATAATCACCGTGCCGCCCAGATCCACGCTGTTTTGCTGCGCGAAGCGGGCCATTATCAACGGCGTATTCTGCACCGGGAAGTAGTATTCACGGAAGCTCTGGTTGTCCATCTCGCCAAGCTGGGCCATGCTGCAGCCCAGCGCATCAGTAAAAGTGTAGTCGCTCATAGCCGCCATATTAGCAGATTTGGCGATAAAATGCCAGTGGCCGAATGGTCGGACATGGGCTAGACAAGCCCACAGCCATGTGGTAGAATATAATTACATTCGTAGGGCCGAGTGCCAAGCCCAGGCAGAATTGCAGGCCACAATCTACAATCAATAATCTGCAATCTGCAATTAAGATGCGTGAGCCAATGTTGTCTCATCCAACCAATGGAGGTACCAACCCGTGATTATGCCCGCCCGCAGTTTCGTATTGCGAAACCATTTCTGGCTGCGTCGTCTGCACTCCCTGCTCGGTGTCATTCCGCTGGGCGGATTTATGATCTTCCACCTCTACGAGAACTCCCTCGCCATCACCAGCCCAAACGATTTCAATGCTGCCTCCTCCGCTATTCGCAACAACCCCTTCATCCTGTTCCTGGAACTATTCGTCATTTACCTGCCGTTGCTATACCACGTGATCTACGGCCTGTACATCATGGCCTACTCGCGGCAGAACCCCATCGGCTACAGTTACTATCGCAACTGGGCCTTCTTCTTGCAGCGGGCCACCGGCCTTATCACTGTGGTATTCCTGCTCTACCATCAGCTAACCTTCCGCTTCGGCGACTTCCGCGATATCCCCGCTAACTATGATACGGTAATGTTCGCGCTTAAAAACGGCTGGGTGTACATCTTCTACGTCGTCGGTCTGGTAGCAGTTGCCTACCATCTGTGCAACGGTATCTGGGCCTTCCTGGCAAGCTGGGGCTTCACCGTCGGACCCAACGCGCAGAAGATCAGCGCATATATCTGCGGCCTGCTATTCATCGCCGTCTCCTACCTCGGTGTCGCCATCGCCACCCACTACTACCTGGCGGGCAATGGTATTACCGGCACGTTCCTCAGTTAGCAGTGCTATACCAATAGCCGAGCAGATCGTGTAAATTGCACCAGGATGGGCAGCCGCCCGCCTCTATGGAAAACACGCCATCTCCTTGACGTACTGGCAATAGGATTACGTTGTGCGACAGGGCGAACCGTGGTTCGTCCTGGGCTATTTACGCTACCTCCTGACCTAAATAACAATTCAATCACTTTGTTTACATCCCCAGCCCAATGTGCCTATAGGGTTATATTATGGTATAATTGCCCAATCAGAAGTATAACATTCATCTAACACCGAAGGAGGATGGCCTTGGAAGATCTTACAGCGGAAGCATTGAGCCTGGCAACCGCGCAGGGGGCGCAGTATGCTGATATTCGCACGCTGGAGCGACACAGCGAGTCCATTGCGGTAAAGAACGGCAACGTCGAGGCGATGTCGCTCTCCGAGGATGAAGGGTTCGGCGTGCGCGTGCTGGTGGACGGCGCGTGGGGCTTCGCCAGTTCCTCGCGGTTCAATAAGAGTGAGGTTGACCGCGTAACTGCGCTGGCAACCCAGATTGCCCGCGCCAGCGCCCGCACCGTACAGAAGAAGGTGCAACTCGGCGCACCGATTTCGATCAAGGGCAGCTATCGCACTCCCATCGAGAGCGACCCATTTGCCGTATCGCTTGAGGATAAGCTGAAGGTGCTGCTGACCGCCGACGAGAATATGCGCCATGTGGCAGGCGTAATGGTGGCGCAGAGTACCTACGACGCAATCAAGACCCACAAGATCTTTGCCAGCACCGAGGGCAGCTACATCGAACAGGACATCTACGAGATCGGCGCGGGCATCGAAGCGACCGTCGTCAGCGAGAACGATGTGCAGGTACGTAGCTACCCCAACAGCGCCGGTGGGCAGTGGGGAACGCAAGGCTACGAGCTAGTCACTGGCCTGGATCTGCCCGGCCACGCCGAGCAGACTGCCACTGAGGCGGTGCAACTGCTCACCGCCAAGCAATGTCCACCGGGGCGCACGACCATCATACTGTGCAGCAGCCAGCTTGCCTTGCAGATCCACGAGTCCTGCGGCCACCCCATCGAACTCGACCGCGTGTTCGGCCAGGAGGCTGCCTTCGCGGGAACCTCGTTCCTCACCACTGAGAAGCTGGGCAACTTCCGCTACGGCAGCGACCTGGTCAACATCTTTGCTGACGCGACCGTGCCGGGCGGCCTCGGCACTTTCGGCTGGGACGATGAGGGCGTACCGGCGCA
>JBBRMT010000175.1:0-9685 GCA_038230695.1 Chloroflexia bacterium
CGATAAACTGGCAATTCGGGGTGGGTGAGGCTCGGCAGAAACTGCGTCGTCTTTACCCATCAATATCTAACTGTTAACGTACTAGGATGTCCTGCTCGGATTGGCGATCAAGGATGTACGCGCCACCCTCAACCACATTGGTATCGTAGAGGTAATTGGTCTTACGCACTCGCGTACTGGTTGCATCGTACTCCGCCTGCGAGAGCAGTCGCCCATACTGGTTAGCGCCCGTCTCGTACAGGTAGTTGGTGGTCTTGGCCTGTGAGAGCCAGCTACCGCCGCTGTCGGTATTCAGCCCCCAGCTGGTTTCCACTGTCTTGTTTTCAAACTCGAACCCGTGCCAAATACCTGAGAGTCCGTCAGCATATGGGAAGTATGAGTCGCCCTTGTCATACAGATAGGCGGTAAAATAATGATTTACCTCCGAGAGCGTGTGTGAACCTGCCCCTGCTCGATGGATGGTGTCATACTCCTGACCAACCAGGAAACCGTTCTGGCTCAACGCGACAAAGCAGGAGTCGGTAGGGTTATTGGGGGTACAGTTAGCTTCTCCCCCTTGCATAAACTTATGCTCGATCTGGTTGCCATTAGGGTCGGTTTCGATCACGTCACCGTGGCCGCGGAACTCGGCTTGGCGGGGATGCACCAGGTAGGTTAGACCATGAGAGGGGTTGATGTAGCGGGCATACCACACCTGTGCAGAATTGGGATAACTATCAAACCCTTCGGTGCCGTCCCAATTCATGGCTGGGTGGGTGTAAGCATAGGTCCAGGTGTAGCTGGGATAAGTGTTGTCCCAGACGCGCGGGAAGAGCGTCCGGCTGATTACGCGGCGGCGGTTGAAGAATACGCTGCTCACCATTACCTGGTCTATGTTCTCGTAGTTGAATGTTACCTTGCCACCTTGATTGTTGTTCACACCAATCAGCCGATTCCAGGAGGCAACCGGATATTGTCCATTGCCACGTGCCGAACCTGGGGTATAGCTGAAGGTGGTGGCAGGCAGCAGGTGGTTGTCACTGCCCTGGCGCTGCACGCTGAGTAGGGTCAGCTTGACTCCACCGTTAGGGTTATGGTTGGAGTCGGTGGAATCGGAGTAGAGGCTGTAGTCGTAGGCAAAGTTGTACTGACGCACCTGCTGCCAGCCATAAGTGGGATCGTCGCTCTCCACCTTGACCGCATTCAGCTGCAAGTATTCATAGGGTGGACTGCCAAGTTGGTTGGCGGGGGTATCGTTGGCGATGCTGATATCGTACTGGCGCGGTGCTGAGAGAAAATCCACGCGGTAGCGGTCAATGCTACCTGTATTAATATTGCCGCCCCAGGTAATCGAAGTCAGCGCCACATTCCAGTCTACGTAGCCGCTCACCGTTGTGCTATCGCATTGAGGTGGGTTTACGTTCTGTGTTTGGTATGTATAGTTGTATTTTATCGCGTTACCGAAGACATCCACCACTTTACTGATGTTCCACTTGTATTCCTCCATATAGGCGGCCTGCGGAGGGTTAAGCACACAGTCGTAAAAGCCCCAGAAAGCATCAACCGCATACTCGTACATGGTGCCGTCTTTGGTCCACACCTGCCACTTATAGATCGGGTCGGCGACACCGTTGGAATAACCGCCATGCGTACCGCTGGAGGTGCCGACATAAACCGCCCTGACCCGTAGGAAAGCCTCGTTAGAGGTATTCCAAACCCAATTACTAATCGGGGTGGCATGGCTGCCATCGCACGTAAGAGTAGGTAGGCAAGCTTCGCGCACCAGGTCGTAGGACTTGCCATTGATCACCAGCGTGTAATAATTTCTTATAGCTTGGTCGTAAGGGAAGGTCTTATTCAGACTAACTGAGTCGCTAGCCAGGTTCCAATCCCGTCCCACCCAGGGGGCAGGATCGCCGCGCACGCCCGCAGTGCTGTCGGTGGCGGAGCTGTCATAGCTGAGGGCGATATTGGGTTTGATGCCATTGGGTCCGGCAGGCACGTCAATGGGCATCGAGTAGGAGGCTGCGCCGGTGAAGAGGTTGACCTGCCAGCCTTGCAAGCTAGGCAGATACAGATTGGAAGGAGAAGAACCGTCGCTGAGCTGATAATCTCCGGGTATACCGGAATCGATCCTGGCGGTAATGGTTTTGCTTTTGGCATCAGCGCTGCCCTCGAGCGGTACCCACCTCTTGCTGCTCTCATCGAAGCGGAAGATAGCTAGATCGCCATCAACTATCCCTACGGCCTGCAACTGCTCAGGGGTATAGTGAATCGTAAGGTTAAGCGGCTTGGCAAACTTGGTGACCAACTGCCCCTGCGGGTCCGTAGCAGTGAGGAAGAAAGTGCCGAAGCCACGGTGCCAGCCAGCCAGTGCTGAGGGGATGAATTGCCCTGGGGTAGTCTGAAGGCTATAGCCTAGGGTCAGCTTACCATTATACGCCCCAGCTGGGATATTCAGGTCGACGCTGCCATCGGTGGATTTCAGAATGGTATCCTGGTTCGGGCTGTACTGGGCAGTAGTTGGGCTAGTAGTTGAATTGATCAGCAACCCGGCGTGGCGGGTTGCTGGCATAGGTAGACCCTGAGCGGTGACCTGGGGATCAAGGAGGAGCGCACCACCAGCCGGCACCGCAACAATACGCAGCTGAACGGTAAAGGACGCGCTGCTCTTTCCCATCAACTCCGCCATATCCCAGCGGAGGACAGGAGCATCAGAAGGCTGGGCGATGGCCTCTGCAGGGATAGGCAGGGCTACCACCATATTCTTAGCTGGGTCAGGTGCCTGATTGGTAACCGTAATTGTGAATGGTACAGTGTCTCCAACATTAGCGGGGATAAGGCTGGAATCCACCTGAATAGCGAGGCTGGGCAGGTGCTGCGAAACAACTGGGGTAGCAATTAGCTGCTGGGGTACGGGCAGAGGAGGGCTACTTTGCGCGGGCGTAGCTGCGCTCACCGAAGATGAGACCATGGGCTTGGCTTGCTGAACCTGGGCCGAAACTGGCGATATAGAACTTAGCAAGAACGCTACGATCAAAAACATCGAGATACAACGCGAAATATGCTTAAGCATGATGTCATCTCCTTATTGCTTGTAAGTGTTGGAGTACGAGCCGATCACCGATTGGGGGTGAAAGAAGACCCCGGCTATGCGTATCAGCGTGGAAAACGCTGGATTATGGTTCAGGGGCATAAAGCGGGTGTATTGCCGTACCACAGTAGTAACCGCTATTGTGCCTTGGACGCACGTAAGCCAACCCATTGGCCCCTGCGAGAGCCAAGCGGGATACTTTTCTTAGCAGGCGTTAAAAACGCACGCTTCCCAATCAAGGAAGCTGCTGCTCGGTGAAGTAGTCAAATTGTACCCCGTCCACAGCTGTAGCGCCCTACAGATTTCTATAGTCTTTGCACATGAAAATCTATAAAGCGAGAAACAAGGAAAGGCCCCACTCCGCAGAGCAGGGTCTTTCCTTGTTGCCTACCAATGTAATTCGTCTCGTACAGCCATCATTTTGCTCGATTCAGTAGGCCTCTTTTCTGGGCTACTGCCACCACCGCGCCTCGATTGCTTACATCGAGCTTCTGCATGATGTTCGAGGCGTGATACTGCACCGAATTGGCCGAAATGTTCAACTTGCTGCCGATCTGTTTGTATGACATCCCTTCCGCCATATATCCCAAGACCTCCAACTCACGCTCGGTCAGGGCATCGGGATCCACTTTCTGTCTTGCCAGTACCGCAAAACGTTCCACCACTTGGGTAGCTACCCTGAGATGGAGCGACGATTGTCCACGACTGGCCGCGTGTACGGCCTCGACAATTGCCTCGGGCGCGGCATCCTTGAGGACATAGCCCCTCGCCCCGGCCTTGAGACTAGCAAAGACCTGCTCGTCCTGGTCAAATATGGTCAGGATGACAACTTCCACTCCGGGATGTGCTTCTCGCAGCTTTGGTAGCGCCTCAAGACCCGACAGCTGAGGCAGTTGTAGGTCCAGGAGAACCACATCCGGGTGCAAGCGGCTAGTTTCTGCGATTGCCGTTAGTCCGTCATCCGCCACGCCAACAACCTGCACATCCGGCTGTCCCGCCAGGATGCCCTGAATATCCTGTCTGGCAATAGGGTGGTCGTCCACCACCAGAACGCGGATGGGTTGGGCCACGGCAGGCGGCATCGCATCCGGTCCGCCCTTTAGCACCACAGCGGCGGTAACAATGCTAGGGCGGACATAGGGGATTTTCGCTCGTGCGATCGTGCCATGACCAGGGTGGCTGGTGATCAGGAACTCCCCACTCAGGGTACGCACTCGGGCCGCCATGCTAACCAGACCCAAGCCGTCCACATCATCAGGCGCGGCGTTCGCATCAAAGCCCACCCCGTCGTCCTTGACAGTAAGGGTGATTGAGGCAGTCTCGTAGGCCAACTCCAGACTGACCTGGCGGGCGGCAGCGTGTTTATAGATATTCTGAAAGGCTTCCTGAGCTACCCGAAAGAGGGCGGTCGCCACATCAGGGGACATCTGCCGCTCCTCACCCTTGGAGTAAAACTGGGTGGTGAGCGCCGCCCGTTTGCCAAGCTCGGCTAGCGCGGCGGCCAGGGCACCCTGCAGCGACTGATGCTCAAGTGACATGGGGTGCAGACCTAGAACCGAGCGGCGGGCTTCTACCAGGGCGCGGCGGGCCAGTGTCTCGGTCTCGGCCAGCACGGTCGCCTCAGCCTGGCTATGACGCTGATCATAAGGCTTGAGCGATTCGAGGTTGAGGATGATACCGGTAAGCGATTGGGCCAGAGAATCGTGTATCTCCCGTGCCAGGCGACCCCTCTCTTCAGCTACTGCGAGCATCCTGGCCTGTTGCTCAAGGCGCTGACGCTCCAAGGCCAGCGCCATTAGGGTGGCAATTGGCTCGACCAGGAGCGCGTCCGCCATGCGATAGAAGCCGGGTGTCTGGCTAATCAAGGCGAGCCCACCCATTATCCTGGGTGACCTCAAGATCGGCACAATCACCGCTGCCCGCCCAAACTTGTCGTGCATGAGTTTGTCGCCAGGATAGGCAGTGGCGGTCAAGGCGAAGTCCTCGATAATAACCGGATCGCCTACAAGCAAGGCCGATCCGAAAGAGAAAGCTGAGGGCGGATAGACATCTCCCGACCCCAGGATCGGCGGGTGGCATAGAGCTACAGCCATGTTGCGATCTTCTCCCGTGTCTAGCAGCAGTGCAGTCAGCACCTCATGAGAAATGACGCGCCTGGTCTGTTGTGCGATAGTGGAGAAAGTCCTGGAGACATCTGTGCTGGTAGCAATTGACCAGGTGATCTCGGTCAAGGCCACCGCAAGTGCAGCAGGATAGCCAACAGCTTCCCTTGAGGTCGAGCCAATCTTGACCGTGTCCCTTATATCTGTAGCCTGACCTGACACCCTCTCATCCCGCTTTTTCATCCAAACCCTCCGAAATCCACAGTGACCAGCCCTACAACTTAACGGGGATGCAACTACTCTAACATTCGTTCTAGCCGCACTGCCAATGCTAATAGCGGAGACGCACGATCAGTACAGCTAGTCTATAACAATATTACTATTTTCCTGTATATGTGTCAACTCATTTGGCCGACTGAATGTGTTACAAGCTATTGGGTAACAATTACTTGCTAGCGGTATAGAATAAATGCACCCTTAAACCAAAGCGGCAAGCACATGACCAAACCTTCCTACTCATAGGTGCAAAGTTTAGCAACGAGGCCTTCACTGCCATTGAGTAGTAGTACACTAGCCATCCCAGCAAGCGAAATAGCTCAAGTATCACTACCTTGGAGAAGCGCGGTGAGCCAGCAACTCGGCAGCGTCATGGTAGCGGGTAAGTATCCCATTGGTGTAGCCGAAATAATAAGTAGGCACAGTGGCGGGCTGCTGGATGGCAGCGGCAAAGCTCGAATAGCGGTAGACAAAATCGTCATAGACGTGAAGGCTGGAATCACTGTAGGCAAGGTGAATTGCGGCGGGCAGCCCTTCGTTCAGAATCCAGGCGCGCTTGTAGGCAATCGGGATATTCACGAAGAAGAATTGGCTGTGTGGCGCTACATCGGGTACAGCGACCTTGAGTTGGGCAATGAAGTTGCTAGCGGTATCGGCACCGATGCGCCACTCCTCGTTATGGACAGCGGTGGCCCAGCTGCCATAACCAATCAGCAGCGCCAGCAAGGCCGCGGTCAGCCCGCTTCTAAGAGAGTATTGGGAATGCGGTTTTGCCGCTTGTAGAGGGGAACTGCCATTTGCCTCTTCCTGGTTGGGACTGGCTGACACAAAGCCCGCTATAGTGGATGCGAACAGTTGCTGCAGCACGGCCGTGAGGAAGATAGCGAAGCCAATGCTCAGCGGGTATACATAGCGGGTAGCAGGATCGTAAGCGGTGATATTTGCAACAGGGATGAGGGTAATTACCAGCCAAGCCAGGCCGAACCAGGCCAGGCGACCAGCCCAGCGGGCAAGTATCAGGCTGATTATGACAAAAGAACCAAGTAGAACCAACACGAGGGCGGCATCCATCCGTTCGACATTGGCGAAGCTCAAGAGCATTGCAATATAGCTGGCAAGATTGCCGAATATGCGGGTATCCAGGTTCAGACCATAGCCGAAGCTGCTAATATTCGCGCTGCTGAACCAGAGCCGAAGCAGCAGGTAGCCGCCACCCAGCAGCAGAAATGGGAGGTGTAGCCGTAGCTTGGCGAGTAGGAATGGTCGCCAGCGGCCTTGCTGCCACTGCGGCTGAGGAAAGAAGAGCAGATCGGTGAGCAGCAGCAGCGCGGGAACGACCAGCGCAACCTCCTTAGCGAGAACCGCAAGGGCCAGAGTGAACAAAGTAAGCAGGTAGTAGCCGAGGCGGTGCTGGCGCAGGTAGAACCCGAAGGCGATTAGGCATAGCAGGGTGAAGATCATTGCCGGTATATCGGCACGCCCCGCGATCCAAGTCACCGCACCAGGGTGTGCAGGGTGAACCGCGAATAGCATGGCGGCGAGGCTTGCCGTCAGCACTCCCCGGAGCAGGTAGACAAACCACCAGACCAGCGCACAGCAAATTAGATTCAGCAGCATGCTGCTTAGATGCCAGCCCGATGGGTTCGCCCCCCATAGATCGAAGTCAGCGACGTAGCTGATCCAGGTTATAGGGCGATAGAAGAAGGAAACAATACCGCGCCCCGGCACGAACAGGTCCAGTACCTGCGACAGGTCACGTCCAGTTAGAAACAGGTAATCGTCGGCATTCCATGAGTAGCCGAGGGTCGGAAGGTAGAGTAGCACGCTGATAAGCAGGGCGGGGAACAAACCAAGCCAGCCTACAGCTGGTGGCTGGCGAAGCGTGGCTGGCAAACGAATCGTGGTCATAGGCGATATTATAACTTAGGCCGTATCCAGTTACAACCTGAGCGATTCTACCAAGATACAATGCCTTGCTTTACGGCTAGGACAAGGGGATGCCGATGGCATCATCGTCGGTAGCGAACCCAAACTGAGACAAAGCTGGGTGCGAAATAGGATCTCGCAGTCGTCGAGCCGGTCGGCAAATTCCTGGTCTGGCAAGTATGCGGGCATACGAGACTTTCAGCGCCTCGGCCCGCGCATCACACCCTGTAATCCCCTCGGCGAGCAGGCCAGCATAATGCTCCGGACACTGGCACTACATCCCTCCCACGCGGCAAATTGGTAACTGCTCATAAGGACTTCTGAGATATGGTAAAATAGCAGCATGAGTACGGAGAACGAGCTAACTAGTCTGCGCCGCACAGTCGGCAGCCTGCAAATCAGCAACGCCCAGCTTCGTGAGAAGCAACAGCAACTGGTGATTACCGTGCTGGGCTACGAGCAGACCATTGCCCAATTGCAGCAAGAAATTAGCACCCTTAAGCACGAACTTGAGCAACGCCCCCCTGCTCCTCCCGCCAAACCGCCCCTCCCTCCCTTCGTCAAGCCCAAGCGCAAGCCCAAAGTAGCCCCTGACCACCTGCGCCCCACTCGCCATCATCAAGGCCGCACCCTGTTTGAAAAGCCAGAGGTTGTGCCACACGCCTACCCGCAATGTCCCGCTTGTGGCGGTCACCTCAGTGGCGAGAGCCTCTCCTGGCGGCACCAAGTCATTGACCTGCCTGCACCCGCTCGGCTGGTGGTGGTGGAGCATCAATACATCAAACGCTACTGCCCCCACTGCGAACAATATTACACCCCCGCACCCGCCGAACAAGGCATTGTCATGGGTCAAGCCCGCTTTGGCCCGCGCATAACGGCGTATGTGGGTTGGCTACGCACGGTCGGGCGCATCCCCTACGCGATTATCTGCAGCTACCTAAGCGACTTTCACGGCCTGGAAATAAGCGCGGGTGAACTCAATCTGCTGTTGGGGCGACTAGCCAAGCAGGGGGCCGCCGAACGAGAGGCAATCTACCAACAACTAATGGACAGTCCCAGTCTGCACATTGATGAGACTAGCTGGAAGGTCAATGGTAAGATGGGTTACATCTGGGCGCTGGCGAACGCGGCGGGGCTGCGCTATTATCACCACAGCATGAGCCGCGCCGGAGTAGTAGCCGAGCAACTGCTGAAAACGTTCAAAGGGGTGTTCCACAGCGACTTCTATGCGGGCTACAATAGTTGTAAGCAGCCGCGGCAGGCTTGTTGGGTACACCTGCTGCGCGACCTACATGAGCTAGAGGAGAAGCATGGCGAGGCCGATGTAGGGCTAAGGGGTTGGGTGGCGGCGCTAAATCGTTTGTATCGCGTGGGCAAGTGGCTAGCGGAGCGCGATGTGGGGCAAGAGGTACGTGAACGCTGGTACCAGCGCTTGGTGAGCAAGATGCGGGCTTTGGCTAAGCAGTATCAAGGAAGAAAGGAACACCCCGCGCATACCTTGAGCCAGCGGCTGGTAACATTTGAGCGCAATATGTTCGTCTATGTACGGGTGGTGGGGGTAGTGGCGGACAACAATCTGGCGGAGCGCAGCATCCGTCCGCTGGCGGTTGCCCGCAAGATAAGCGGGGGCAGTCGCTCAAGTGAGGGCGCGAGTACCCGCATGACCTTGCATACGCTATTTGGCACTTGGGCGGCTAAAGGGCTGAACCCGCTAGGTGAGTGCCTGCGGATGCTGGGGGTGGAAAACTCCGTTCAGCCAGTATGAGCAGTTACGCAAATTGCTCACTGTGCAGGCTATCCCCTGCACGTAGGGCAACCTAGATACCGAACATATCCCCAATGGCATCAGCGTGCTGGTTCTCGGCGCTGGCAAGCGCGGCCAAATATCTGCCGGTAGTGGCGAGGCTGGCGTGGCCTAGCCTAGCCTGCACGTCGCTGACCTTCGCCCCGGCCTGCTCCATTGCACGAGCGAAAGTATGCCGCAGGCTGTGAACCTTGGAGACACCGAGGCGGTCGCGGCAGATGTTGGCGATGGCCTGCTTGGTGAGCCGCCCGCCAGGGTAGTTGCTTGCCAGTGACACCCACACCGGCGTATCAGCGTCGAGGGTCGGGGTCGCCGCGCCGTGCAGCTGGTGTAGGTAGGTCATTAGAGTCACACTGACAGAGGTGGTGAGCAGGTCCCGCCCCACCTTGCCGCCTTTCATTCGCCGCCAGGTCAGTTGCACCCGCCCATTATCCTGAAGCGCCATCGCCTCGCCAGTCGAGCAGCGCCAGGGCAACTTCGCCGCCGCCCGGTCGCCAGGGCAAC
>JBBRMT010000176.1:0-9678 GCA_038230695.1 Chloroflexia bacterium
AAGGAGTGATGAAGTCGTAGGGGTGAGTGGTGGGGGCGGTGAGCGCGTCGGCATAGGGAACCCGCCACACCCCACGGTTCTTCTCGGCGAGGAGCGCATTGGCCCGCTCCTGTATCCAGTCGGTGATGTCGGTCTCAGCGGGACCACCATTAGGCGGATTGTACTTGAAGCCGCCGTCGCGTGGGGGATTGTGCGAGGGCGTGATCACGATGCCGTCGGCCAGGTCGGTTTGCCGCCCCCGGTTATATGTCAGGATCGCGTGCGAGACGACCGGGGTGGGCGTAAGCCCATTGTTCGCGGCCAGCAGCACCGCCACTCCATGCGCCGCCAGCACCTCCAGCGCGGTGCGCTGGGCAGGCTCGGAGAGGGCGTGGGAGTCTTTGCCCAGGTACAGCGGGCCGGTGATGCTCTTACTGGTGCGGTACTCGACGATGGCCTGGGTTATCGCCAGGATGTGGTCCTCGTTGAAAGCGGTGTCCGCGGCCGAACCGCGGTGGCCCGAAGTGCCAAAGTGGACGCGCTGCTCAGGGACAGCAGGGTCGGGGTGCAGGTCGTAATACTGGCCCCGCAACCGATCGACGTCGATCAGTTGATCCGGCGGCGCTAGCTTGCCAGCCATGGGGCTGATATGCTCTTCCATGTTAGTGTCTTCCTCAGTCAAAATGAATATACTTCTCCTTCATCTGGCCTGTTTCGATCAGTGGGCTGCGCGGTATCCTGTTTGGTGCTGTCCGGCACCAGTCCGTTGGCCGGGTTGGTTTCGCGCACGAAATATTGGAAGGTATCGCGCTGCAGCTTATCCAGTAGCGCGTCATCCGCCTGGCAATGCGTCAATCGAGTAACCTCCATAATGTTCCCTAATCACGGCACGCCTCATACAAGCAGCAATAATCATGCCTACAACGCTGGCTGCCCTGTCATTGGCAACTGGGCTACCCTACAGCCCGCTGGCACAGCTACTCGGCTTCGTGCCGCTGGCCGGTTGGTTCTTCGTCTTCCTCGTGCTGGTGGTCGGCACCTACCTGCTGCTGGTCGAGTTCGTCAAGCGGCGGCTGATGGTGCAGTTGGTGGATTGAGCAACATCTCCACTTCTATAGTTCTTCGCTGGCTAGCATCACACCGAGGGCAATAGAAGCCAGCTTGGACTCCGCTGCTGAACCCCTCAATTCGCCCTATCCGTGTTCTGACCATGCAGCAGCAGCACTGGCACTGGCGCGTGGCTGATCACCTCGTCGGCGACGCTGCCCAGCCTCATCCGGCTGTAACCGCTCCGCCCCTGTGTGCTCATCACGATCAAGTCGCATTCCTGCTCCTTCGCTATGCGGATGATTGCCTCGCCTGCTTCGCCACCCGTCTCCAACGTATCGAAGTCAACCGCGTTAGGCAGGACGCATACGGCAGCGAGGTTCAGATGCCGATCGCCTTCTCGCTCAGGGTCGAGCCATCGAGTGGTACCAGAATGTGCTTAAACATAAGTCCCCTCCTATTTGCATTACCCGGCATTTATGATGAATGCCTGCACCTGTATTGTACCAGGCGGAGGTGTACAGATCGGTGGAGCAAGGTTAACGTATAGTGAATAGACGGATTTCGCGTTTGCAAGCAGTTAATGAGATAGTACCAGCCTGGCTCGTTACTGAGTCAGGCTGTGCTGTTTCATCGTTGCTGCATTGCTAACCGGTTTAATCGGGCGTTAGTTGTAGTGTTGCACCTGTATAGAGGGATGTGGTGCAAATGATGATGTATTGAGGTAAAGGTTAGGTGAATATCATCCAATGAGATAAAAGTCAGGTGGGCATCTAACTTGGCGTGCAGAATGACCAAATGAGCGCTAAACCATGCCTGCAGCAACTCCATACTGCTGCACAGGCTCTACCCCCAGCAGGGCGCGGTATGCGCCCCGCGCCAGCGCGAACATCTCGTCGCTGCCAGGGTAGACCAGGATTGGCGCGATCCAGGAGACCTGTTCGCGCAGCCAGCCGATCAGCATTTCAGAGTGAGCCAGGTCGCCGGTGAAGACCAGTGCATCAGGACGACAGCCCAGCGCGGCGGCCATTCTGCCTACCTCCTTGCCGATGGTGTAGGCCATGGCGCAGAAGATGAGGCGGGCGGGTTCGTCGCCTGCGGCGATGCGGCGTTCCACTTCCTGGGCATCGTTGGTGCCGAGGTGGGCGACCAGCCCGCCGCCACCCGCAATCTTGTGTTTGATCTCCTCATAGCTGTACTGGCCGCTGTAACAGATGCGGGCCAGGTCGCCAACCGGCAACCCGCCGCTGCGCTCCGGCGAGAATGGCCCTTCGCCGTCGAGCGCCTGGTTCTGGTCAATAATCCTCCCCCGCTGATGGGCGGTGACGGATATGCCACCGCCCAGATGGGAGATAACCAGGTTCAAGTCGGCGTAAGGTTTGCCCAGGTCATGTCTGGCGCGGCGGCCCGCCGCCTTGACGCTGAGGACATGGGCGAGGGCGCGGCGCGGGATCTCCGGCCAGCCGCTCACGCGGGCAATGTCCTGTAGCTCATCAACCGTGGGGGGGTCTACCGTATATGTGGGTATAGAGCGGCCCTGCGCCTTGTTCGCTGCGTCGGCAACCGCCTGGGCAAGCAGGATACCGAGGTTGCTGGCGTGTTCCCATTGCCCGCTGGGGTCGCCCGCCCGCATCTCAGTGAGCATCTCAGGCGTAACCGCATAGGTGCCGCTTTTGATCGGGCGCAGGAATAGTCCGCCACGCCCCACCAATACATCGAGGTCGGCAAGCGGGGTGCCTTTTTCATGCAGCAGCTTATTGATGTCGGCGCAGCGCAGATCGAACTGGTCGGCGATGTGGCTGAACTGGGCCAACTCCGCCGCACTATGGTGGGCTGTTGCACCCCACAGCGGTTCGGGGTCACGGTAGTGATCAGTTGCTAGAGGTGACTCACCTTGATAGAGCGCCAGCTTGGTGCTGGTGCTGCCCGGATTTATGATCAGCAGCTTGATACTGGCCGCTTGGCTCATCACTTTGCCTTCCCCTGGCTGATAGGCGGGATAAGGATACCAGTTGGATTGGTCTCGCCCGCCAGCGCGGCCCGCTCATCCGCGCTGAGTAGTTCTTCAGCAGACAGGCCGAGGACGCTGGCCGCAGCCTGGACGATGTGCGCCCAGGAGCAACGGTTGACGAACAGCATCCCCGCTGTGTTCAGGGTGCCGCCCTGGTTGACGAAGCCGAGCGCGACCGTCTGCGGGCCGGTGGTGAGCGGCTGAAGCGTGCCAAGCAGCGGCTCCGGGCGGGTGTGGCTGACGAACACTCGCGCGGTCACGCCAGCGGGGTAGAGGTCGTTGCGCAGGGATTGTGAGGCAAGGTGGGCCTGTTCAGCGGCGCTGCGCGGCTGGCGAAAGCGGCCCGGCTCCAGCATATAGACAACTGAGTGGGGAATGGCCCGCGCCGCCAGCCGCACCGATGCTTTGAGCGCCTGCTCGAGCTGGTACGCGCCGATCGCGGTCAGCACCAGCTTCTGCTCCCCGACCTTGTAACCCGCCCAGTCCAGCCGCATCGCCCCGTCGGCAATAAGCTGGCTGGCTTCCTCGGCGGTGAGCAGGTTGGCAACCTTGTCGGCTTTCGCCACCACCATTGTCCAGATCTGCCCCTGGCTCTGATAGACCGCACCTATAGCTGCTGCCGCGCTGTTGTAGTCGGCGGGGAACAGCACCCGCGACACGTTGGACGGCTCGTTCATCATCGCCTCGGCCATCATCGTATCCTGGTGCGATCCCTCGTTCTTGCCGTTCTCCCAGACGTGCGAGGTTAGCACCAGTGGCACGGAGAGCCAGTGCGGCGGCCTGCCAGCCTCACTGAGATGGTTGGCGAAGATGATCTCCTGGCGTACTGCGCCGTGCATCTTGGCGGCGAACGCCTCGTAGCTTACGATCAGGTTGATGCCGCCCTTGTTTCCCAGCGCAGCGTTGGCGATCGCCTCCTCGTTGAGCGCGGTGATCACCGCGCCGTGGTGCGATTCGGGGATGCCCGGCTCGGGACAGACCACGCGGAACTTGAGCGTTTCGAGCGTGTCGGTCATCCGGTTGGAGCGCATCTCGTCGGGGTTGCCGACGCGGGGGCGCAGATGAGGGTTGGCCTGACAGGTAGCGAGGAACATATCGTCCACTGCTGCCATTGGCGAGGTGTGCGTCCAGGTGGTCGCATCCTGCCGCGTGTCGGAGACGGGTCGCGATAGCACGGGTGGCACATCCTGCAGCTTCACCTCACGATGAGCGAGAGCGTGATCGCGCTCCTTTGGACGACCCAAGGTGGCGTGGTGCTGCAGTGCAGTAATCGCCTGCTCTAGCTCGGCGGGCGGCAGCCATAGGCGGCGGGCGCTCTCGTTGAAGTTGTGTGCCGCGTTCACATCCTCGTGGGGATTGGCTCCCAACGGCAGGTTGTGGGCCAGGTTGGTGCCTTCGCCGTAGAAACCTGCCCCTTTGGGGGCGCAGGCCACCCCGTAGGGGAGAACCACGTTGTAGCAGCCACCGCCGCTTTCCTGCATCGCCTGCGCCTCGGCCAGCAGGCGGTTCTCCATCTCCAGGATCGCCCAAACGAAAGCGGCGGGGTCGCGGCCATCGAACACAATTGGGTCGAAGCCGTTAAGTTCAAGGTGACGGGTGAACCACTCGGTGCCACCTTCCTGGGCCATGGTGGTCTCCTGATCAATACGCCGCCCGTTGTTGATCATAATCGGCGCAACCAGGCCACAGTCCTCGCCGCGCCACCAGCGCCCCGCCCAGTCGCTGCCGCGCTGCTCCTCGAACGCACCGTCGCTGAGGAAGGCTACCAGCCGCTCACCAGGTAGCGGCATATGCTCATACTGCAACTCGGTGAAACCGAGGTAGCCGCCCTCGACCAACCCGCCCGCAGTGTTGGCGTTGACGTGGCTGCCCAGCGGCGAATCCTGTTTGCCGTCGTCGCCGATGCGATAGGAGTAGAAGTCCTGGGTGTAGCGGGTCAGGCCCGCGTCGGTCAGCGAGTAACGGGCGGCGTGGGCAGGGGTCATGTTGTCGAGAGTGAGGTTGACCGAGTCGATGGCCGCAACGCAGTGGCCCTGGCCCATAACCCAGGAGCGGGTCAGGCCGCTGATGGCGTTGGCCGCCATGTAGCCGACATAGGCAGGCACCATGTTGAGCGAGCCGCCGGTATGCCCTTCGGGGTGGGGCTTGAAATCGCTGGCATCCAGGTCGCGGCCATCGAGGTAGACGCGCTGGGCGTAGGTCTGATGCACCACCAGCCACATCGCCATGCTGGCGATGCGGTCGGCGGCAGCCAGCAGCTCGAATAGCGGCACGCCATCGCCCGGCGTACCCCGCGCCGCCAGCAAGTCGGCCATCTGGTAAATCCGCGCCTGGGTCTCCATGCTGTGGCTGATTACGCCATAGCCCGCTGCCCACTCTGCCGCCGCCGGGTTCTTATGCCGATAAAGTGCAACTGCCTCTTCGCTACGTATTGTTTCAACTCTGTCACTCTGAGCCATCTTAATCCTCCAATTTTTACTAGGTTGGTTTCAATCCCAGTCACCCTGTGCGGCTCCCACCTTGATTCTAGCGGTAGCCGGTGAAAAGGCTGGATGAGGGGCGGATAAATCTACCAACCCCCAGCATCGTCTGCTGAGGGTTGGTGGCCCTTCGTATTCACTTGTTGTGCGCTTCCTACTTACCTGATGACAGGGGCGACTGGCTGCGGATTGAAGGTCGGGGTCGGCTCAGTCGTGACCGTGGTCGTGGTGCCGATGTGCAGCCTCTTCTTGAGGTAGGGCAGCACGAAGCTGTCAAGCCCGTAGTAGCTGGCGTACAGCCCGCCGAACACGATTGCCGTCTCCGCGACTGCCATCTCTACGTTGGTGCCACTGCTGCCCGCAAACATGAAGGCCAGGTTCAGGGTCAAACCCATCGCTGCCGCAAAGCGGGTGAACAGCCCCACGATAAGCGCCGCGCCGACTAGGAACTCACCGAAGGCCACCAGGTAGCTGAACAGGCCAGCGTTGGGTAGGAAGAAGTTCTGGGCGAGACTGGCGTACCAGGGGTGGACGCTGGCATGAGCGCCGGTCGAGTTCTTGATTGCCCCCGCCAGGAAGCCCTGGATGACCGTACCAGCCTTGCTGCCAATCCACATCCCCTGCGCGTCGGTCAGTTTCTCCCAGCCCGCAGTGATGAACGAATAGCCCAGCCATACACGGATTACGCCCCAGATTGCGCCGATGAAGCGCTTGTCACTAAAGTAACTGGTCATTTCTTGTTCCTCCTTGAGAACTGTGCGACCGCCGTGGCCGCTGTTTAAGTTGGTTGCTTTGTCCGGTGGGGCAATCGCCCCTGGTTTTCTCTTGCTCTGATACCAGTATAAAGGTTGGTGGTGACAATGCTGGCAGACGCAGGTTGACATTTGGTAAATAGTCGTTGCGGCGGGGTGAATATGGCAGGTTGAAGTAGAAAATGCTACCCTCACCGGGGGTGCCAGTGGAGGCAACCCGCAAGCAGCCGCCGTGCAGCTTGACCAGCGCCCGCGCCAGGGGCAGACCCAGGCCACCACCGAGGCCAATAACCCCGCTATCGCCAGCGGGGACGAAGAAGCGCTCGAAGATGGTCTCTTGTGCCGCAGGTGTAACCCCGCAGCCGGTGTCACGCACATGAACAACGTATTCTCCCGCGCATGACCGCACCTCTAGCTTGACCTGCCCGCCCTCCGGCGTGTACTTGACCGCATTATTCAATAGATGGAGCAGCACTTGCTGAATGCGGGCAGGGTCGAAACGTGCAGGGCAAGGGTTGTGCGGCACGAGGACGGCAAGCTCCTGGCCCTTCTCCTCGGCGAGCGGCCGGGTTAGTTCTACCGCGCTGATCGCCGCCGCCGCGAGGTCGCTATCCGCCAGGCGCAGCCTTAGCTTGCCACCCTCCAGGTTGGCGAGGTCGAGCAGATCGCTAACCGCTGCCTCCAGCCGCACCGTATTCTTGAGCGCGCTCTGGATCAGGCGGCGGAGCGGTGGGGTGGTATCACCAGGCAGGTTGTCGGCGAGAACGCCGAGCGACAGCTTCAGTGCAGTGAGTGGGGTACGCATCTCATGGCTCACCTTGTCAATGAAGCGGGACTGCATTAGGCCTGGATCCTGGATTACCACGCTCAGGTCCGGGTCGCCGGGGGTAAGCGTGCTTATTGTTGTGGATGTGGTTATATCGGTCATATCTTGCCTCCAATACCGAGTGTTACTTTCAATTATAGACTAGCGTCATGAATAAGCTGGTGCAAAAAGGTATACATCGGGTGTAGAAAGCCAGTTCGGTGGTCACTTCCAACCTTATTCACAAACTGTTAACCTACGTTTACCATAAAGTACACGAAGGTAGCTTATGATATAAGGGGCAGCATCACGGCAGGAAACAGCTCGCCGCCCACCATCTACAATCTGTAATCTGCAAGTCCTATAATCCAATGGGAGGTAAGTGTCATGTTCAAACGAATCCTGGTGCCGCTGGACGGCTCGACCTATAGCGCGAGGGCGGTGGGCATCGCTAGCGCGATTGGACAGATGTTCGATGCCAGCATCACCTTGCTGCAGGTGGTTGGCGATACGCCGCTAATTCTGGGTAGCCCGCTCGAATCCGCAACTAGAATCGGCATTGCCTACACGATGATCGAGGATGAGTTGGTGGAGGCAGATAGATACCTCGGCGAGGTGGCCGTTCAGCTAAGGGCTAGCGGCGTGCCTAACGTGGAAACTCGCGTATCGCGTGGCGAGGCAGCGGCGAATATAGTTGCGCTAGCTGCTGGTTACGACCTGGTGGTGATGAGTACGCATGGGCGCAGCGGGTTGGTTCGCACCCTGCTCGGCAGCGTTGCCGAACAGGTAGTGCGCGAGGCTGGGCTTCCGGTGCTGCTGGTCAGCAGTCATCAGCAGATTAGCGAAGGGGCAGGCGATACGCGCAGCTTCGAGCGCATCCTCGTGCCGCTGGACGGCTCGGAGTTTGCTGAACAGGCGCTACCGCTGGCCGCCGCCATCGCCAAAGCGAGTGGTGGGCGGATACTGCTGCTCGAAGTGGTCGAAGAGGCCCTGCGCCGCCCCAACTACACCAGCTACACCCTTGCGCCCGGCCAACCCATCCATGCGAATAGCTACCTTAAGCGACTTGCCAGGAGTGAAGCTCTTGCGGGGGTTACTTGCGAGGTGATCGGCTTTGAGGGCGACACGTCCACCACTATCCTTGCCACTCAGCAGGCCCGGGACTGCAACCTGATCGTGATGGCGACGCATGGGCGCAGCGGCCTGGTACGCTTCATCAAGGGTAGTGTGGCCGAAGAGGTGATCAAGGGGTCGGCAGTGCCAGTGCTGGTGCTATGTGGGCGGTCAGTCGAGGCAAAACCACTTTACCTTGAGGTTGCTGCTGTCGTTGCGTAGGGTCAGCCATTGACCAAACGCTCACCGATTTATACCCAACGTGTACTAGCGAATACGTCTTGTGGTGGGCGGGCTATGCTATAATCCTCAGGATAGCTCTGCTCACGGCAAGGGTAGGCCGCCGTAAAGCAATTGTGAAATATAGGCAAGCTGATAGGAGTGTATTTGGATGAAAGTATTGATCGTGGATGATGACCGTAGCATCGTGGAAGCGGTGACAATTGGGCTGGAGCTACAGTGGGAGGATGTGCAGGTGGTCAGCGCGGGCGACGGTGAGAGCGGGCTGGACACCTTCTTCAAGACATCGCCCGACCTGACCCTGCTCGATGTGAATATGCCGCGCATGAGCGGCTGGGAGATGCTGCGGCGGCTGCGTGAGCTATCCGACGCGCCGGTGATAATGCTGACCGCACGGGGCGAGGAGATGGACAAGGTGAAGGGGCTGGAACTGGGCGCCGATGATTACCTGACCAAGCCGTTCGGTCACCTCGAACTGTTCGCCCGCATCAAGGCGGTGCTGCGCCGCAGTGAGATGACCACCCCCGCCAGCGCTACCCCCTCGTTCCAGAGCGGCGAGCTGGCAATCAACTTCAGCAGCCGCGAGGTGACGCTGGCAGGCCAGCCGGTCAAGCTCACCCCTACCGAGTACAACCTGCTCTACCTGCTGGCCCGTAATGGCGGGCGGGTGCTGCCTTTCGAGATGCTGCTGACCAAAGTATGGGGCGATGAATACCGCACTGAGACCGACTATCTCAAGACCTACGTGAGCCGCATTCGCCACAAGCTGGGCGACGACCCCGACAACGCCCGCTATATCATGACCGAGCGGGGTGTGGGTTACCGCTTCGCCCGCGCTACCTAGTTGGTAGTGTGAAGCGGAAGACGCTACCACCCCCTGGCGCATCCTCCAGCCAGATGCGCCCACCGTGCAGATCGACCAGCATCCGAGCGATGGGCAGGCCGAGGCCAGTGCCGGTCGCCGTATTCGCTGCATCCTGCCGGCTGCGAAAGAACCGCTCGAAGATAAGCTCGCGGTCATCCTCCGGCACGCCGGGGCCGTTGTCGGCCACTGCTACCACCGTCTCACCATCACCCTGGGTGACGCTCAAGCTGATGCGTCCACCCTCAGGCGTGTACTTGACTGCGTTAGCCAGCAGGTTGAGGACGACCTGTTCGATACGGGTTGCGTCCGCGTTTACCTGGTAGCTACCCTCTGGTAGCTGGATGATGAACTGCTGACCCTTTCGCTCGGCCAGCGGGACAATCACC
>JBBRMT010000177.1:0-9669 GCA_038230695.1 Chloroflexia bacterium
TGGACCACCCGCGTGAGCGATAACGTAGTCACCCCCCTGCCCGACCCCGCGCAGGCCGCAGATGCGAACGGCAACATCAGCGGGCTAATCGTGGATAGCAGCGGCTTCAGCAACGGGGTCTACGCTGTCACATACTATGGGCGGAGCAGCAAGCATAGCTCGGTTGCCTACTTCTACGTTGGCGCGGGCAGCCCACCGCCTGCACCCACGCCGACCAACACGCCGGTTCCCGGCGGCGCATCCGCCAGCATCAGCCCACCATCGGGCGATGTCAACACCAGCTTTACCGTCACCGCCAGCGGTTTCCAGCCCAACGAGCGCGTCGGTATCTGGTTTACCGACCCGAATCAGCGGGTCTTCTACCCACAGAATGGCTCCAGCTTCAACGCGGATGGCGCGGGTAACTTCAGCCTGCAGTTCCAGCCCGCCAGCAGCTTCACCATCCTTACGGGTGGACGCTGGGCCTTCACCGCTCAGGGTGTTACCAGCGGGCGGCAGGCAATCGCCTACTTCACGCTCAACCGCTAGCCTCGGCCCTAAGCCTGGGGTTGGGTGGACATCTCGCCTTCTATCTATTTAAGCCCCCAGCAGGGTTGCCGATAATCCTGCCCTACCACTAACCTAAGCCCCCAGCGGGGGTTGGGGAGAAATCTTGACTAGCTAATAACCTAGCTGCCCAGCAGGGTTGCCGATAATCCTGCCCTACCACTAACCTAAGCCCCCCGCTGGGGTTGGGGGAGAATCTTGACTAGCTACTAAGCCCCCAGAATCTATGCCCCCAGCGGTGGTTGCCGATAATCCTGCCCCACCACTAACCTAAGCCCCCCGCTGGGGTTGGGGGAGAATCTTGCCAACTACTAACCTCAAAAGGAACATCACCGCAATGTCCGAAGAGGAGTACCAGGAGAAGTAGCACCGCATCAACCCCACTATTCGTACCCACGCGCAACAGATGCGCCGTGACCGTCCCGTTGCCGAGGATATGCTGTGGGCGCAACTTCGTAACAAGCAAACCGGCTTCCGCTTTCGCTATCAGCACCCTATCGGTAGCTACATTGTGGATTTCTGCTGCCCTGCCACCCGTCTGATTGTCGAGGTTGATGGCGATAGCCACGCCGCGCAGTAGGAATATGATGCCAAACGCACAAGCTGGTTGGAGCATCGCGGCTGGCAAGTGCTGCGCTTCACTAATATCGAAGTGTACGAGTCGCTCACTGGTGTGGTTGAGGCGATTATCGCCGCTTGTGAGCAGCGCGATGATGGTGGAAGATAGTTACAATGGGCAATTAAGGTAGGGCTAGCCTCTCCCCCAAACCCCCGCTGGGGGCTTAGGTTGGTAGTAGACGAGTTTCTACTTCAACCCCAACTCAGCGCAACTATCTTGACAGCAGCACGTATATCATAGTATAGTGCAGCGGTTGCCGATTGCTGTTCACCTGCTGGGCAATGAAGGCAACTTCTATGCTAACTACGCCCCTGCCACCCCAAGCAGCAGGCTAGCCGCGCCCGATAGCGCATAACCCCAACCAAATCTCAATAGCAGGTGAAAGGAAAGGCTCAACTTATGAGGAAGTACACCCAGTCGGTCCTTGCTCTGGTGTTGCTGCTAGCCATGGTGCTGACCCCCAGCTTTAGCGCCAGCGCCCAGAGCAGCTTTGCCAACTCCGATTTCGCGGCGGCCTGGCAGCGCACCGATTTTATCGTAGGCACGCCTGGCGCACATGGCTATTTCTGGGGTCCGTTGAACACCAGCCAGACCAAGACCGAGACCTACAACGGCCAGTCACGCACCGTGCAGTATTTCGACAAGGGCCGCATGGAACTCAATACCGCCGCCCCGGCGGGCGATAAGTATCGCGTCCTCACCGGCCTGCTTGCCAACCAGCTAATCAGCGGCAACCAGCAAACGGGCGACACCAGCTTTGTGACCCGCTGGCCTGCGGAAATCCCCATCGCGGGCGACGCTGACGATGCCAACGCCCCCACTTATGCCAGCTTCCACAACCTGATGGTCAATGCCAATAGCAGCCTCAATGGCAGCGCAGTCTCGACCATCGCCCGCAATGGCACGACCGGCGCGGATAACAGCAAGGCCAGTGACACTGGCTCGGTGATTGCCTACTACGAACCGACCACTCACCATAACATCCCTGCTGCCTTCTGGAGCTTCCTGAATCAGAAGGGGCCAATCCAGGTCAACGGCAAGGTGACGCAGAATCAGACTCTCAGCAACCCCTGGTTCTATTACACCGGCCTTCCCACCACTGAAGCCTACTGGGCCAAGGTGAAGATCGGCGGACAGGCGGGCGTAGATGTGCTAATCCAGGCGTTCGAGCGGCGGGTGCTGACCTATGTGCCATCCGCGCCGCCCGCGTACCGCGTGCAGTGGGGCAACATCGGCCAGCACTACTATGACTGGCTGTACAACAATGCGGGCAAGCCGACCAACCCGCCGACTGCCACCCCTGGCCCCGCGCAGCCAACCAACACCCCGGCTCCCTCTGGCCCCGACTGCAGCGGCATCCCCACTCCGCATACCGCAAGCGTCACCCCGGTTTGTGGCAGCCCCGGCGACACCTTCACCTTCAGCTTCTTCGGCTTCCAGCCCAACGAAAACATCTCCTTCTGGTTCACCGACCCGAATGGCGCGGTGGTTGGCACTCCTAGCCCGCTAGCTGGCTCACCTACGGGCCGCTACGATGGCCTGACTTTCCCCACCGACTCCAGCTTCACCCTTGGCATCTGGGCGCTGACCTTCCACGGCTCATCTACCAATCACGAATCGATTGCCTGGTTCAAGATTGTACCAAAGGGAGGCGGTGCACAACCCACCGCCACGCCTGGCGCAGATGTTTGCAGCCACTTGCCAGCCAGCCAGAATGGCACCGTCAATCCCACCTGCGGCTCAGGTGGCACCAGCTTCCAGTTCACCGGCACTGGCTTTGCCCCCAATCAGGAAGTGCGTCTGTGGCTGACCACCCCCGACCAGGCGGTTGTTCATTCCAGCGCGATTACCTCTGACGGCCATGAGATCCAGGCTCACTCTGATGGCTCTGGCGTAGTCCAAATCGGCCTTCACACCGGCTCCCGTATCACCAAGGGTATCTGGGCGCTGACCTTCCACGAACTAGACGGCCATCACGACAGTATCCTCTACTTCGGCATCCACTAAGCGAAACGCTAACGTAAGCAACCAAAAGCCATCCCCAACCGTAGCGAGGGGATGGCTTTTTTGTGGTCATTGCTTACCAATGTTGATCAACTACGCCCCCAGCGGGGGTTGGGGGAGAATAGTGCAGCGCAATGATGCTCTGGTAAGTATATAAAGCGCAGCTTGTTTACCCCGGCGTTAGTGGTGGGCGAGCTTCTCCCCAAACCCCCGCTGGGTGCTTAGGTTAAGGAGGGGGCGGCGTTGTTGCCTAATACGCTTGCACTAAAGGGCTGACTGGCTGGAGGAACTCGCCTGCACACCAGCCAGTGCTGCCATTGGCATCAGGCCAGCCCCCCACTTGCCACCAGGTATGGCCGTCGGCCTGCTGCGGACCGCCGATGATATGAACCCGCCTGCCCGGCGCTAGCTCTACGACAATAGTGGCATTGGCGCTCGGCTGTGCGCGTACTCGCAGGTTGCCATCTTGCGTAGCCAGCGCATCGCTGCCCACCGCCAGTTGCGGGGTTGGCGTGTTGCCCGCCGCAGGTAGCGCGGTGGGGCTGGCAACGTCCAGGGTCGGCGCAACGGTGGGGACAATAGCGGCGCTTTGATTGGCAACAGGCTGGAGGAACTCGCCCGCGCACCAGCCAGTGCTGCCATTGGAGTTGGGCCAGCCAACCACCTGCCACCAGGTATGGCCCTCGGCTTGCGTCGGCCCGCCGGTGATGTGGACCTTCGCCCCTGGCAATAGCTCGACGACGACATCGGCAGCGGTGGCAGGCTGCTTATGCACCCTTAGATTGCCATCCTGCGTAACCAGCGCATCGCTGCCAATTGCCAGTTGCAGTGCGCTGGTGGGGGTAGAGATACTGGGGACAGTGTTGAGCGGCGTATCGGCCGCTGCCGCAGCGGTGGTAGCAGTTGCGGCGGGTGTATCTGGCTCAACGGCGGTAGTGGGTGTAGAGGTGGCGCTGACCTTCGCGATCACCGCTGGCGTGCCACTCTGGTTATGGCTGAAGATGAGAAAGAGGGCCAGCAACGCCACGGCCACAATGGCGATGACTAGCGCAACCACTCGCGTCCCCAGTGAAGCGCGGCCAGCCGCTTGCAAGGCAGGTGGCGCAGGTGGCGCTGCTTTGGCAGCAGTGGGTTGTGGCACGGCCTGGGCTACAGCAGCGACCAGCACGCTGACCGCTTGCGGCGGGATCTGGTAGTTGGTTTCGGCGTGTTCCATTACCCGTCGCACCGCCGTTTCGAGACCCACCAGATCGCCATAGTCAATCGTATTGCGCGGGCTGGCGGTTAGCCCCAGGTTGGCATGGGTGGCATCAGTGTCGGGCAGGGCCACGGCATAGCTAATGTGTCGGTTATATACCATCGCAAACTGGCTGGCGTGGCTATCATAGCGCAGCCAGCGGCTGAACGCGGCGCGATCGTTCTGCGCCTGCAAGTAAGGGTTGGTAATTATCGAATCCTTGCCGCTCTCATCGCGGCTGTGCCACTGGTTGTCGGCCAGCCGCACTGCGCCGCCGGTCACTTCCAACGCCAGCACGCCCCAGTCGGGGTGAACGATAAGGAAGTCAATCCGCCGCTGGCGGTTGGCGCTATCCTGAGGGTCGCTGAAGTGAATGTCGTAGATAACGCTGAACTCATCGGTAAGCGCCTGCCTCAGCCGCTCGTAAGTGGCACGCTCTGCAGGCGGCGCTTTGCTATCAATATGTGCGGGGTGCATCTGGGCCACAGTTAGGTCTCCAAAACTAGAATGTAGAATGTAGAATGTAGAATATAGATTGTTGACTGGTCAGCAGCGCGAATGCTAACCGCACTCATGCCTCATCACTTCGTCATAGCGGCATATTGCCGTGCTTCTTGGGCGGGTTGGTGTCGCGCTTATCCTTCAGGCTTTCGAGGGCGCGGATCAGCTTGGGGCGGGTTTGCTGAGGCTCGATGATCGCGTCAAGGTAGCCCCTGGCGGCGGCAATGTAGGGGTTGGCGTAGCGCTCCTGATAATCGGCCACCAGCTCCTTGCGCTTGGCTTCAGGGTCGGCGGCTTGCTCGATGATGTCCTTGTAGATGATATTCACCGCGCCGTCTATACCCATCACCGCTATTTCGGCGCTTGGCCAGGCGAAGTTGATGTCGCCGCGCACGTGCTTGCTGCTCATCACATCGTATGCCCCGCCGTATGCCTTGCGCGTAATTACGGTGATCTTCGGTACGGTTGCTTCACAGTAGGCGTAGAGCAGCTTCGCGCCGTGACGGATGATGCCGCCATGTTCCTGCCCCACGCCGGGGAGGAAGCCTGGCACGTCCACAAAGGTGATGATCGGGATGTTGAAACAGTCGCAGAAGCGCACGAAACGGGCGGCCTTGTCCGACGAGTTGATGTCCAGCACGCCAGCCAGCACCGCAGGTTGCTGCGCCACGATGCCCACGCTACGCCCGCCTAGCCGCGCAAAGCCCACCACGATGTTCTGCGCCCAGTGTTCGTGTACCTCCAAGAAGTCGGCGTTGTCTACGATATGATGGATGATCTCCTTCATGTCGTAGGATTTACTCGCCTGAGCGGGAACGAGGCGGTTGAGTTCGGGGTCTTCGCGGTCGAGCGGATCGATGGTTGGCACAAAGGGAGGGTCGTCAAGGTTGTTGGATGGGATGAAGGAGAGCAGGCGGCGCAATGTCAGCAGGCACTCCTCATCGTTGGCAGCGGCGAAGTGGGCCACCCCGCTGGTGCCATTGTGGATACTTGCGCCGCCCAGTTCCTCAAAGGTCACATCCTCCTGCGTTACGGTCTTGACCACATTAGGGCCGGTGACGAACATATAACTGGTGTCGCGCACCATCAGGATGAAGTCGGTGAGCGCGGGTGAGTAGACTGCGCCGCCCGCGCATGGCCCCATAATCGCGCTGATCTGGGGGATGACCCCACTGGCGAGGGTGTTGCGTAGGAAAATGTCCGCGTAACCGCCCAGGCTGACCACCCCGCCCTGGATACGCGCCCCACCGCTGTCGTTCAGGCCAATAAGTGGTGCGCCGTTACGGGTCGCCAGTTCCATAATCTTGACGATCTTCTCGGCGTGGGCCTCGTCCAGCGAACCACCGAAAACGGTAAAGTCCTGGCTGAAGACGTAGACTAGCCGCCCATCAATACGCCCGTAGCCAGTGACGACCCCATCGCCGAAGTATTGCTGGCCGCCATTGCCGTCGCTGCGCCCCTGCACGAACATCCCGATCTCCTCGAACGAGCCATCGTCGAGTAGCAGATCTATGCGTTCGCGGGCGGTCAGCTTACCTTTGGCGTGCTGCTGGTCAATACGCTTTTGCCCGCCGCCCAGCAGCGCCTGCTCCTTTAGTTCTCGCAGCCGCGCAATCTTGGGGTCAATCTCTTCACGCTCCATGCTCTCTCCTGTGGTTCGGTTATCGTCCTGCGGTGGCTATATTCTAACACAGTTTGAGGCAACAGGTTAGGCTGGGGGCGGCACAAAATGACCGACGCTGCATCGAGCAGCGTCGGCCTGCTTCCTAACTTCCTGTGTCTGTTTGGTTCAGTAAGAACCCCACAGCCAGTTGCCGGGCGCTTGTTCGTCATCGCCGAAGAAGAACTGGGCGTTGATCTGGCTGAATTGAGCGCGGGTGATGATGCCGTCGCCGTCGGTATCAAGGTGCTTAAAGGCACTTGCTGGTAGCAACATTATAGCTTAAGCATCTTGCAATTGCAATCAGGTTGTCTGAATCTCATGCTCAACCGAGATATAAGTAGCTGCGCCCTTTGCTAGCAGTCTGCCTTTCGAGTCGCGCACCTCGGCCTCGCCATAGACGGTGCGGCGGCTCTTATTTACCACCCGCCCAGTGGCGATAACCGTCTCGCCGAGGGGAAAGGGGCGAAAGTAGTTCAGCTTCATCTCCATAGTCATGACGTTGACCTCGCGGCCCACTACGCCGCCCACTGCCATGCCTACCGCCGAGTCGATCAGACTGGCGGCCACCCCACCATGGGCGAAGCCGTGGAACTGCGCCAGTTTGGGGTCCAGATAAAGGCGCAGACGGCTGCCCGCGTCGCTGACCTCCTCCACCTCGATGCCGAGCAGTTGATAGTAGGGCTGGGCCTGGCCTGCAGCCTTGAATTGCTCCCAGAATAGCTGTTTTTCTTCGTCCTCGCTCAATGCGTTCCTCCTCAAGCTTTGCGCCGCTGATGGGTGCGACTACTCGCTCCCCATTATACAGCACCCCTGCCAGCGGTGTATCACCGACCGTGAGCATAAAAAGCGCACTTCGAGTCGCAGGTACGCCCTTGTCTCATCCCTTCTCCCCTGCTATAATCAGTGTATACAAAAGGAGGCCACCATATCTACGACCGAGACGAACCCTCGCTCTTTCCATGTGTCCGACATCACCGAGCGCGATCGCATCCCTCAAGAAGCGATTGATGACCTGGTGCGCCAGATCGACGATCGATTCCACCCCCAGCGTATCATCCTATTTGGCTCATATGCCTACGGGACACCGCGCCCGGACAGCGATGTGGATCTGCTGGTGGTGATGGATACGCCACTACGGGAAATTGAGCAGGCATTGCAGATAATCCTGGCTTTGGACTATCACTTTGGGCTTGATCTAATCGTGAAGACACCACATGATCTAGCGTTGCGCATTGCTCTTGGTGATTCCTTCCTGCAAGAGGTCACGCAAAAGGGTAGGGTTTTGCATGAACGCAGTTACAATTGAGTGGATCGCTAAAGCAGAGAAAGATTATGATACCTCTTACCGCGAACTGCAGGTACAGCTGAATCCGAACTATGATGGGGTTTGTTATCATGCCTAGCCGTCCGCCGAGAAGTATCTAAAGGCATACTTGCATGGGTATAGCGCCAGCACTCCCAAGACTCACGAACTTATTGACCTCCTTGAGCTTTGCCTTAAAATAGATATTTCATTTGAAGCCTATCGCTTGATACTGAGCCAGCTTAACTTGTATTCAGTCCTGTATCGCTACCCCGGCTTTTGGGCCATTGAGGCTGATGCACAATCAGTGTTCCAAGCTCTTGTCATTTTCCGCGCCTTCATTCGAGCCAAAATGGATCTTCCACCTAACTGAGCGAACGCATCATTCTTCCCTAATCAAACTCCGTCCCGTCATCTCTGGCGGCGCGGCTAGGCCCAGCAGTTGCAGCACGGTGGGAGCGACATCAGCGAGGCGGCCTCCGTCGCGCAGGCTGACGCGCTCCAGCGCAGGATCGTTGCTGACCAGGATGAACGGCACAGGGTTGGTGGTGTGCGAGGTCATCGGCTGGGCGCTCGTGTAATCCACCTCCATCTCGGCGTTGCCGTGGTCGGCGGTGACGATCACCAGCCCACCCAGCAGTAGGGTCGCGGTGACTACGCGCCCAATGCACTCATCGGTGACTAGCGCCGCTTGCTCCGCTGCTGCCAACACGCCGGTATGCCCCACCATATCGGGATTGGCGTAGTTGACCACGCAGAAGTCGTACTCGCCGCTGGCGATGCGCTGCACCAGCAGGTCGGTCACTTCGCGGGCGCTCATCTCCGGCTTCAGGTCATAGGTGGCTACTTTTGGCGATGGCACCAGTTGACGATCCTCGCCTGCAAATGCTTCCTCGCGTCCGCCATTGATGAAGAAGGTGACGTGGGCATACTTCTCGGTCTCGGCGGTGTGAAACTGGCGCAAGCCTGCCGCGCTGATAACCTCGGCGAGGGGATGGGCAACATCCTCGGCGGGGAAGGCTACATTGACCGGCAGCCCTTTCTCGTACTCGGTCATGGTTACATAGTAGAGGTTAGTTAGCGGCGCGGCGTTGGTGATGTCAGTCTGCTCAGGAGTGACGATTGCTTTGGTAAGCTCGCGGCCCCGGTCGCTACGGAAGTTGTAGAAGATCACCGCATCGCCGCTCTGTAGCTGCATATCCCTTGCAGCCTGTGCGGTGCCATCGGCGGCGATGATAGTGGGCAGCACAAACTCGTCGTTGACCCCAGCGGCGTAGCTGCGGCTAACCGCTTCCACCGCGCTGGGAGCGACGTTGCCGCGCCCATGCACGATCGCGTCGTAAGCCTTCTGGACGCGCTCCCAGCGGTTGTCGCGATCCATGGCGTAGTAGCGGCCCGATACGGTGCTGACGGTATCCGCGCCGATGCCGTTGAGGGTCTCCATCGCCTGCTCTACGAAGCCCAGGCCGCTCTGTGGCGGCGTGTCACGCCCATCGAGAAAGAAGTGGTGACGAACCCGCTTGCCTACCCCCTCACGCTCGGCCAGCCGCGTAAGGGCGAACAGATGCTGCCAGTGGCTATGCACCCCGCCCGGCCCCAGCAGACCCATTAGGTGCAACCGCCCATCGTTATTGTGGGCGTGGGCGCAGGCCGCCCTCAGCGTCTCGTTGCGCTCGAAGTCGCCATCGGCAATCGCCTTGTCAATGCGGGTGATGTCCTGGTAGACCACGAAACCTGCGCCAATGTTGAGGTGGCCGACCTCGATATTACCCTGCTGGCCCACTGGCAGCCCCACA
>JBBRMT010000178.1:0-9655 GCA_038230695.1 Chloroflexia bacterium
ACCCTAATTGGCAGCCTGCCAGGGGGCAAATAAGCGGATCTTCACTCATCAGACTCAGATTCAGCGATCCTGAGCATGGTCTGGCAGTAGGGGAGCAGTGCAGCGATGTACATAGGCCTCCCGACTGCATGAGCCGACCACTAGTCTTCAGCTACGCAAACGGGCAGTGGCAGGCGCAGGCCATTCCCAGCCATCTGCAAGTGAGTCTGAGCGGAGCCTTCGATGTTAGCATGAACGACCCTGAACACGCCCTAGCAGTAGATACGTGGAGCTACGACATCTATGCCTACGGCTATGGGATGCAAGGGGATGACACGCCGACGGCGCTGCCCTCGATAGTCACTGCGCCACCGGCCACCCCGCGCCTGCCTTACCCTACTAACACGCCGGGGGTTGACTGCATCACGCTGCTCAAGGCCGCGTTGGTCAACCTGCGTAAGTTGCACAGCTATCATATCGCGCTGGACGAAGGTAGTGGTCAGCATTTTGAAGGTGATGTGGCAATCTTCGACTATACGCGCTACTTCCGCGAGGGTGGTAGTGGCTGGCAGATGGGATGGGGCAGTGGCTATCCCTGGCTCGCACCATCCGACTTTGAGAACCTACTGGACAACCCTACCAGCCCCGAACCGAAGTTCATCGGCACCGAGCAGCAGGATGGTCAGACGGCCAGCCACTGCCAGATAGTGTACAAAGATGGTGGTTCGCGCGATTACTGGGTTGGCGACGAAGCATTGGGCGGTCTGATGCACAAGATGATGAACCGCCAGAATACAACCAACATTCTAACCATTACCTACAGCAGGTTCAACGAGTACACCTCGCTCGAACAACTAGGCCCAATTGCCACCCCTACTCCGTTTCCCACCCTACCACCACAGCCGACGGATAGCGGTGGATGATCAGGTTTAATACCTAACCCGCGTGATACTGAAGTCTCGCACTCGCTCGATCGGCGCATCCATGTCGTATTCTGCCTCCAGCCAGCTTTTTAGCTCAACCAGAGCTGGATGGAAGGCGGTTTCTGGTATCTGCCACAGCCAGCTCCAGCGGCGGGCGGCGATGTGGTCGTACTCGGCGCGAGGGGTGGTGGGTAGCGCCCAACTAAAGGCGATGTAATCATCAAACTGCGTCGCACCAGCACTGGCTTCGTCTTGAACGTTCTGCCAGCTTGGCTGCCACGCGCTTTCCTGCTTGTAGCCCTGCTCCTGAAGTAGCTCATCGAGCTTGTGTTGGGCGCGGTTGCTGATGTCGCTCTCGTGTGGCACGCCGTCGCCCACTGCCACCAATGTTCCACCCGGCTGCAACACCCGCCGCACCTCGGTGATGGCCTTTGCATACTGCGGTATCAGGTGGAAGACGTGCACCACCAGCACGCCCGCGAAGCTGCCATCCCGATAGGGCAGGTTGGTGATGTCGCCTTGTGTTAGCATAATCGGCTGATCGCCAATCTGCTGCTTGCTGACCAACCGCTGCATCATCGGCATGGCGAGGTCAACCCCATGATAGTGGTAGCCGCGCCGCGCCAGAGGAATTGCCCACCGCCCGGTGCCAATCCCGGCTTCCAGCACTCGCGCACCAGCTTCCAGCCCCCACGCAGCGGCGATCGCGGCCACGCCTTTAGCTTCCACCTCAGGTGGCACAGCGCGGGTCTGGTCATAGTAGTTGGCAGCCTGGTCGAAGGCGATTGAATTACTCATGAGTGTTGCTCCTTTAGAATCGCGGAAGACGCGGAACGTTCGCGGAGGATGCGGAAGTAGTTTGGCTACGTGACTGCCGGCGATAGGCATTGATGCACTTCACCATCACCCCTCACCCAACCCGCCCCTACATCAAGATTGTAGCTTGCGATGGGCATTTGATGAGCTTCAAGCGGGCGTATGCCATGCGCCCAACCCCTACATCCGTTTTCTCCGTTCCTCCGTTGAACCGTATCCGTTGGCTGCTTTACACTCAGCACTCAGCACTAACCAGCGTAGATCGCCCGGCCCTTGTCGGCGTTCCTTTTTGGGGCGCTTGTGGGCGTTGCCCTTCTTGCCCTTGCGCGGCGCGGACTCGTCTGCGTCGCTATCCTTATCCTTGCCGTCGCTGCCTTTGCCGCCCGCCTGGAAGTTGGCGTTGATTGAATGGCGGCGTGGGCGGGCGCGGTTTTCCTCTTGCGGTGTGAGGTTGGCGAGGCGGGCATCGAGGTCGTAGAACTGAGCGGCCTCGGCCACCGCCAGGCGGATGTCATTGTCCTCGGTGACAACTACCAACCCCGATTCGTGACGGTCCAGCATCTGCTCGGCAAGCCGCTTGATCACGGTGTCGGCGATCTCGCCACTGGCGGAGAAGATTACCCGCAGGCGCGGGCTGCGCCGCTCGATGCTTTCGCTGCTGCGCCCCGCCACGTTGGCAGCATCGAACACAACAGTCAGCGCATCCTTCGCCAGGCGCGGCGAACCGCCCAGCCGAGTGAGCAGCGCCTCGCGGGCGCGTCCCAGCCCCTGCGGCCCGCTAATCAGCGCGTTAAGCGCTGGGTCGCGGCGAATCACGTTGTAACCGTCTACGATGATGTGGCGCATGGTGAGTGCTGAGTGCTGAGTGCTGAGTAGGTTCAACCCTGTCAGAGCGATTGCTGGTGTAGGGGCGAATCGCATACGCCCTGGGTAGCTGGCAGTTAGTGAAAGATATTACCCAGCCAACCGCCGCGCAGTTTCTTTAGTAGACCTTCCGCGTCCATGACCAATGAAGGGTCCTTGCTGATCTTCAAGACACTCTCAAGATCAGCGATAGCTTCCTTGCGTTCGCTCTGCTCCCGCATATACATCAGCGCACGATTGTAGTAGGCACTGGCGTGGTCGGGGTTCAACTTGATCGCTTTGCTGTAATCGCTAATCGCGGCGTTACGATTGCGCCCAGTGTTAATCAGACCGCGTTCGTAATAGGCTAGGGCAATGTCGGGCTGCAAGGCGATCGCTTGGTTCAGGTCATCCCACGCCAACTGCTCGTAATTTCTCTCGCCTGCCGCTGCCTCGGACTGCCATCGGCCATTGATGAATGTGGCTCCAGCCATGCGGATCGCATCCTTGAGCCGAGCGTAGGTCATGCCGCGCTCATAGAAAACATTACCACCATTCTCACCCAGTTCGATTGCCTTGCTGTAGTCAGCAATGGCTAGCTCCAGGTCTTTGGGGTTGATGATACCCAGCCCTTGCGCGTTGCGTACCCGCTCAGTAAAGGCGCGATCGTAATAAGTGAAGCCCCGATATAGATAGGCTTTGGCGAAACGCGGGTTCAGCGCAATCGCCTTGCCAAACTGGGCAATCGCCTCGCTGAGTTGGCCCGACTTCGCGTAGTCCAGCGCCTGATTGAAGTGGCTTACCGCTTCGTCTGGTTCAGCCTGTTTGCTCATCCTACCCTCCTATAGTGATGGAGTAAAACGGATGGGCGCGATAAATCTGCGCCCCTACGAATTATGCGCCTTCTGCTTGGCAGATTGGTATTACTTTAACTGTTGCGGCTGCGGCTGTCAATTTTCTTCCAGTGTCTGCGGCTTTCCAAAATTGACCTGCCCGTAGGTAAGCGTGATCGGACTGCCGAAGAAGCGGCCAATGCGCTCGACCTCAGCCCCAACCAGGGCCTTAACCGCGTCGCTAAGGAGGCTGAATGGCTCGACCCTTATATCAATCCCTTTGCGTTGCTGGGTATACTGCCAAACCCCGGCGACCATGCCATTGACCAGCAGCACCGGCGAGACCCAGCCTGCGATGCGAAAGACCCGCGCCATATGCGCTTCAGGGACGATGGCGGTGCGACTGCGCCCCGCACCCAGGATGTATGGATCGAAGTTCCCCAACAGGCGTACGCTTGTAGCGGTGGCCTGCTCCATATGCGGAATATCGGAGGCAAGCGCCCAGCCCTCCCAGCCTTCAACTTCCACTGCGACGATCTCCTCGCTGACGCGCCGAAACATTCTTTTGGCATCCGCCGCCGCCACTCCCCACCAGCTGGCGAATGCTTCCATTGGCATTGGACCATACGCGTGAAGATAGCGGCGCACCACCTCGGCGATGGCGTACTCCTCATCCACATCCTGCCAATCGGCCAACCAACGCTGGGTTTGCACAAAGGTGACGTTCTGGCCCTGCGACGGACCGAAGCAGAGATAGCCATGATAGCTGGCGGGTTTCAAGACCGAACCCCAGCCGGATAGTAGCGCCGTGCTAAGGCCCGCCGCCCCGGTTTGGGTCACAACGACCTCGGCGAACTGGGTGCGGCTGATCGGCTGGTCGCTGAGGATGGTACGAGTAGCTTCGAGAAAGGCGGCCATTTCTTCGCTGGTCAGGCCGTAATATTTAAGCCAACCCGCCCGCATATGGAAGCGGCGGGTGGCGCTGGCGGCGGCGACATAGATGGGGATGTCGCTTGCAGGCAAGAGGTGCAGCGTGCCGCGCATCGCCCACAGTTTGACCATGGTGCGCTGCTTCCACAGGGCATCCGCAACATCGTCGGGGGTGACATCTGCCACCCGTGCCGCCAGGGCCAAAGCCGCGGCTGACATTACCTGCGCCTGCAAGCCGCAAATATCGCGTACCACCGCCAGCATCTGGTCGCGGGGCGCGGGTTTGTCGAGGCGCTGCTGGGCCACCCGCCAGGCGAGAACCTGCGGCCAGGTGAGGTTGATGTTCGCCATTGCTCTGCTCCTATAACCAAAGATGACCCATGCCAACCCCTAATCGGCTGGCTGGGATGCTGTTACTTTACCCAATAGCGGTAAACCTGTCAAGCACATACAGGAATCTGCTAAACCAACAGCCCTAAACCAATCAGTCAAATTGAGGCGGATCGGCTATTGACAATCCACTATTAGTATGCTATAATGCTAGCATATTTAAACACAGGAGGTTATCGCTATAAGCGACAACAAGCAACAGTTCAACGTCTATTTGCCTGCTGGCCTGGTTACCCAGGCCAAGCACCGAGCGATTGACGACCAGCTTTCCCTTTCCGACATGGTGGAGCGAGCGTTGCGTAGCTATCTGGCTGGCGAAGCGGTAGTTTCGCCATCTGCGAAAGCCACGCCCCCAGTTTCGCCAGCGATAGCAAATGGCAATCAGCAGGAGCGCGGTTTGCGGGTGCTACCGCTTGTCCATGTAACTGACATGGGGCAGGCGCTCGACTTCTACCAGAAGTTGGGCTTCACTACCGAGCAAGGCAGCCGCGACGGCGACTGGGCCGAGTTGCAATTGGGAAGCAGCGCGCTAGGGCTGCTCGCGCATGAACCGGGCGAGGGTGAACAGCAGCTACAGCTTACCTTGAGCAGCCGCCAACCGTTGGATGGGCTGGAAGAGCAGTTCCGGCAAGCAGGGGTGAACATCGTCAAGCCGTTTAGCGATGAAGGCTTTGGCGCGTCGCTGTACGTCCAGGATCCCGACGGCCTGGTGATTGAAATCAATCAGCTTGACCCGCATCTGTATGGGTAGAATGGATTGGTCTCATTATGGACGAGTGCAACCCGCCCCTACGCCGCCATTGTGAGTTCCGATAAGCAGTGGTGCGGGGCAAGTGGGCGTATGCCATACGCCCCTACGCCATCGTTGTCGGTTACGATGAGCATTGGTGCGCGGCAAGTGGGCGAGTGCAACCCGCCCCTACATCCGTTTTCTCCGCTTCTCTGTTGAACCTAATCCGTTGGCTGGAACCGTTTTCGCACAACAAAAACCGGCAGTTGCCAATAAGGTGACTGCCGGTTCTCTATTCCCCTCCCATCGGGAGGGATTGGGGTGGGTATGTGCTGCGCTACTTGCTCCCCCACCCAGCCTCCCCCTTTGGGGGAGGGGTTTTGCTACTTTTGACGATAGCGCAGGAAGGGCGGGATGTCGAGGTCGTCGTTGGCTGCGTTGCCGCCTACGGGTTGCTGGGGTTGTGGCTGTGGGGCGGGAGCGGGCTGCGGCTGATAATTGGGCTGCTGGTAGTTTGGCTGCGCGGCGGGTTGGGGCTGGCCTACGCCTTGCTGGGCGGGTTGCTGGTAGGGACGCACCGGCAGCGGTGCGGCGGCAGGCTGGGGTTGCGCTTGCTGCGGCTGGGGCTGGTTGAACGGCTGCTGCTCGTAGCGCTGCTGGCCGTAGTTGCCAAGGCCCAGGTTCTGCGCGGTGCGGGCGGGCAGGGCCAGCGGGCGGCGCACATTGTCGAAGCCGGTGGCAATCAGGGTGATCTTCACATCCTTGCCCATCTCCGGGTTGATAACCGCGCCGAAAATGATGTTGGCCTCCGGGTCGGCGGCCTGCTGGATGATCTCCGCCGCCTCGTATACTTCGAGGATGCCGAGGTCTTCGCCGCCAGTGATGTTGAACAGCACGCCCTTTGCGCCCTCGATGCTGATCTCCAGCAGCGGGCTTTCAATCGCAGCGCGGGCGGCCATCACGCAGCGGTCATCGCCGCTGCCGTGACCGATTGCCATCAACGCGCTGCCTGCATCAGACATGATGCTCTTCACATCGGCAAAGTCGAGGTTGATCATGCCGTGGATGGTGATCAGGTCGGAGATACCCTGGATGCCCTGGCGCAGCACGTCGTCAGCGATGCGGAAGGCTTCGACCATCGAGGTCTTCTTGTCGGCCACCTGGAGCAGGCGGTCATTGGGGATGGTAATCAGGGTGTCAACGTGCTGGCGGAACTCGGCGATGCCTTCCTCGGCGCTGTTACGTCGCCGTGCTCCCTCGAAGGTGAACGGCTTGGTCACTACGCCGACGGTGAGTGCGCCGACCTCTTTGGCAATCTGGGCGATGACTGGCGATGCGCCGGTGCCGGTGCCGCCGCCCATACCGGCGGTAATGAACACCATGTCCGCGCCCTTCAGCACGTCGAACAGTTCCTCGCTGCTCTCCTCAGCTGCCTTAGCGCCCACCACCGGGTTGCCGCCCGCGCCGAGACCTTTGGTCAGCTTGTCGCCGATGCGTAGCCTGCTGCCTGCCTTGCTGTAGATCAGCGCCTGCGCGTCGGTATTGACCGTGATGAAGTCAACTCCCTGCACGCCTGCATCTATCATTCGATTGATGGCATTGCTGCCGCCCCCGCCCACGCCGATAACCTTAATCTGAGCGAAGTTCTCCATGTCTGGCATCCGTTGCATCCTGCTGCTGATGCTCTGCGGGTTGCCCATCACTGGCCCGTTGATGGGGTTAGCCATTTGTCGCCTCCTTGCGGCATCGCCGCCGAGTTTAAAGCTGTCCATTGTCCGCTCGCTTTCGGCAGGTTAGGGGATAAACTCCCGCAGCCAGCCCTTGAATTTCTCAGCCACATCGTTGCGTTGTGGCGCTACGCCCCAGCCCTGCCGCCGTCTCACCGTGGGCAACGCTGCAGCCTCTACATTGTTTCGCAGTCCCCACAGCAACAATCCGACTGCGGTGGAGTATGCCGGGCCGTTCAGCCCGGTCATGCCTCCCAGTCGCGTCGGTGCGCCCACTCTGACCGGCATCCTTAGCACATTACGCGCCACTTCCGCGATCCCTGGCAACTGGGCGCTGCCGCCAGTTAGCACTACGCCAGCGGGCAGTAGCCCATCGTAGCCACTGCGTTTGATCTCCTTTGCCACCAGCGCGAAGATTTCCTCGACCCGCGCATTGATCACCTCGCAGAGCAAGCGGCGCGATACCTGCTCATCCTCGCCGCTGAAGGTGGTGACTTCCAGCGCGTCGCCCTCTTCTTCCTCGGCCTCCTCGTTCGCCCGCACTGCCAGTGGCCCATACTTTATGGTTGGCTGGGCCTGGCCGTGTTCCACCTTGAGCGACTCGGCCTGGTCGAACGGTACGCGCAGCACAATCGAAATATCGTTGCTCAGATGGTTGCCACCCACTGGCAGGCTGATGGTGTGCCAGATGCTGCCGTCTATGAAGATGGCAATGTCGGTCGTCCCTCCACCAATGTCCACCAGGGCGACCCCAAGCTTCTTCTCCGCCGCCGTTAGCGATGCTTCGCTGCTGGCGAGTGGCTCCAACACCATCTCGTCAAGCTCCACCCCGGCCTGCTGTACGCAACGCACCAGATTGTGCAGGGCCGTGGCCGTGCCGGTGACAATGTGGGTTTCCACCTCCAGGCGCATCCCCGCCATACCAACCGGATCGCGCACGCCGTCCTGCCCGTCCACGATGAAAGCGCGGGGGATGACATGGATGACCTCGCGCTGAGGCGGGATTGTGATCGCCCGCGATGCCTCGACCGCCTTGCTAACATCCTCGGCGGCAATGTCGCGCCCGCTGCGGCCCAGCGATACCACGCCACGACTGTTCAGCGAGGTGATGTGTGCGCCCGCCACGCCAACGTAGGCGCTGCCGATCTTGCAGCCCGCCAGCCGCTCCGCCTTCTCCACCGCGACGGTAATGCTGCTGACCACCTCGCCGATGTTGACCACCACACCCTTGCTCAACCCGCGAGTAGGGCCAACGCCCATGCCCAGCACGTTGACCTGCCCATCGCGGCGCATCTCGCCGACCACGGCGCAGACCTTGGTGGTGCCAACATCCAGACCGACGATTGTTTGCTCGATACCAGTCATAGGCAAGCAGCCCTCCGTTTCGGCTGCACCATCAGCGGCGCACTAGAACGCGCTGGTGATTTAAGGATTATATCACAAGATATTGTTATTAGGCTAGCCTTTATCCACAATTCAGGCCAAATTGCCAGATATTGATTATGTCAAATGGGCAATAGCCCTTCGGTGAGCGCGGCCAGCCACTCGGTAGGCCGCAGAGTAACGTCTATATCTGCGAAGCCAGGAAGCCGCCCCAGCGAAAGCTGCGCCGAAGATATTGTGCAAACGTCTCATGCAGATTTTCGGCTCCGATGTTGCCGTCAATGGCTGCATTAGGTACGCTTATAGTATCACCAATTGTACCGTGTGTCTTATCGTCGGCAATGCGGAGGACAAATATGGGATCAGTAAGCGCAACATTTCCCTCTGTAAAATCGGCGAACGCTTGCCTAATCTCTGGCACAGGTGCATCAGTGCTAATGCGAAGGGCGACCTCGGTTCGGAACCTGAGAACGTGTGGTTGATCACTAATACCCTTTACTTGGAAGGTCTTGTTATGTTTATCGCTCAGGTTCACCTCACCCACAATTTCGTACCACATTCTGATGGAAAGTGGTATTACTCCTGTCCTTTCTTCTAGCTTGGCAATTTGTTTATCTATATCGGAAGGTGGTAGCTTATGTGGCTCCTTTGACGAGAACTTATAACTACTCGCCCGCAGCCTTGCCACTAGCAGTTCGACATTGTATCTGGCTCTGGTCATGGTCTCGCGGGCGACGGCCAGCGCGTCGGTGTACAGCGGCTGTTCGCGGATGGCTGCGCCGAGGGCGAGTAGCTCGTCCCACACGGCTTCGCGTTCGCCTGCAATGTAGCGTTCAAGGTAGGTTGGCATTACATCTCCATCAGGGCGAGTACAACCCGCCCCTACATCAAGGTTGACGGTTACGATTTGCCTTGGTACGCTTCAACAGGGCGCATAGCCATGCGCCCCTACGCCAGCCAAATCCGCTTTATCCGTTTATCCGTTTTTACAATCCGTTGGCGTTGGTACGCTTCAACAGGGCGCATAGCCATGCGCCCCTACACCAGCTAATCCGCTTTATCCGTTTATCCGTTTTTACAATCCGTTGGCGTTGGTACGCT
>JBBRMT010000179.1:0-9545 GCA_038230695.1 Chloroflexia bacterium
ATAAGTCCTACTTTTCGACTGCTTACCACTACATCATCGGCTGGCTTGACAACAACAGGATCGCCTTGCAGACAAATCTTGCCCCTGCCATCATGGCCAGCGATGGCTCGTCGTTCACCAAGATAACGTGGTTGCCACAACCGAGCCAGATCGAGACCGCACTCTCCCCGGACCGCACTACCTTCTTCTCCGAGGTGATATATGGCACTGACACGGGATACTGGCGGTATAAGGTTGATGGTAGCGCACCACAAAACGTGTCTGGTAGTAAGAAGTTCCAGCCCATCTACGCCCCAAGCTGGTCGCCTGACGGCAAGCACATCAGTTTCCTCACTTCACAAGATGGTGGTTCAACTAGCTTGCAACTGGATCTGCTTGGCACGATAGATGATAAACAGCAGGCGGTAACGGCAGTACAAGGTTGGGATGCCAGCCCCGCCTGGTCTCCAGATGGTACCGCTGTCGCGTTTCTCCGCGCCGACGCTAGTGTCACCTACGGTGACTACACAGCACCCGAGCAAAACAGCACCAACATCTACATTGTCAAAACCGATGGCTCTGCGCCAACGCAACTATCCCACTTTAGCGGGGTGAAGAACCGCGACCTATCGTGGAGTGCCGATGGCTCTTATCTGGTCCTTTCATCGACCGCCTCGGGCGGCTTGGGCAGCATAGTCGCGTTGTCGCCAAGCGACGGGACACTGACGACGCTAATTCCCACCTCGGGCGAAGCTAACAACGTGTTCCCGATGCTACTTAAGTAATAGGCTCACAAGTTGACCAGGCCACCAAACAAGGAGGATAAAGAAATGAAACGTAATCGAACAGCCATGCGCGTAACCATCGTTGCACTAGCCGCAGTCGTCGCCCTCAGCCTATTCTGGAGCGCATCCCTTGCCGCTGGTAAACCCTCAACACCGTCAACCACGTCAAGTGACCTAGGTCCTGGGTTTGTTCACCAAGCCGCACCGCTAAGTAGCGAATACTTGGAACTGAGCTTCCCAGCACAAACAAGACTGACCTACTCATCCCACGTCGATCATAGCGTTCCCGGGGGATTCTATGGTGTGCAACCGTACCCGACACCCGGCTACAACGATGGGCTATTCACCGCATACACGGGTGAGGGGAACACCAACCCTGGTAACCTAGCAGACTGCCAAGTGGCGACCGATGGACGTACATTCTGCTATGATGGCCATGCTGGTCTCGACATACCTCAACATGATGATTCACCTGTCTATGCCGCGATGTCAGGCCAAGTAGTGGCTATGTACAATCTGTGTCCACGCGATACAGATTGTGGGCGTAATCCATATCCACCTTTCAATTATTACCATCCTTACGGCAACTTTATAGCCCTACGCTCCATTGACAATAATGGCTACTACAACCTTTACGGCCATAATACGACCGTTACCCTTACCGTTGGTAGCTATGTAGCGCGCGGTCAACTAATCGCCTACAGTGGTAATACCGGAGATAGCACCGGAGCTCATGTGCACTACGGACTGGAACGTACTGACTACAGCGAAAACACACTGACCGTACTTGACCCTTACGGTTGGTTCTCCTACGATACCGACCCCTATAATACAGGCACCGATGACATTCTGCGCCTCGCTGGGGGCTACGCCCCTCCCGCTGGTTCACTCACCGACCCCGAGAACTGGAATCAGGGGACAGTAATCGGCAATGTTCGCCTCGATAAGGACAGGAACATAGTCTATGCGCACTACCAGATCGGCGACAAACCCACTTCTATTTATACTGCCGACCCGATTGAGGCCTGGTGGGCTAACCACTATGGCGCGGCTGGCGCACCGAATAGTGCGCCTTATGATGGAGCTTATGGCCGCTGTCAAGACTTCGAGGGTGGTACCTACTGTGCTGGTAATAACTCCTACCAGAACGCAATCGTCAACAACGTTCAGCTCTCAGATGTTCCGTTGGAACCAACGGGGACCCAGTCTTACTGGGCGCATCGCTACATAATCTGGGCATTCCGTGAGAAGATTATAAACGGTTACACTGACTGCACCGGGAACAATCCGATGGAGTGTCCCTTCCGCCCCGATAACTCGGTTCTCCGGGGGCAGCTTGCAATCATACTTACCAGAGCTGGCGTTCCGCTCATTCAAAATCACGCTCAGGACTTCTGCGATGTGATGCCTGGCGACTGGGATTACGACGCAGTTGAGACTATGGCCAATACTGACGCGGGCGGCGGTCTGCACATTATGGACGGAACGGGTGTTGCTTGTGGCAACAATATGTTTTACTTCAACCCCAACGGCAACGTTAGGCGCGATGAGACGGCTAAGTCGATCATACGCTACGGTCGCTTCCGTAAAACTAACGGTGTCAGCTGGATTCAGGGCAACGTTACTACCGGCTACCCCGACTACATCGACATCAGCAACTCCTATCTCAAAGACTTCATCGAGTCGCTCTACAACTATGGTATAATCCAGCATCGGCAAGATAATGAGGGCGGTATACCAGGAGTTCAAGCGAATTTCTGGCCCGGCCTGCCCGCCACCCGTGCTCAGATCGCCATGTTCCTTCATGAGCTGGTATTCAACGCCCACTCGCCGGACAACGGATGATCGCTGGGTGTGCAGCTACCCTCTGGGAACAATAGCTGCGCTTCCAGAGGGTAGCCATCTGCCAGAGCTTTACATCGCCTAAATGGTGTTAGTCGAACGAAATAATGCGGGTGTTCTGTTCAGCAGGACATCCGCGCCACCTTGTCCAGGGCAGAGGAGCATCTTTCCTAGCCATGGAGGTTGAGCAGTGTCAAAGTACAAACGCTACTTCATTCTAGCCAGTGTTGCTGTGCTGCTTACTACTAGCAGCTATAATCCCCCCGCCCAAGATCTTGCATCCGCTCCATACGCGCCGAGTAGTGTGCGTCATTCTATTAGCGCTGACCTTAGCCGCCTTCCCTTGACCTTCGAACTGAATCAGGGACAAACCGCCAGCCAGGTTCGCTACCTGGCCAGGGGTTCGGGATATAGCGTGTTCTTTACCGCCAATGAAATAGTGTTTGCCTTCACCGCAAGCGCTGGGCAAGTCGCACCGGCATCCGCACAGCTCAATACTGAAGGCGATCAAAATCTTAGCCCCTCTACACATAAGGCAACTGGGACAGCGGGAGTGCTACGCCTGGAGTTTCGTGCCGGAAACCCTAAGTCTGAGGTGTTGGGTGAGGAGCAACTACAAAGCGAGAGCAATTACCTGGTTGGCAGTAGCGCAAATTGGCATACTCATGTGCCAAATTATGGCCGGGTCAGATATAAGTCACTCTACTCTGGCATTGATGCCCTCTACTATGGTAATGCTGGGAGTTTGGAGAGCGACTTCGTCGTTGCCAGCGGGGCCGACCCGAAGAGCATCAGGCTGGGAGTGGACGGCGCTGAACGACTGGAACTCAAAGATGGGGTTCTGATAATTGATACTGCCTGGGGAGAGGTGCGCCAATCCATCCCCCATATATATCAGCTGACTGGGGCGGGGCGCGAAGACGTAACCGGCGGCTTTGTGGTTACCAGCAAGGATGAGGTTGGGTTCAAGCTAGCAAGCTACGATCATAATCGCCCGCTCATCATCGACCCGGTGCTTGATTACTCAACATATATTGGGGGCTCGGGGTCAGGCTATGACATTGGCACTGGTATAGCTGTTGACGGCAGCGGGGCTACCTACGTTACTGGCCTAACCAGCTCCTACAATTTCCCGGTGGTGGGAGCACCACAGCTAACCCTTGCTGGCGGCGACGATGCGTTCATCACCAAGATCGACGCGAGTGGTTTGCTGGCCTACTCTACTTTCCTGGGCGGCAGCGGTAGCGAGGACGGCCCCTATATCGACAGCGGTGGTGGTATTGCTGTGGATGATCAGGGTAATGCTTACGTTGTAGGCACTACCCGCTCAAGAGATTTTCCACTCAGGAATCCGCTACAGGCACAGCTGAAAGGGGCAAGTAATGTTTTCGTCACCAAACTGAACGCCAATGGAACCGAATTCGACTACTCCACCTACCTGGGTGGTAGCAACGAGGACTACGGTCTAGGCATCGCGGTTGACCATCTGGGTCAAGCCTACGTTACTGGTATCACCAACTCGTCAGATTTTCCTACCCACCTACCAACTCAGCCAGTGTATGGGGGAAACGGCGATGCCTTTATCACTGTGATCAACACTGCTGGTTCAGGGCTTGTCTATTCTAGCTACCTGGGCGGCTCCGGTCCGGATGAAGCGCGTGGCATTACTATAGATGGCCAGGGTGATGCATTGGTAACCGGCGATACCCGTTCCAACGATTTCCCTACCCATGCAGCGCTCCAGCCCAGTAGGAAAGGCTTTGCTGATGCTTTTGTCACTAAAATAAATATCCGTAGCTCCGCACTGATCTATTCCACTTACCTGGGTGGCAGAGGCAATGACTTTGGTTACGCAGTCGCCTCTGACTCTCAAGGAGATGCCTATATTGCAGGCAGCACGACCTCATCTGATTTTCCCATTGTTATTTCACTGGTGCCTTATCGCGCTAGCGATGGTTTCGTCAGCAAATTGAACCCTCAAGGCAGCGCCTTGAGCTTTTCGACCTTGCTAGGTGGTAGTGCTGGTGATGGCGCATTTGGTATAGCCGTTGACAACCAGGGCTTTGTCTATGTGACAGGTGGGACCGGCTCTACTGACTTCCCTACCCAATCCCCCTTGCAACCACAAAGTGCTGGGGGGTACGATGCTTTCATCTCCAAGCTAACTCCTTCTGGTACATCCCTTGTTTACTCAACGTACCTGGGTGGATCCGGTAACGAGTTTGGAACCAGCATCGCAGTAGATAGTCAAGGCGAGGCTTGCATTACCGGTATAACTGCCTCCTCTAACTTCCCCATCCACAACCCGCTCCAGCCCATCTACGCCGGAAACAAAGATGCCTTTGTTACCAAGCTCGATGCCCGCGGGGCCAATTATGTATATTCAACCTACCTCGGCGGCTCAGGTATGGATGAAGGTCGCAGTATCATGGTAGACAACCAGGGTAACACCTATATAACTGGTGCTACTGGCTCCGCTAACTTCCCCCACGTCGGCCAGCCGCAGGCAGCTTACGGTGGGGGGCCGAGCGATGCGTTCGTGGTCAAAATCGCAGCGGGAGGCAGTGCGATCGTCTATTCAACTTTTATTGGTGGTAGTAACGATGATGGAGGTCAGAGCATCGCTCTAGGCAGGGATGGTTCCGCCTACGTTTCAGGTTACACTAACTCGGATGATTTTCCCACTCACGCAGCCATCCAGCTCCGGCGTGCTGGCGGCTACGATGCTTTCGTTGCCCAACTTAATCCCCAAGGTTCTGCGTTGATCTATTCAACCTACCTTGGAGGCACGCAAAACGACTATGCTGAGCGAATCGTGGTGGATGATAATAGTAATGCTTACCTCACTGGCTACACTGCATCTCCTGACTTTCCGACAAGTTCGCCTTTGCAACCATCAAATGCAGGGGGAATGTTTGATGCTTTCGTTACTAAGATCGCGGCAGGCGGTACCGCGTTTAGCTACTCTACTTACTTGGGTGGTTCAGGTTCGGATATAGGGAAAAGCCTGGCCCTGGGTAGTGATGGTAGCATTTATGTGGCCGGCATAACCGAGTCAACCGATTTTCCCACCCAGAATCCGTTCCAGGCTCACAATGGAGGCTCGTCTGATGCTTTTGTTGCTAAAATCTTGCCTTCCGGTAGCGGGCTTACCTACTCAACCTATCTAGGTGGAGGGTCTTATGATGGCGCAGAGGACATCGCCGTAGATGCTAGTGGTAACGCCATTGTTACCGGCTACACATGGGGAGATTTCCCCACCCGAGATCCTTTCCAACCAAATAACAAGGGGGCGGCTGATGCGTTTGTAACCAAACTAGATCCTAGCGGAAGTAATCTCGTTTACTCCTCATACCTGGGTGGTAGCGGTGCCGACAGCGGCCAAGGGATTGCTGTCGATAGCGCAGGTAATGTCTATGTTGCCGGGTTTACCTATTCCACGGATTTTCCCACTCAGAACTCGGTACAGAGACAGTTGGCAGGGAATGATGATGCCTTTGTGACCAAGCTGAACCCGATGGGTTCCACCATTCTCTACTCAACATACCTTGGCGGTAGTGATTACGACTACGCTCTGGGTATCGCTCTAGGTTCTGACGGTGCCGCCTACATTGTCGGCGCTACCTACTCCACCGACTTCCCCGTAGTTGACCCAATCCAGCCAAGTCTCAAAGGGAGTAGCAACGTCTTTGTCGCTAAACTAGATGGTACCTGCACAATTAACTACCCGGACGTTCCTATTGGTTACTGGGCATATAGCTATGTCAACAACCTTAGCTGTCTAGGTGTCGTCGGTGGCTACCCTGATGGCAATTTCCACCCGAACTCGAACATTAGCCGCGCAGAACTTTCGAGGATGCTGGTACTTGGTTATGGGCTGTCGCTGATTACCCCGAATCAACCTGACTTCACCGATGTGTCCCGTATCTATTGGGCTTACAGCTATATTGAGACGATGTTCGCCCACGGGATAATTAGCGGATATTCGGATGGTCGTTTTCAACCAAACAGGCAGGTTAATCGAGCTGAACTGGTCAGGATGGTGGTCAAAGCCAGCGGGGTGCCATCATATACTGGCGCATCCACAGACTATTCCGATGTACCCTCTAGCTACTGGGCTTATGGTTACATCAAGACGGCTACTCATTACCAATGGGTAGTGGGCTTCCCCAATGGGAACTTTGTGCCTAATGCTCCCGCAAGCCGAGGGGAATTCAGTAAGATACTCTCTCTTAGCCTGAACTCCCTCCTGGCTGCAACTAGCACGCCTTCGCAAGCACCAGGCGCCGCCACAAACACACCGCTGCTGCCCAGCACTACGCCGATGCTGACTACCACACCGATGCTGAGTGCTACTCCTACCACCCCCAGCCCGACTACCACTTTGACTGGGATAGCAACCGGTACACCGACAATAACGTATACACAAACTCCTACATCAACTCCGCTAATAACGCCAATGGTCAGTAGTACATCAACCCTGACACCAATTACCAGCAGCACACCCACCGTCAGCCCCACTCCCACTCCATAGCGGGAAGATGCGATTCATCAAAAGGCTCCTACTCTTTGTGCCTCCCAGCTACTTCGCCTGGATCTACATCGAGACCAGCTTCCACTACGGCATCCTCAATGGTTTCGACGCGAGCACCTTTGCCGCCCAGAGCACACAGTAACCCTGCTACCTGCCCAACCTGCCGATTACCCGCAGGCAGCTTACCAAGCTGGTGGTTGCTGCCGCGCACTATCCCTTGTTCACCCCACTGGCGGGCAACAGACCTTTAGCGATGTGCCGCCCTCGAACTTCTTCTATGTGAGCATTGAGACGGCGCATAACAAAGGCGTGATTAACGGCTATCCCGACGGTACATACCACCCCAATAGCAATATCCGCCGCGACGAGATGGCCCAGATCGTTTACATGGGTGTGACCACGCCGTAAGGCATAAGACACGAAACGCGAGCAGAGAGCGGGGAGCGCATCCTACAAGGTGCGCTCCTCCTTTCGCCGGTTTCCTCTGCAAAGCACCACCTCAATGCCCCTGCTCAACTCCACAGCCGCCTACCCCCAGCGGGGCCAGTGTTGTTGTCTTCTGCTAATGTAGGATTGATGAACAACATAAACGTCATTAGCGTTATCGAATCCCAACGATTGCCTCAGTCTCCTCCGCGTTCGGCACCTCCTGGGCGCGCAGTCGCTTCAGATACCTGGTGGTGGTGTCGAGCGATTTATGTTCGAGGGCTTCGGCAATCCTACTCACCTCGGTGCCAGCCATTTCCTGAACTACGGCGAAGGTATGGCGCAGGCGGTGGAAGCGCGAGGTGCCGAGCCGACGGCGACAGATGTCGGCAATCGCCGACTTGCTCAACCTTCCACCCATCCAATTATGGGCTAGCTGGATCCACACCGGCGCATCGCTGCTGATGCTGCCAACAACGCTCAAGCACTCGCCCTGCCAACGCATCAGCGCCTCGCCGGTCGCCCGGCCAATCTTCTCACCCCGTCTTGACTTCCCGCCCTTCATCCGCCGCCAGGAAACGTATACCCCAGAGCCTTTCACCTGCACATCGCCCCAGTCGAGCAGCTGCAGCGCCTCCAGCCGATGGCCGGAGTTGAGCGCGAGGGAGAGCAGCGCATAGTCGCGCACCGCCGCCGCTCTTACCATCGGCTTAGGGCTGTCGCGCTCGATCAGAGCCAGGCTGGTGTTCAGCTCGTCGAGGTCGAGCGGCTGCACGTCGTGGTACTCCTCGACCGCAATGCTATCGAGCAGGGTGATCGGGTTAGCGGCGAGGCGACCGCGCTTGACGGCGAACGAGTAGAAGCTGCTGAGGATGGCCTTGCGCTGCGCCATCGTCGCCGATGATGGCGGGCGCAGCTTCTCCGTGTCTTTGCTCCTACCCTGGATGCCGCTGCGCCCAATCCAGATCTGAGCGGCATCGGCCAGGAGTCTTGGCTCGCTGTCCAGGTCCTGCCGGGCGGCGAGCAGCTGCGCCCGAAAACCGAGCAACTCAGCGCGGTAAGCATCCACCGTGCGGGTGCTACCCGCCTTGCCCGCAGGCTTGTCCCGCTTGGCCTGTAGCCACAGGGCGATGGCAATATCAACGTTACTGCTGCCGCCGGTGAAAACCAGGCCACCAGGCTGCTCGATTACCTGCAAATCAGTGAGCATAAGTATATCCTAGTTAGTATAGTTTACCTAATCTAATGGGTGTTAGATTAAGTCATTTTATCTGGTTATGCTGGAGCTGTCAAGCTGGGGCCACGAGATCAGGAAATATAGATAGCCAACGCTCTAAAAGCGTCGGCTTATTTATTTGGTCTTTGAATGCCCTGAACAGTCGGGCGGGGGTTGCAACCCTGGTTCTGGGGAGACAGTCCATTATAATGGTGGGTATCAATGCCCTCAACAGTCGGGCGGGGATTGCAAACTTATAGAAAGTTAATAGTCTCATGCGGAGGCGTTCTAATGATCGGTGCGGCGGTGGGCTAATCGGATAGTTCACCTGCTCTGCATCGCGGGCAAGTTGACGGTGGGTAGCAGTTGCCAGCGGCCTGCGTACACCGTGTCTTATATGGTAGACAGTCATTTGGTTGGCTGGTTCATTGATAAGATAATAAATGGTGTACTTGCCCACACCATAGCGCCGGTACTCAGCAGGCAAGCCCTCAGAGACGCGCCGCCCCACATGGGTTTCACCCAGCATAATCATCTTGTCAATCAGTTCGTTAACCAACCGATTTATCTCCTGTGCGCTCTTGCGCTGGCCGCGCAGATAGCGGGCAATGCCACGCAGATCGCGGTCAACGCGCAAGCCAGCGCGTACTTGCAGCTTCAACGCACCGCCCTTGACTCTGCCTCTGCATCAGCGGCGATGTTAGCAATCACTAGGCGGCGAAACTCTTCGATCGGCAGCGCGTCGGCTTCGGCTTCAGCCGCC
>JBBRMT010000180.1:0-9544 GCA_038230695.1 Chloroflexia bacterium
CTGCCCAGCATGAAGTAATCTACCCCCAGTTCGATGAAGGGCTGCATCTGTGCAATGATCTGCTGTGGCGTGCCGATGAAGGCGCTATCCGTGCTAATGTCCAAACCTTCGTTTAGTCGCTTCACATCAGCCTCAGTGGTAGCACAGACGCAGCCGCCAAACCAGGTGCGGCGTAGGGTTGACGGGTCGCGCCCCACCTCAGCGCAGGCCCGTTCCATTTCCGCATACTGGGCGCGATAGTCGGCAATCCCCGTCCACGAAACGTTCCACCAGTCGGCCTCGCGGGCAATCAGGCGCAACATTCGCGGCTTGCTGCCGCCAATCATCAGCGTGGGCAGCGGCTCGGGCTTCGGTTCACAGTAGGCGTTCTCCACCCGATAATACTTACCTGTAAAGCTGGCCTGCTGGTCGCGCCACAACGCCTTGATGATTTGAACATACTCCTCAAGCTGGGTTACGCGCTCACCCGCCGAGGGGAAATCGTAGCCATATGCCTTATACTCCGGCTCGTGCCAGCCCGCCCCCAGGCCGAGTATGAAACGCCCGCCACTCATATACTGCAGAGTGGCCGCCATCTTTGCCAGCAACGCGGGATTGCGGAACGACTGGCAGATCACCGCGTGGCCGAACTTCAACTGCGGGTGGAGTCCCGCCAGATAGCTGACCGCAGTCCATCCTTCCAGCAATTGCCGGTCATCAAATTGCAAATGGTCAACATACCAGGCTGATTCGTAATGGCCGCTAATCAGCTTCAACCCCTGCTGAAGTCCATCGAGCAGCATTCCTTGCTTGCTCTTGTCGCGGATGCCGCCAGGCATTGACCAGCCGAACGTTATCTTAGCCATTGAATTACCTCCAAAGCATTGAGATCTATAAGGGCGGGGTTAGCCCGCCTTCTACATTGTTGCCTAACCCCTTGCCTCGGCGATCAACCGCGCCGCCAGGTCGTTGCCCATCTCGATGCTGTAGTTCTGGCCGCGATCGTGGGGGTAGACCTGGAACATATTGGCAAGGTAAACGTTGGGCAGCGGGGTGTCGTGTGGGGCGATGTGGTCCTTGAACTCCACCGTAACCACCGGCTGGGCGTAGGCTGCCTGCCAGCTATACACCTTCGTCACCCACGATTTATCGAACTGGGGGTTCAGCTTCTTGATGTAGGGGGTGTATTCGTCGAGGATCTGTTCGCCACTCTTGCTGAATAGCGGGTCGTCCATTGGAAGGTAATTGCCGAGATAGAGCAGGCGACTGCCACCATATTCCGATGGGCTAATCAGGTTGGTATGCTCCACTGCAGCGAGGAAGGGATAGTTGGGTTCGAGGATGCTCATCCAGTAGGTGGGCGTGATTACCTGCTGGTTCAGGGCCAGGACAAGGCAGTGTGCGCCGTATGCCTGCCCCCAGTTATACTTCGCGGCATAATCGGCAGGCAAGCCCTCGGCCAAACGCACAAACAGGCGGCTAGGGAAGGTGCAAACCAGGCGGTCAAAGGTGAACTCGCGGCCATCTTGCAGCTTGACGCTAACCTTGCCGTCGGGCAGGCTGGCGATGCTGGCGACAGTTTCGCCCAGCATGATTGCGCCGCCCTTAGCGCGGATGCCGTCGGCCAGGCGGTTGTAGATTTGCTGGAAGCCGCCATGCAGGTAGCCAAGCTGGGTGGTGCGATCCTTGATCCGCGCCCACAGCCAGCTTGCCACAATGGTATCGGCCACCGCGCCAAACTTACCCGCCAGTTGCGGCCCCCATACCTTATCATAGGCGGGTTTGCCCATCCACTTCTTTACCCACTGCGCGGCTGTCACGCGCTCTAGCCGATGATAGTTGCCTTCAAGCTTGAGGTAGGCAAGGCCAGCGGCGAGACGGAAGCGGCTGAACAAGGATAGCGGTTGATATTTCAGCACCGCAACCGGCGAGTCAAGTTGCACCGCCTTGCCGCCCACCCACATACTGGTGACTGGGCGCAACCATTCCAGCTTGTCGCCCAGGCCCAGTTCCTTGATCAAGGCCTCAATGGTGGTATCAGTCTTGAAGATATGGTGGTAGAACTTCTCCAGATATGTGCCGCTATCGCCGACGAGGAAGCCAGCGGCCAATCCGCCCACCTCAGCCTCCCGCTCGATAAGGGTAACATTGTCGCCCGCGTTAGCGAGCCTGTATGCGACGGTCAGGCCCAGCGCCCCCCCGCCCAGGACTCCGGTGTTCAAGGTTAAGTTAATCTCCTTAGAGTTTGATTGAATGTTCTTATTATAACACACCGAGAGAGCATAACGATGCCAAAAGGAAGCAGTTAATCAAATAGCACTACGTAGCCAGGGTAGGGGTAGGCTGCGCCCACCCTGGGGCGCGATTATAATATTGTGAACTGCACCCATGCTAACGTTTTATCACCGAGGGGTATCTGAAGTGCTGATGAGCGGGTTAGGTGAGGCTCTGCTCGGTTTTGCCCATCGCAGTATTGACTGTCTCGATCAGTTCGTAGATGTCGAACGGCTTCAGCACAATGTAAGCCCCTTTGGAAAGAAGATGGCTCTCCATCTCCTTCACTTTCTGGTTGGCGGCGGTGCAGATAATCACCGGGATATTGGCAAGGTCGCTGCTCATTTTCAGCATCTGCAAGATGCGCCAGCCCACCAGTTCGCCATTTATCATATAGTCGAGGATGAGCAGGTCAGGCCTAATGCTGCGGATAGTATCAAGGTCTTGAAACGCCGCCAGATGGTTGAACACCTCGTAGCCTTCCTCGCTCAAAAGCTCGGTATACAAGTCCAGGATCTCCTGGTTGTCGTCTATCGCAAGGATGCGCTTTGGCACTCTATTTTTCTATTCTTTGAAGGGAATGAGAGTGAGACAGGTTACTATGCAACAACCGCTAATTGTCAAGCCCTTCCCCATCCTTATGGGTGGGTGAGGAATCCTTGGTGGGGGCGAGCATTGCGTTGACCGCGTTGAGAAGATGGTCAATGTTGAATGGCTTCAGCACCACGGTGACGTTCATCGCCTTGAGATGGCCTTCCATCTCCTTGACCCGATTGCTTGCGGCGGTGCAGACTACAATCGGAATGTCGCACAGGTCGGTGGTCATCTTCAGCTTCTGCAAGGTCTGCCAACCAGCATCTTCGCCGTTCATCAGGTAATCGAGGATGATCAAATCAGGTTGGGCCTTGCGTAGCTCGTCCAGTTCGCGAATGGCGAATGAGCGCAGCGTAACCTCATAACCCTCGTCAACCAGGATGTCCTTGAACAACTCCAGGATCTCCTGCGTATCGTTAACTACTAGAATGTGCTTCGCCACTGACTTACTCTTCCTCTCCTATTATTACAGCCTCATTTGTCACACCAACAGGCGTAGTTACGATTGGCATTATGGTTAGGCAACAGGGCGTATGCGATTCGCCCCTACACCAATCCAGCCCCTTTGCACCATCTGAGGCTGTAATACTAAATGCCAGCTTACAACCAATTATTCTCAAGTAGCATAGCTATTATACCACACGTTTGCGCCTTTACAAATAGTTGACACAATGGATTATCGCAGCCTTGCAGATCACAGCTGAATGAACAACGGCTCACCCATACCGATCGCGTATTCGGCGAGAGTTTGGCGCACACCTACACTGGAAATTGATGGGGCATTTGGCAGGGGCGCTTCATTACCGATGCGTCCCCGCTGCATCTTTACTCAAACCTCAAACCTCGGCGTAGCGCTAAGGCGTTGTAATCCCTTTGTAGACAATCTGGGGCCAATCGTAGGCAAGGGTGAGCAGTGGTGAAAACGCCAGCGATGCGGCCACTATCAGTCCCAGCCCGGTTGCCAATCTTCGAGTACGCATCGTTCATGCTCCTTTCTTGGTTACGCATACCCTGCTATGCGGGCGGCCTCTGCCGCGCACCGCCCAGGGTGCGGCTGCCCATATAAGAGAGTAGCGACAGTTTAGCAGACTTACGTAGTTGGGTCAACGTCTACGTTGCAGGGTAGTTATTTCCAATAAAGGTGGAATGGTGATGCTTGACGCGCTTATTTTGTTGCATTATACTGCAATTGAATTAGCAGGGTAGGGGTGAGGCCATGCAAGAGCTAACCATTTTTATCTGCGAAGCGGACAGGTATCAAGACCCCAATACCCACCACAGCAAGGCGCTCTACCTTGCCATCCTCGATCTGGTGAAGTCGGAGGGTGGCGCGGGCGCGACAGTGGTGCGTGGGCTGGCAGGTTACAGCGCCAATAGCCATATGATCCACACCGGCCACCTTGTGGATGTGCAGCCGCAGCTACCCATCGTCCTCTATATCGTGGATGAGCCAGAGCGCATCGCTCGCCTGCTGCCGCAAATTGAGGCGATGGTGACAGCAGGTGGCGGCCTGATCACGGTGCAGGACATCGAAGCGCATATCTACGTCCACCCCCGCAAAAAGAAGTGATTAGTTATTAGTGATGAATGGCTAATGTGAAGCGATGCCAGGCTGCCACATTCTACATTACTACATTCTTCATTCATCATTCAGATAACCCTCCCCAGCAGCCTGCCCAGCGCAATGCCCAGGATCGCGCCAGCCAGTCCCAGGGCAATACTGCCGCCCACATTGAGTAGCATCTGCCAGTATTCGCCATCCTGCAGCAAAGCAATGGTCTCGTAGCTGAAGGTGCTGAAGGTGGTGTACGCGCCCAAAAAGCCGGTGCCGAGCAACATGCGGTAGGAGGGATCTGCCACCCCGCGTTGCTCCAGAAAGGCCAATAGGAAGCCAAGCGCCAGGCTGCCCGATACGTTGATAAACAGCGTACCCCAGGGGAAGACCGAGCCGTAACGAGCGGCAAACCAAGCGCCGAGCAGATAGCGGGCATTTGCTCCCAGGAACGCGCCGATACCAATAGTGAGAAAGTTGCCCATCCATCCTCCTCTTGCCAACAAAAAAGCCCCTACTGCAAAGCCCCGCATAGGGCCGACAGTAGAAGCTATTAGTTCATCGCGAACAGGGCCGCTGTAAGCGGCGACGAGCCTCATCGCCTATAAGATTGCGCCCTTATTCTAACATTTTAGGCGCGACACGTCAAATCATCAGCGCGAAGAAATGAAGCTGCCCAGCCAGTTGCGAATGTCGTCACCGAGTACGCCCAACCAGTAGGTAAGGTTGTCGAGCGGCAAGGTACGCCACAGTTGGTCGCGCAGCAACAGGGCGCAGATTGCGGCAAAGCAGAACGATGCGCCCACCGGAATGTAGTCGTGCAGCCTCTTGACCCGCACGAAGACCAAGCCCAGCCCGATCAGCCCGGCGATGAGCGGGCCGAGCAGCAGCGGGCCGAGGATACCAGGATAACCGAGCATCAGGCCGAGCATCACCGCCAGTTCAACATCGCCAAAGGCAAGCGCATCCGATTCGCCGCCATAGATGAGGCGAGCGATGAAGTAAAAGAATAGCAGCGTGCCGCCCCCGACTGCGCCGCCAATCAGCGCGGAAGACAAATCCACCTCTGGGCTGAAGATTGCGCCAAGCAGGGCCAGCCCCGCGCCAGCCAGCAGTACAATGCTGTAGAGGTCGTGGTGCTGCCAATCTATCGTCAGGGTGATGATCAGGATCAAGGTGAAAAAGGAGTAAATGAAGAACAGAGGGCCAAGGCCATAATCAATCCAGGCGGCGGCGATAGCGAGGCCAGTACCAAGCTCGACCAGGGGAAAGGAGAGCGGCAGCCGCTTGCCGCAATGACGGCAACGCCCGCGCTGCCCCATCCAGCCTAGCAGCGGCACGCTGTCGGCCCAGCCCAGCGGTTCGCCGCTGCGAGTGCAACGGAGTGCTGGGTGCTGGATGCTGGGTGCTGGGTGCTGATTTATGTCACTGGCATTTACGGGCAGATGCTCTGCATCCGTAGGTGCGAACCGTTGTCCGCCCTGCACCGCTGCCTGCGAAGTTGCATCCGTTGGGACAGGCGGTGGCCCGCCCTGCGCCATCACCACGGGCGACGAAACTGCATCTGCAGGGGTGAAGGGTTCGTCCGGCTGAGAGGCTGCATCAGGGACAGGCCAAAGTCGGGGTAGGCGATAGATGATGACATTGAGCAGACCACCCAGGGCCACTCCGACAATAAACGGCAACAGGAACAATATCGCACCCCATATCGGCGCTGAGGTTTGGGCGCTGAGTGCTGAGTTTGTCCTAAGCTCACCGCTTTACAACTCAATACTCAAAACTCAAACACATTACTACTTATGACGGCGGGCGGCGGCGAACATCACGTCAAGTGGCGCAGGCTGGCCGGTCCATAGCTCGAAGGAGAGCGCCCCCTGGTAAACGAGCATCGCCAGGCCGTCAACGCTGCGTGCGCCCCGCGCTTGCGCCTCGCGTTGCAGGCGGGTTGGTTGGTATAGCAGGTCGAAGACCACACTGCCGGGGCGGATTAGCTGAGGGTCGAGCGGACAGGCATCGTAGTGCATGGGGCTGAGACCGACCGCCGTGGCATTGACCAGCAGATCGTAGGAGTGGTTGGCGAGATACTCCGCCAGATCGGTGAACGCCAATACCGTGACGTTCATAGAGTGACGCGCAAGGGCGGCAGCGGCCTGCACCTCCTCACTCAGGGGCAAAGCGGGGTCGAACCCATCGCCATATGTAATTGGTTCGGCATTGTCACCGTCCTCATCGGGGTAAGTAGGCGCAGGGGCGGGCAGCAGCGCAAGGTTGGTGAGGCGGGCGGCAAGGTATTCGGCGCGGTCGAGGGTGCGATTGGCGATTGCCAGGTCGCCAACCCCGGCGCGGGCCAGGGCATGAGCGACTGCCCGCGCCGACCCGCCAGCGCCCAGCAACAATACGCGACAGCCCGCCGGATTGAAACCCACATCTTCGCGCAGGGCGCGGAGGAAGCCGGGCGCATCGGTGTTGTAGCCAACCAGCGAACCCGCCTGATTCACCACAACGTTGACTGCGCCGATCTGGGCAGCCTCTGCGTCAACGCCGTCGAGCATGGGCAGTACGTCTTCTTTATACGGTGCGGTTAGGTTTGCGCCGCGATATTCCGGCCAGCGCAAATCGGCGATGCGAGCCTCTAGCTCATCCGGCGGGGTCTCCCATAGTTCGTAATGGCCGGGGATGGAAGAGTAGTCAAAGGCGGCCTGCTGAATTAGCGGCGACAGGCTGTGGCTGACCGGGTAACCGATCAGCCCAACGTGTTTGACTTCTGGGGCTTTCTCAAGCAACTCTCGCCTCTGATTCTACCTTCTAACTTCTAACTTCTGCTGCTAGCTACCGTTGCAGCTACTGTATTGCTGCACCTTGGCGTTGTGCTGGGCAAGGGTAGTGGAGAAGTCGTGGGTGCCGTCATGGTTGCAGTTAAGCACAAAGTATAGGAACTTGGTGTCGTTTGGCGCAGCAGCGGCAACCAGGCTAGCCTCGCTGGGAGCGGCAATTGCGGTGGGTGGCAGGCCGATTACTGTGTAGGTGTTGTATCCACTCAAGTCGCTCATACTACCCAGGCCACCGTTCAGTTGCGGCCACCAATCGCCAGGCACACCGAGTGCATACTGAATGGTGGGGTCGGCATTGAGCAGCATCCCCTTAGCCACTCGGTTCCAGTAGACGCTGGCGATGATGGGCCGCTCAGACGCTACCTTGGCTTCGCGCTCGACAATGCTGGCGATGATCACCACTTCGTGCATATCGGAGTGGCCGTGCTGCTGCGCGACGTTGATAATATTATCATTCTTCAAAACCGTGTCGAACTGCTTGAGCATCATGTTGATGACCGTCTTCTCCGGCTGCATCTGGTCGGTGGTGGGGGTAGGAGTTACCAGGTCGGAACCGATTTTCATCGTGCTAGTTGGCTGCACCGATATATCGTAGGTATTCGGCAGCAGGTATCCTTCCAGGCTGTTGCTACTTCGCCCTGCCAGCCAGGGATAGCCATCGTAATCAGTACCCAGCGTGCCACTTAGGGCAATGCTCATGAAGCGGTTGCTATCAATGCTGGTGAGGCCCGCGTTATGCAAAATGTCGGGCATCTCGGCAATGCGCTTGCCTGGCACAATCGTGAACTTGACTGAGGCGAAAGGTATGGCAGCGGTAAGCGAATCGAGGATGTCGTTGTAGCTCATGTTCGCTTTGATCACGTGCTGGCCGCTCTTCAGGTCGCTGCCCTTGCCGCTGAAGCGGGCCACCATCTCCATCCAGAAAGCGGAGCGGATAAGATGCTGTTGCTCAAGACGAGCGGCAACTGGGTTCATGGTGTCACCATCTTTGACCACGAAGCTCACCGCTGGGGTAGTAGGTTCGTTGGTATAGGGCTGGCCGAAGCTGAAGGTACTGTAGATTAGCACCCCCACTGCCAGCACGCCAATGACCATCGCAATGCCCAGCAACGTCCACAGAAAACGGCTAAAGTATTTCATTGCCATGCTTGTCTATCAGATCTCCCCTCTTACTCGCTTACTGTAAGGTAAGGCATAAGCCCCACAGCCGCAGTGCGGCAACACGTCCTATTTTATCAGAGGCAATGGCATTGCGTCAATGCGAATCGGGAGAAGCGTTGTTCGCCCCTACAGAATGAGGATTGCTCGCTAAATTGACACCAGCATCCACGCTTGACAAGCCCAACCACGCTGCGGTATAATACTGCTCGCCACACAAGGTATACATTGGGCTGTCGTCTAACGGTAGGACGTCTGATTCTGGATCAGAAAGTTGAGGTTCGAATCCTTGCAGCCCAGCCACCCCAATAAGGGGTTTTTTGTTGCCCAGCAAAAAGCAGCCTGCGGTTAAACTCCGCAGGCTGCTTTGCGTAGGGGTTGGGGCTAAGGTTCAGGCGGCGGGTCGGGTTGCCGCAGGCTTCATATAGGCAACAGCCAGGCTTGCCAGACCGAACAACATATTGTTGAACAGGCTAATGAGGAATACCAGCAGGTAAATGACCCCGAGAGCCATAACGATTGGCCACGCTGCCGCATCGGTCGCCACCCCTGCCCCTTTTTATAACATACGTCCCTTCAGAGCAAAATGATTGTAGCGCTTGTACAGAAGTTAGCAACCATCTGCTGCGAAACAAATACGTTTGACAAAGCCAGGGACGTATGCTATAATACCGAAGCGAAAGCAACCCCGCCTTATATCGGCGCGGGCGGCAACGCCAATCAAACGTTTTTATCGCGTAGGCGCGTGGCTCAATTGGCAGAGCATCGGTCTCCAAAACCGAGGGTTGGGGGTTCGAGTCCCTCCGCGCCTGCCACGCCGTGTCTGTTTTTGTTCGCCAAATCTTATTACGAGAGCAGGGTAGAAGGTTATGCCAAGCGCAACTGAAAGTCCAGATAAGCCGATACAACGCTCATCACAACCGGAGCAGCCCAAGACTAACACCGACCAGCCGAAAGGCGGCGGGCTGATTGAACGTCTGCGTACCTCTTTCGATGATATTCGCAGCGAAATTGCCAAAGTAACCTGGCCGACCCGAGAGGAGACGCGCAACCTAACCATCGTGGTGATCGGCATCAGCACGTTCGTTGGCATCCTCCTGGGCGCGGTCGACGGGATACTCACCTTTGCCTACAGCCTCATCAAGTAAACCCACAG
>JBBRMT010000181.1:0-9502 GCA_038230695.1 Chloroflexia bacterium
ATAACCAATGGTGGTAGCCAATACAGCTATCAGTGGGCCTATGACAGCGGCAACCGCCTGATTTCGATTACCTACCCCGGCGGTGAGCAGGTCAGCTACACCTACGACAATGGCTGGCGGCCCAATCGGATGTACTATGGCGGCAACCCTGCCAACTGCTACGTCTGCAACGCGCACTATACCGCACTGGATCAGCCGCTAGACCAGACCGACGGCAACGGCGTTAAACAGATATCGAACTACAACAGCCCGATGCAGCAGCTTAGTAATATGGCGGTTGGCACGGCAGGCGGAAACTACAACAACTACTTCAACCGTAACTATTACTACGATGGCGTGGGCAACGTCCGTCAAATCGTCAACCTGCAAAACAACGAGACCCAGACTTATAGCTACGACTCGCTCGACCGGTTGAACAACTGGACCACCTCGACCGGCGTTAACGAAACCTACCAGTACGATACCATTGGCAATCTGACCAGCAAGGCAGGAACGGCCCATGCCTACGGCGCGAACGGCAATGGCACCGGCGCAGGTCCGCATCAGGCCCGGGTCGTCGGCGGGCAGAATTACACCTACGATGCCAATGGCAATCTTACATCGCAGGGTATATCCGCCAAGTCTTTTCACCCGCGCAGCATGACCTGGAATGGTGACAACCAGGTAAGCTCGGTTACTGATGCTGGACCGAATACTTCCTCCGCTAGTGAATACTACACCTACGATGCCGATGGGGCGCGAGTTAGCCGCGAGGTGTTTCCATTTGCTGGGGCACAGATTACCACAACATATGCAGGGGCGTTGTACGAGGTGGACAGCACCGGCCCCACTCGCACTATGTACCAGTTCAATGGTCAGGTGGTGGCAGAGCGGGTTACTGGCAACGGCCCTGGTAGCCAGGTATTTTATCTTCACGGCGACCATCTGGGTAGCGTGGCGTTGACTACCGACCAGAACGGCAACGTGGCAAGCAGCCAGGAGTTCAAGCCCTGGGGCGAGGTGCGCTCCGGCGGAGTGAGCCAGACCACCATCAACTACACGGGCCAGAAGCTTGACAGCACCGGGCTGCTGTATTATAATGCTCGGTACTACGACCCCGTGCTGGCAAGGTTTATCTCGGCGGACACGGTTGTACCCGGCATGGCGATGGGTGCGGGTAGCGCTCTTGGCACGTTGGGTATTGCCAATAATGCTTCGATGAAGGGATTGACCACTGACTACGCCGAAGCTGGTATGGCGCTTGCTGTCAATGGAGAGAACCATTTCACCACCCAGAAGGGCTTCTACTTCCAGCTAAGTAGCCAAGACAAGCAGAAGGCGAAGATCCCGTTTGGTCCGCTCAACCCTCAGGCGCTGAACCGCTATAGCTACGTCATAAACAACCCGCTGAGATATACGGATCCGACTGGCCATTACCTATATCTCACCAGGTATCAGACCCTCGGGTACCGCAAGATAATCGCTCATGATGTCGCTCTGGTCGATCATTTCTGCGATACACGTAATGCGGACCTCGCTGGAGGGGTGCTTGGAATTGTGATAGCTTTTGCTCCGGGGGGTGCTGTTATCGGCGCTGCTATGACGATTGGGGCACTGGCCGATGCCTGGTGGGCTGACCAAGTAAAAGCTGCGATAGATGGCCCTCTCACAGGTCTATCCACGGCAATCACTGATGTTTTGACTACCGATCCGAATGCTATAGGGGTGGATGTGGAGATCGACTGCAATAGCACTCAGTGTACAGACACCGTTACAGCCGTAGACGCGAACGGCATCAACACCTCGGTTTCCGAAACTTCTGACCCGGTGTATGCAGGTAGTCTATCGTACGAGTTCTATCAATCGCTGCTGGCTCAACATCCTGAACTCGGTCCAGGAAAGGAGTATGATAGCACACTTCCTAAATGATCTGCATACTTAAAGCAGTTGTCTCAATCTTATACAGTCAGTGCCATGCTTCCACTCTCCTTACCTACTTGCATGGCACTGAAAGTTGAGGCCACTATTATCTGTTTGAACCTGGTAGAGCTGGTGCTTACGTGCATAACTGTATTATGCACAAAGCCGCCGTGCATCTTAGTACGAAACTTGTAACTTTCAGAGCTAAAAATAACCCTACTAGGAGAGCATATGTATAAACTTAACAGCGACGATGTTAACGTGGAACCCCAAGAACAAGTCACCGTTGAGGACTACCGTGGTCCAGGTGTTGAGCCAACTCCCTATACATCCGAGGTGCGACGTGTTGACGCAGAACCTTCATTCAAGCAGGGTTCGAATAATACGTTGTTTGATCTCGCACCCTCCCACATAGACTGGCCGCTAGGACTTTCCACGATAGGAAGATTGTTTAGCGCCGGTGCAGTTGGCGGTCTTCTTCCTTCTTCCTTCGCCTCGCTTCTTCTTTATAATGAATACCATAACCTGCCACTTCCGTTGCACGATATTGTATTTAACTGGACGGGGGTATTCCTTGCTTGTCTAGCCACCATGGGCTTCGCGCTTTGTACCATAGCCCTGTTCCGAAATAATACATCCCGTAATCCCAGTACCGTGGTATTTAGGAGTCGTATTGGTCTGGTGCTGAGTAGTGTATTGCTAATTGCCGAGCTGCTCGTCTATCTCCACGGTTAATCACGCTAGTAATGCCATATGCGAGAGTAGCACACTGGCCCGCTCGGAGATGCCGTGTATTGGAGGAGTTGACCGACATCCCCGTTACTGCGGTGGCCGAGTTTGGTGTGCCAGCCCAACGAGGCCGGTGTTTCGCTGGCAAGACAAATGGCGATGGGGCAGGTATAGATGATGAATCATAAAGTTACGGCGGGCGAAGAATAGTCTGGGTGCGAGGCTGGTAAGAGTAGAATCCATCATTAGGTCGACTCTCCTTCTTGGTGATACGTGACAGAACACCACATGGGTAGGCAAGGGGCTAATCAGCAGGGCGCGTCGTTAGACTTAACTCGTCACTCGGTCAGCGTGGCGTTGATGACCTACCTACACCAGCTGCACGGCGCGGCGATTGGCGCCCTCGACGCTGATACGCCGGTGTGGGTGTCACTGGCAAGCAACTACCCTGGCGCACGCCTCACCAAGCAGGCCATCGCCAACATCTGCCGCAACCGCCTCGGTGTCTCCAAGGTTCACAGCCTGCGTCACACCTTCGCTCGTGCAATGGAGCAGGCCGGGGCGAAGGTCAGCGAGGTGCAGGCAAGGCTCGGCCACGCCAGCCTGGCTACCACTGGCAGATATTTGGCCGCGCTTGCCAGCGCCGAGAACCAGCACGCTGATGCCATTGGGGATATGTTCGGTATCTAGGTCGCCCTACGTGCAGGGGATAGCCTTTATGGTGAGAAGCTTGTCGCGTTGGTGAGATGGATCCAACAGATCGTGCCGCCGCCTGGGGTAGTATGCTGGCCTGCCCGCCGAGGGGGATCCGAGGTCGTGATGCGCGGGCGGAGGCGCTTCCAGGTTAGTATGCTGGCCTGCTTGCCGAGGAGAGCTGGTCGAGCGCAGGCGAGGTCGAGCTTGTATGGTAGAAGGATGCTGATGTATAATAGGGGAGCTACAAATCGTAGCTATAAAATAGCAAGCTGTACGTAATCAGGTAATTATTGGCAGGAGTGATGAGATGACAAACGAGCAATACACCCGGGCTACAGGTTTTACCAACGAGGCGATTACTAAAGGTCAGGTAGGTAGTCGCTACAAGACAGCAATGTGGCTAACCATCAATCTGCGAGATATGGGCCTGACGAAGGAAGAGGCGAACGAGTTCATAACAACCTACCAGAAAGCGGTTGACCAACCTGATAAGCCCTACACTTCGAGGGAAGTGCAATCGGTGCTTAAGAGTGTCTACAAGCAGCAGCTATAGGAGCAAAGGCGATCCAATCCCACCGATAGGCAATATATCTACTAAGTGCCAGGAAGGGAATACTTTGAACGTAGTACCTAAAAAGCCACCGCCTGAAAGCATCCTGCGCGACCACTTCCGTAATGTGGAGAATCTCCTTCGCTCTCAGGGCAGCATCCTGAAGAGTTCTGGCAACTCGGTTAATCAAGGACTGGCAAGAGAGAGCTTCGTGGGTCAATTCCTTATGCAGCACCTCGGCTCATCAGTAGGGATTGGCACCGGCGAAATTATAGATCGTAATTCCAAAGCTGGGGAGGCGCGGCCTCAGATAGACGTTATTATCTATAACAAGGATTTTCCTAAGATTCACTATAGCAACCAGGTTGATCGCTTCCTCGCCGAATCCGTGATTGCCACTATTGAGGTTAAATCAACGCTGAAACGCGAGGGACTTTGTAGGGCAATAGAAACAGCGCAGAAGGTCAAGTCACTTCAGCGAGAGGTGGCAGTGCCAGAGGGTCTACAGGAAGACTATACCAGGATACGCGCTCTTCCTACCAGCATTCTTAGCTATGTAGTCGCGTACAAAGGGCCAGATATACACAAACTCCCCGATATGGTAGATGAGCACCACACGAAGCTGGGAATTGCCCATCCCCAGTGGAGCGACCCGGAACAAGCACCTCGCGTTCCTACGATGGGCTTGGACGGCGTATTTATACTTGGCAATGGTTATATGCTAGCTAATAACAGCACCTTTGGACCCATAATTGGTGACCCTGAAGAACGAGAGAAGGCTAAGAAGGTGAGCTGGTTCACGTTCAGTATTGCTGATGCAAATCTATGGGCGTTGTTTTGCATACTTACAGCAGCAGCCACTATCGCCAGACTCCATGTCTATGAGCCGGTTCCTTATATCAACTCTAGTGGAATCCTAATTGCTCCCAAAGGTTGGTATTATGGCGAAGAAGAGGGCTAGGGCTATCATAAGTGCTTGGCCATTCTTGAAGTGACGAGTCCTGAACTGGCGAGTGCCAGGCATCGAGCCATTAAAGGAAAGTGAGGAAGGCAATGGTTAAAGAGTCTATACCGCAACCAGCTTCCGGCTCCGAAATCGCGGAAGATGTAGAGCAGGTCACGGTACTTGGAAATGACGCGCACACAATCCTACCTATAGGCAATACATATGATCTACGCATCTTCAGGGGTGTTTATGATATGCGGATGCACCACATAGTGACCTCGCGGCGTCGCAGTGTGTCGGTTAAGTGGGAGAACGGAACAATATCTGAGGAAAACTTTATGGCCTACCCGTTCGACGAATTCAATGTTAGTCCCGCAGGTTCTCTTAGGCGATTCACTATAACACCGATCCCCAACCGTTTAGGTGGTAGGGGTGCAATGTGGTAGGAGATTGAGCGAGTTGGCCGGATTGCAGTGGGGCGATGTGCAAATAGATGGTGATGCAGTCACGCTGCTATGGCCGAGGTGCAAGGGCGGCAAGAGTACCCGCGATGAGCTACCAGCCGCAACCGCTCGCGTGCTACTCGCCTGGCGAGCGGCGACAGTGGAACAGGGCGGCAAGCTGGATGCCACCGCGCCGGTGTGGATCAGCCTGGCGAGCAACCATCATGGGGCGCAGCTCTCTTTGCAGGCAATCGCCAACATCTGCGAAAAGCATCTAGGCACGAGCAAGGTGCATACACTTAGGCACACGTTCGCCCATGCGATGAGCGAGGCCGGGGCAGCGCCGAGCGAGATTCAGGCAAGGTTGCTGCACAGCAGTTTGGCGACAACCAGCCGCTACTTGCAGGCTATTTCTAGCAGCCACAACCCGCACGTCGATGCGCTGGCCGCCGCGCTGGGAATCGGCGCGGCTGATTAGCAGGCTGGCAGCCACTAGGATGACCCAGGAGTAGCAATAACCCCTAATGCTTGCGGAGGACCTTGATCGAAGAGATGGCAGGCGAACAGGGTTAGCCTCCTGATTGGGGTGTGCGTCATGTTTTTGCAGAAGGGCCGCAGGAAAGCTCATTCACCAGGGCGGGCTGCAGCCCGCACCTACGTCTATGCAAGAACGTGACGCGCACCCTCCTGATTGCGGCGGTGAGTGCTAAGGTGGTATAATCCTGTCACCACATTTTGTCCCTCGCTTTGGAAAGGCATCCATTCATGGCTGAATTGAAGGACTTGCAGAAGGGCGCAAGGGTGCGTGGCATCGTTCCCGATCTGGCAGTCACCATTGTGGATGCGACGCGGCTGGGTTCCACCGCCGTCAATCTGACTTATCGCAACGAGCAGAGCGGCGATATCGGCAGCAGGTTGGTGCTGGGCTTCGATGTTGGCAACCTGAGCGTGGAGAGCGATGATACGCAGTGGGCCTTCGATGGCGACGGGGCCAGTTTTCGCCTGGCGCTGGAGGCGCGGCGCATCCAGATGGCCTTCCTGTTTGACACCCTGCTGGGCATTACCACTTCCAAGGTCGACCCCCTGCCCCACCAGATTTCCGCCGTGTACGAACGGCTGCTCAAGCAGCAGCCGCTCCGCTTCCTGTTGTCCGATGACCCCGGCGCGGGCAAGACCATCATGGCGGGCCTGCTGATTAAGGAACTGATGCTGCGCGGCGACCTCGAGCGCTGCTTGATCGTGGTTCCCGCCAGCCTCGCGGGACAGTGGTGGGAGGAGCTGCAGGATAAGTTCAGCCTGGACTTCAAAATCATGGGGCGGAGCGAAATTAGCGAATCACGCGGCAACCCTTTCGCCGATAACAAGCTGGTAATCAGCCGCCTCGACCTGCTCAAGCAGGACCAGAATATGGAACTGCTGCGCCAGAGCGATTGGGACCTGGTGGTGGTGGATGAGGCGCACAAGATGAGCGCCACCTACGACCCCGGTGGGGTCCGCCGCGAGACTGCCCGCTACAAGCTGGGCAAGCTGCTCGGCGAACACACCCGCAACTTGCTGCTGATGACCGCCACGCCGCATCGGGGCAAGGATGAGGACTTCCAGCTGTTCATGGCCCTGCTCGACCCTGACCGCTTCGAGGGCAAGTACCGCGCCGATGTGCATCGCAAGCAGGATGTACGCGACATCATGCGCCGCCTGCTCAAAGAAGATATCCTCGGCTTTGATGGTCGCCACCTCTTTCCTGAGCGCCGCGCCGATACGGTTAGCTACCAGCTGAGTCGCGGCGAGGATGGCAACCCCAGCGAGTATGAGCTTTACCAGCAGGTAACCAGCTACGTGCGCGAACAGATGGGCCGCGCCGAGGCGGCGGTGCGCGAGGCCGAGCAGCAAAAGGCCGCCAGCGAGTCCTCCTCCCCCATTGCGGGGGAGGCTGGGTGGGGGGTGCATAAGTTCAAAGGCGCGGGCGTGGCGAAGCAGCGTAGCAGCGCGATCGGCTTTGCCCTCACCGTGCTGCAACGCCGCCTGGCCTCTTCCCCCAACGCAATCTACCAGTCGCTCAAGCGCCGTCGCGAACGGCTGGAGAAGGCGTTGCGCGAGAAGCAAACCGATGGCTTTAACCTCATCCCGATCACTAATCTGCCCGAAGACATGGACGAACTGGACGACCGCTCGGATGATGATGATACTGAAGTGACCGAACTGCTCTCCTCGGCCAGCGCGGCCACCAGCCTGCGCGAGCTTCAGCAGGAGATTGACACCCTCACCCGGCTGGAAAATATCGCCAAGACGCTGGTGGATAGCGGCAGCGACAGCAAGTGGCGGCGGCTGAAGCAGGTGTTGCTCGAAGAACCGGAGATGCTCGACCCGCACGGCCAGCGCTTCAAGCTGGTCATCTTCACCGAACACCGCGACACCCTTACCTACCTCAGCGACAAGATTGGCGAGCTGATGGGCAGGCAGGCGCTCACCACCATCCACGGCAGCATGGATCTGAAAGAGCGGCTTGCCAATCAAGCGGAGTTCGTCAATAACCCCGATGTCCGCTTCCTGGTCGCTACCGACGCGGCGGGCGAGGGCATCAACCTGCAACGCGCCGCACACCTGATGGTCAACTACGATTTGCCCTGGAACCCCAACCGCCTGGAGCAACGCTTTGGCCGCATCCACCGCTACCTGCAGACCGAGATGTGCTTCTGCTGGAACCTGATTGCCAGCGACACCCGCGAGGGTCAGGTGTTCGAGACCATCCTGGAGAAGCTGAACGAGATGCGCGAGGCGCTGGGCGACCGCGTCTTCGACGTGCTTGGCACCCTGTTCGAGGAAGCGCCGCTAGACAAGCTGGTGATGGGCGCGGTGCTTAAGAGTGAGCAGGATGATGGCTATATGCAGCAGGTTATCGAACTGGTAGACAAGGCGCATTTCGTCAAGGCGCTGGAGGAGAACGCGCTCGACAAGGAGGACTTCGGCCCCGGCATCCTGGCCGACATCAAGGAACTGGTGCAGCGGGCCGAGGTCAGTCGCCTGGTGCCTTACTTCATCGCCTCGTTCTTCCTGGAGGCGTTTCGCAACCTGGGCGGCGAGGTGGTCGAGCGCGAGGCGGGCCGCTACGAGATTAAGTTTGTTCCCAACGAACTGCGCGCCCGCGCCCGGCGCAACGGCCACCATATCGTCACCAAGTATGCGCGCATCTGCTTCGACAAGGCGGACATCATCGCCGCTGCCAACCACAGTCGCAACGCACCCCACGCCGAGTTCATTGCCCCCGGCCACCCGCTGCTCGATACCGTCATCGAACTGCTGCTGGAGCGCGCGGGCGACCTGCTGCGCCAGGGTGCAATCCTGGTAGACCGCCGCCCCGATGCTCCCGCCAACCCGCGGGCGATGTTCTGCGTGCGCCAGGATATTACCGACCAGACGGTTACTACCGCCAGCGGCCCGCACGTGGTTTCCAGTGCGCTCAACTTCGTGGAGATTGATGCCGAGAGCAACACTGAAGGCACCCGCCAGGGACCATACCTCGACTATCGCCCGCTGCGGCCCCATGAGGTGGCGGCGGCGGCGCAGATCCGCCACGACTGGCTCACCCCCGACGTGGAGCAGTTGGCGGTCAACTATGCGATCGGCCAACTGCTGCCCGCCCAGTTGCAGGAGGTGGCGACTGCCCGCACCGCGCTGATTGAGAAGACCGAGCAGGCGGTGCGCCTACGCCTGGAGCAGGAGATTGTCTACTGGGACACGCGGGCGCAACAGTTCAAGGAGCAGGAGCTGGCGGGCAAGCAGCCGAAGATGAACTCCGAAGCCGCCGCCCGCCGCCGCGACGAGCTACTCGCCCGCCTCGATAGCCGCATGGCGAAGCTGAAGCAGGAGCGCAACATTGGGGCGCAGCTTCCGCTGGTGGTGGCGGGCGCGTTGGTCATCCCCGCCGCGCTGCTGCCCGCCGCGCCTCAACCTGCTGCCGCCGACGCTGCGGAGTTCCAACTGCCCTACGGCGGCGACCCCGCCGCCCGCCGCCGCATCGAGCAGCTGGCGATGGCCGCAGTGATGGAGGCGGAGCGGCGGATGGGCTTTGAGCCATGCGATGTGTCGGCCATCAATCGGGGCTTCGACATCGAATCGCGCTCCCCGCGCGACGTGCATGGCCGCCCCGCCGACCCCGACGTTCGCCTCCGCTTCATCGAGGTCAAGGGCCGCGCCGTCGGCGCTGACATCGTGACGATTACCCGCAACGAGTCGATCGCG
>JBBRMT010000182.1:0-9436 GCA_038230695.1 Chloroflexia bacterium
ATATGGCGGCTTCCTCGACAAGATACCTTTCGGCGCGGCTTTCAACAAGGGGCTTACCTTCAAGATGGGCCAAACCCATGTCCACCGTTATCTTCGCCCCTTGCTTGAGCGGATCATCAATGGCGATATTGACCCTTCGTTCATCATCACCCACGTCTTGCCGATTGGCGAAGCGCCCCACGGGTACGACATCTTCAAGCATAAGAAGGACGGCTGCATCAAGGTGGTGCTGAAGCCACAAGCGTAGACAGCGCTACCTGCTGAAGTTTCAGTGCTTAGGCCACGCCCCAACAGGCGCGGCTTTTTGCTGCCCTCTAGCACCCGATCTGTTATAATCTTTGCAGCAAGCCAAAGAGGAGAATGCCCATGTCTGATACTCAGGAGCAGGCGCTGGTGGTGGTCAAGCGTGCGCCGTTCAACGCCGAGACCCCACCCGCCGCGCTGCGCGGACTTTACACCCCCATTGAGAGTTTCTACGTGCGTAGCAACTTTGCCGTGCCTGCCCTCGCCCCCGATAGCTGGCGGTTGACGGTAGGTGGAGCAGTGACCCAGCCGCAGGAGATTAGCTACGCCGACCTGCTAAACGCGCCTGCACGCACCATCAGCACCACGATGGAGTGCGCGGGCAACCATCGGCTCGGTCTCGCGCCCTTGCCACAGGGCGAACCCTGGGGCGGCGGCGCGGTCAGCAGCGGCCAGTGGCAGGGTGTGCCGCTGCGCTGGGTGTTGGAGCGGGCGGGCGTGCAATCGAGCGCGGTGGAGATATTGTTCGAGGGTGCGGATCAAGGTATAGTGGCAACTAGCCCTGAAGCTGTGCCTTTTGCCCGATCACTGCCACTAGCCCAGGCGCTCGACCCCGACACCATGCTCGCCTACCAGCTAAACGGCGTGCCACTGCCCCCCGCTCATGGTGGGCCAGTGCGCCTACTAGTCCCCGATTGGTACGGTATGGCCTCGGTCAAGTGGTTGGTGCAGATCACCGCCATCGAGCAGCCATTCGAGGGCTATTACCAGCGCGAACGCTACATCTATGACCGCCCCGCGCAGCCAGTGCAGCCGGTGCAGCAGATGCTGGTCAAGTCAATCATCACCAGCCCCACTTTTGGCACAGCTTTGCATCCTGGCCCTCAACTAATCTCCGGCCTGGCCTGGTCAGGCAGCGGGCCGATAGCGGCGGTTGAAGTCAGCGTGGATGGCGCGGGAGCATGGCAACCTGCCCAGCTAATCGGCGCGACCACGCCCCACACCTGGCAGGCGTGGCAATTCACCACCCCTGAGCTTGGCCCTGGCCGTCACGCGCTGCGCTGTCGCGCCACCGATGTAGCTGGTAACACCCAGCCCGATTTGCCGCCCTGGAACCGACTTGGCTACGGCAACAATGCGGTGCAACTCGTTGTGATGGAAGTTATTGAGCCGTAGATGGATCCGCTTGTATTGAGACTCAGTATTGACAAACATCTCGCTTTCGTTGTATACTAGCTTCCGAACCGAGGCCAGCAGCTTGCTGGCATTCTCTGAAGCCATATATGATACTAAGTATCATTAAATACGTAAAATCAGATTGGGTCGGAGTGTACACAGCGGCTCGCAGAAAGGGTATAATTATGTTGCAGGTAATGAGAAGGCAAGGGATGCGTGTAGCCGCTTTGCTAACGGTGGCGTTGCTGTTGGCTGGCTGTGGCGGCAGCAGCGGCACACCAGCGGCAGGCGGTAGCGGCAAGCTGAAGGTGGTTGCCACCACCACCCAGTTGCAGGATCTTGCCAAAAGCGTGCTGGGCGACAAGGTAGAGCTAGTCGGGATCCTCACCGCCGATGCTGACCCCCACGAGTACGCGCCCTCCGCCGACGATGTGAGAAGCATCGCTGATGCCGATGTGGTGTTGCGTAGCGGGGTGGAGCTGGAGAAGTGGATGGACAAGCTGATCCAGAACAGCGGCACGCGGGCGACGGTTGTAGATTGTAGCAATGGCGTTACCCTTCGCAAGGGCGATTCCGCCGAGCCAGCGGGCGACCCGCACATCTGGTTCAACCCGGCTAACACCAAGGTGATGGTACACAACATTGTTACCGCCGCTAGCGCGAAAGATAGCGCCGACGCTGCCACCTTCCAGGCCAACGAGCAGGCATACGATAAAAAACTCGACGATCTCGACAGCTATATCAAGAACGCCTGGGCCACCAAAATACCAAACCCTGCTGACCGCAAGCTGGTCGGCAACCACGATGCCTTTGGCTACTATATTGACCGCTACAACCTCAACTTTATCGGCTCGGTTATCCCTTCGATGGACACGAATTACAGCCCCTCGGCGCTGGATATTGCTACCCTGGAGCAGAAGATCAAGGCGCAGCAGGTTAAGGCTATCTTTGTCGAAAGCAGCCTCAACCCCAAGCTGGCGCAGCAGATCGCTAGCGATACTGGCGTGACGGTGGTGGATGGCAAGCTCTACGGCGATACCCTCGGCCCTGCGGGTAGCCCCGGCGATACTTACCTGAAGATGATGCGCTATGACACCGACCTGATGATCGCAGGTATGACCGGCCAACCGCTGCCCGCTGGCGCGACGCAACCTTTATTACCTGATAAATAAGGGTTTGTTGGCATTACAGACCCACCCCCAGCCCCTCCCACCGGGAGGGGAGTGATTCAGAACAAGGCGGCATATATGACAAACCCAATTGATATTCATACCCCGATAAAGAGCGACGACCCCGCCAACAGCAGTAGCGCAATCAGCGTGCGCGGCCTGAGCGTCCGCTATGGCGAACTGCTGGCGCTCGATAATGTCAACGTGGACATCGGTTGGGGAACGATCGTGGGGGTGATCGGGCCAAATGGGGCAGGCAAATCCACCTTCCTCAAGGCCATCCTCGGCGTGGTGCCGCACCGCGATACGGCCCTATTGATTGGCGGCAAGCCGCAGGCAGTGGGCCGTAAGCAGATTGCCTACGTGCCTCAACGTGAAGAAGTGCATTGGGACTTTCCGGTGACCGTGGAAGATGTGGCGCTGATGGGCAGCTATGGGCGGCTTGGCTTGTTGGGGCGGCCCAGCGCGAAAGATCGCGAACTGGCGCAGTGGGCGCTAGAGCAGGTGGGGATGCTCGACCGCCGCCAGACCCAGATTGCCCAGCTATCAGGCGGGCAGCAGCAGCGCGTGTTCCTCGCCCGCGCTTTGGTGCAGCAGGGCAAGATCCTGATCCTCGACGAGCCGCTCAACGGTGTGGATGCCAGCACCGAGGAGACTATCCTGCACCTGCTTGACGACTTCCGCAAATCGGGCGGCACTGTGCTGATGGCGACTCATGACCTCGACATCGCTACCCGCGTCAGCGACGACCTTTGCTGCATCAATCACACCATCATCGCCTTCGGGCCAACCGCCCAGGTGTTCACCCCCCAGGTGCTGGCCCGTACCTATGGTGGCAAAATCATGCACACCCACGGTCAGCACGACATTATCATTGGCGAGAATGGCTCAGTCGGGGTCAACCCGCAGCACGTTCACGAACACCCCCAGCTAATCCCCACTGTTGGCACAACCGAGGCTAAGGAGTTAGTTTGTCGCAATAAGCGCCCCGCGTTCGTAAACCAAGTTGTTCTGTACCCTATTCCCCACCCAGCCTTCCCCTTTAGGGGAGGGTAATCAGCACTTTGTCTACAAGGTAATTAGTTAATCAAGATTTCTTAAGGCAACAGTGGCTGGGGCAGGGGGGTGGGAGGTTCGTCCAGGCTTATTGGCAGCCCATGGCTGGTAGCAGCCTGGACGTTCAGCGAGGGGTTGACTTGGCCGCTGCGCCTGGGGCTATCGGGTAGCGGGGTGGCGGTGCGTACCACTGCGGTTGCCTCCGAGGTAGCGACGAGGGTAGCCGCGTAGGTGCGGGCGGGGCTAATCGCGTTGTTGTCAGGCAGGTAGCGGCCCAATGTAGCAGGCAGCGCATAACTGAGCAGGCCGAGGATGAGCAGCACAGCGGTTACTGCCGCCAGCGCCGACCAGCGCGGACGCTGCATCGGCATGGTCAAGTTGAGAACAGTGTTACGATGGCGTTGCTGCAAGCGACGCTGCAAGGCGGGCCATATATCGCGGCTAGCGGAAACCTCATCCGCCGCATAATCGGCCAATGCCTGGCGGAAACGCTGTTCTTTAGTCTGCTTATCCATAATCTGCTTCTCCTATTAAGAATGAAGAATGTAGAGCGTAGAATGTTGAATCCGAACATCACACCACTATACCTTCTACCTTCAACCTTCACTCTACCTTCTACATTTCATCTCCGCCCAACCAGGCGGGTAGCAACTGGCGCATCCGCTGACGGGCAACGCTCAAGCGCCAGCGCACCGTGCCAGTGGCGCAATCGAGTCGTTCCGACATCTCCGTATCGCTCATATCCAGATAGTAACGCAGCACGATGGCGGTACGTTGCGCGGGTGGCAAGCGGTCGAGGGTGGCGGCCACTGCCGCGCTGACCTCGCTGGATTCGAGGATTTCATCAAGGCTCAGGTCGGGGCTGGTTAGTTCGATGCTCTGAGCGGCATCTTCGGTTTCAAGTGGCAGGTGCCGATCGCGTCTTGCCGCCGCCTTCAGCGCATCGTTGGCGACACAACGCATAAACCAGGGCGCAAAGGGACGGGTGGCATCGAACTGGTGGATGCGGTCGTAAACCCGCAGGAAGGCCGACTGCACCACATCCTCGGCCAGCGCGTGGTCGCGGGTGATCAGGAAAGCGACGCGCAAGGCTTTGGTCTGGTGCAGTAGCACCAAACCCTCAAGCCCTCCGATGTCTCCCTGCTGCAGCCGGGAGATGGCTTCGCTCTCATCCATATATGCTGTCGCCACTCCTACCGCTAGCGTATAATCGGCCAACGTTAGCCCTCCCCTGTTATTATCCGCGATGTGTCAAGGTTGTTGGCTTTTTACCCACTTTGCCCCCAACAAATGTTTGCCCTGAAAGATATACTAAATAGGGCGGCGCTAAGTTTCATTTTTGCAATGCAACGTCGGTAGGGGCGAACGTCCTTCACCCTGATCGTGTATGCAAGAACGTGGCGGCGCACGCCTGTTGGCATAGAACTAAAACTTGCACGGTAAACGTATTTATTGTACAATAGCGCGAGCAGCAAGGCTTTGCCTTGCCCTAACACCGTTATGCCCCAAATAGTGACAACATAATGTGCCATTCTTCCCCGCGCTGGTGAATAGCTAAACCAGGGAGACTCTTTTACGATGAAAACACAGGACGACAAGCGCACAAACGCAAACAACGGCGATAGCGAGCCGATCAGCCCACCCCGACGCGGCAACCTGCGGGTACGCAGCGCCGCACCTCTGGAAGTAGAGATGGTTGACGCGCCGGAAGTTGAAGCGCCGCTCGATGTTACCGACGCTAACGATGGTTACCCGGAGCTTGAAAGCGATGTATACAGCACCGCCAGCGTACCAGCCAGCAATGGACACAGCGAAATCGAGACCGAGCCGCAACCAGACATCAGGCGGCGCATCCACATAGGCGCACCGTTGACCGAGTCGGTCAAGGAGCAGTTGAAGGGTGATGCTGCGCCCGAACCGATTGGTGCCACTTCGGTGCTGGATACACCCAGCCCCAGCGGACGCTCATGGCTAACCCTGGAGAGCGGGCTTTACCTACTCTTCTTTTTCGCTGCAATTGTAACCCGCTTCTGGGCGCTGGGCGATCGCGCCTTGCACCACGATGAGAGCCTGCACGCCACCTACTCCTGGTACTTCTTTATCGGCAACGGTTATACCCACGACCCGATGATGCACGGCCCCTTCCAGTTCCACGTCTGGGGCTTTTTCTACTTCCTGCTGGGCGATAGCGATTTCAGCGTGCGCGTTCCTCCCGCTATCCTGGGTATCATCACGGTAATGTCGCCTTTCTTCCTCCGCAAGTGGGTGGGGCGCGGCGCGGCGCTGATGATGAGCTTCCTGTTCCTGGTCTCCCCTGGTTTCCTCTACTTCTCCCGCTTCGCCCGCGAGGATGCTTATGTGATGGGTGCGGAATCAGTGCTGATTATCGGGTTGATTGGCTTCCTTGCCACCCGCAAGGCCGGTTACTTCTACCTTTTCACGGTGGTACTCTCCATCCTATTCGCAATTAAGGAAACCGCCTACATCACCACCTTTATCTTCTTTACCCTGTTCATCCCGCTATTCTTCTGGCAACTGGGCAAACGCTACTTCGGCCTGCTTGCACTATATGGCGTAGCCGCGCTCGGCTTCTGGACGATGAAGATCGGCAAAACCGCCGAGTTGCCTTCGATGCCCTCCGGCGACAACCCCCAGCTAGACGTAATATTTAGCTACTTCGGCCAGTTCCTCGGCAACGGCCTGATCCTGATGCAATTGGCTTTGTTCATCATATTCTGCGCCGTGTTCGGCTTCCTGCTCTACCAGCAGCGTCGCCAGTTGATTGACGATGACGAGTTTGGTCGCAGCTTTATCTCCGGCGCAGCGATTATGCTGGGTGGCGCGATTATTGGCGGGCTGCTGTTCTGGTTCCTGGTGCCGATGTTCCAGCCTCTCTGGTTCCAGCCTGCGGTTGCCGTAATCGGTGGGGTAATCGGGTTGATAGTGGGTTACGTGGTGGCAAGCAATCAGCTTGGCAACCTACCGCGCCGCAGCCTGCTGCTGGCCTACCCAGCCGGGTCGCTACCACAGGTGGTGGGGACGCTGCTGGCACGACCCAACGTGCTGTTCACTGGCGTGGGCGGCTTCCTCGCTATATTCTTTATCTTCTTCACCAGCCTGTTCGAGAACATCCCCAAAGGAATCGGCAGCGGCGCGGTGGGGGCAATCGGCTACTGGATTTCACAGCAGCCGGTGGCGCGGGGCGGCCAGCCCTGGTTCTACTACCTGCTGCTGGTGCCACTCTACGAGATCATCTCCGTATTCTTCAGCCTGGCGGCAATCGCCTACTTTGGCGGGCGCGGCTTCAACTGGGCGCTCAACGGCTGGCGGGTGCGTCAGGGTGGACAGGTACGTAGCGGGCGGCCTGTGCAGGCGATGGGCTTCGTCGCCCTCGGCTTCAACCGCGCTGGCAGTGGCAGTGGCGAGATTGTGCCGAGCAAAGTGGCATTCGGCACGCTCAAGCCGTTCCTGATCCTGTTCTTCATTTGGTGGTTGCTAATGGCGAACTTCATGTACGGCTGGGCAGGAGAGAAGATGCCCTGGCTGGAGGTTCACGTTGACCAGCCCGCCGTCTACCTGAGCGGGATATTCCTCGCCGCCCTGTTCAGCAGCATTTACGCCTGGCACCGTAAGCGCCAAGCCGAGGCCGCCACCAGCGATGCGGAGCAGGCCCTCGTTGCGCCGGAGACGGTATCTACATCGGTGGCAACCCGCCCCAGCAGCAAGGCGGCCAAGGTTGCAGCAGGGGTGCGCCCTACATCCAACCCCCGCGATGCGTCTATAGAATGGATGCACCAGATGGCACGGCAGGAGCAGCTTGCCCACCCAGGCGAGATGATGGCCCCGCTACGCGCCTGGACCGGCCCCGGCTCCTGGTTGCCATTCGTCGCCTTCATTGCCCTATTCGTCATCCTTGCCTTCGCCTATATGTTCAACATGGCGAGCCGCAGCTTCAACTTGCAGGTTAACAAGCAGTCTCCAGAGTGGGGGGCTTTGATCTGGTATCCCATCTTCATGCTGCTGCTGTTCGTCGCTTTCGCCTTCTGGCGCGGCCTCAAGAACGCCGCGCAGGCGCTGCTGGTCAGCCTCTTCGTGATTATGCTGTTCTATCAGTTGCGTACCGGCACCGCGCTGGCCTACCAGAATGGCGATGTTGCGCCGATGGAGATGGCCGTCTACGTGCAGACCGGCCACGATCTGGTCAAGGCCGTGCAGGATGTGGAGAAGTATCAGATCTACAAGGACGGCAGCCTCGATATGCCGGTTATCTACGATAGCGACTTTAGCTGGCCGGGGCAGTGGTATCTACGCAACTTCAGCCAGAAGCGGTTTATGCCCAGCGGCCCGCTGACCGCCAACGATGTGAAGGATGTGCCGTTCATGTTCCTCGGCATGGCCTATCACGACCCCGGCAATGCGGCCCAGGGGCTTGCCTCAGTTACTGACCAATACGTGGCCCAGCAGTACGTGCTACGCTGGTGGTTCGATGAGGGGATTTACCGCAACTTCATCCCCAACAATGCGCGAATGCCCGACGGCAGCACGGTGGACATCTCCAAGAGCGGCACCGCTTTGCAAAACATCAATGCCGCACTCGGCAGCATCGGCACCCTCAGCCAACCGGATGCCCAGGCACGGCTATGGCGCTACCTCATCTATCGTGAGCCGTATCCCACTGGCAACTTTGCGGGTAATAGCGTGGACTTCAAGCTCTACGTGCGTAAGGACATCTACCAGGAGTTCGAGAACCTGGCGAACAAGTAAGCACTGAGGATTGAGTTATGATGGGGGGTAGGGAGGGTGCGTGAAGCGCGACTCGGACCCACCCCCGGCCCCTCTCGGTGGGAGGGGAGAACATCGCCCCAGCCTTATAATCTGCAATTTGCAATCTACAATCTGCAATCAGAATGAAGGAGAACCGAGCTTTGGATATTACTGCCCCTCGCCCCAGCGCCCCTCAGACGAGAAGCGGCCTACTCGATCGCGCCGTCAACCTGGCAACCGTCAACTGGGAGGTGGTCTACTTTGTGGGCCTCATGGTGGTGGTGTTGCTCACCCGCCTGCTGCTGCTCGACCAGGGCGCGTTGCACCACGACGAGTCGATCCACGGCTACTACTCGTACAAGCTATTTACCGGCGGCTACGTCTATCATTACGACCCCACCTATCACGGACCATTCCTCTACCACTTTGTCGCGCTCATATTCTTCTTCTTTGGCGCTTCAGATTACACCGTGCGACTGGGGCCAGCCATCTTCGGCATCATTCTGGTCGGGCTGATGTGGGCGTTCCGCCCCTTCATCGGGCGTTGGGGCGCGTTGACCGCTGCCACCTTCATCACCTTCGCCCCCGACATTATGTACTATTCGCGTCACCTGCGCCACGACATCTTCAGCACGGTCGGCACTATCCTGTTGCTGCTAGGCATCCTCGGCTTCATTCGCACCCACAAAGCCAAGTATATGTATATAGCGGCGCTGGGGGTGGGCCTGGGCGTAACCAACCATGAGCTAATCTACCTCAACGGCGTGATCTTCGTCAGCTTCCTGGTGTTCGCCTTCCTCTACGAGCAGTTCATCAATACCGGCAAACCGATCGAGCAACGTCCACTGCTGCTAGCCTTCAAAGCTCTGATCGCCCAGCCGGTTGCAATTGGCTTCGCCCTGCTGATCATGTTCGGCTTCATTGTGCTGTTCTACAGCAGTTTTCTCACCAACATGAGCGCGGTCGGCGATTTCGTCATGGGTATCACCTACTGGGGTTCGCAACAGGCAGTCGCTCGTGGCGACCAA